>CAYPHJ010000147.1:0-8901 GCA_964410485.1 uncultured Syntrophobacteraceae bacterium
CTAGGCAGCATGCCAAAAGGTTCGTCTCGCATATCGCGTCCGGCTGGCCGGATGAAGTCCTCAAGGCAAAAGGTATCGACCCGCAGGCGATTCAAGCGGTGCGAAAAGCATACGCCGAGAATCGCGGCGTCGATTATGCTGCGTCGCTGACCCCAGACGAAGCGGTGGATCGTCTGATCATCGCCGGCACGCCGGCCCAGTGCAAGGCGCGGATCGCCGAACTCTTTTCATTGGCGGCGCGCGATGGATTCACGCAGGTTACCCTCGGCGTTCCCCTTGGACCCGATATTCTCGAAGTGATCGACCTCTGGAGCAAAGAAATTCTTCCGGCTTTGCGCTAACTTCGTTTCACATCGTTTGGCCGTCGTGGGTTTGTTGGCGGCCAATCAACTATCGGTTGCGGGACCTGGAATTTGAACGCAAGTCGGATCTAATCGAGCGGGACTGCCGAACGCACACGGTAAAGATAGGAACGGTGCGGCAACGAGCCGCTGATCGGATCGCAAACATCCGAGCCGATGAGCAGGCTTGGATTGGCCGAGCCGCGGCCATAGGAATCCTAGCCGGGTAGATCGAGATCTTTGCAATCCTGCCACCAGCCGTGCTGGCAACAGACCACCGCCCGGCGCGATGCCGTCCGTGACTTTTGCTTTGGCGCGCATCGAACCGCGCGGGCTTTCGATGATCGTCCAAGCTCCCGACTAAAACCCGCGCAGGGCGCTGCTTCACCCTAAAGAGCCGGGCGAACTGGAAAGTATGGATCGTCTAGTCTAGCTGTGAAGACTACGGCCTGCTACGGCGAGGGCGGCCTCGCGAAGAGCCTCGGATAGGGTCGGATGGGCGTGGCACAAACGAGCAAGGTCCTCGCTGCTGCCGCCGAAGGCGATCGCTATCGATGCCTCCGCGATAAGCTCTCCCGCCCGCGGACCGAGGATGTGAATCCCGAGTATCCGATCGCTTTTGGCATCGGCCAGGACCTTGACTCTTCCCTCTCTATGACCAAGCGTGTGGGCGCGGCCGTTGGCCGTAAAGGGACAGCTTCCTTTACGGAAGTCGATATGCCTCTCTTGAAGCTCCTCCTCCGTCTTCCCGACCGATGCAAACTCCGGCTGTGTATAGACAACATTGGGGATCACGTCGTAGTCCACATGGCCATAACCCGTAATGAGATGCTCCACGCAGGCGATCCCTTCCTCTTGAGCTTTGTGGGCGAGCATCGGGCCGCGGATGACATCACCAATGGCGTAGATGCCCTCCACGGAGGTCCTGAAGTGATCGCTCACGGAGATCCGACCTTTCTCATCCCTCTCGACTTTCACTGACTCAAGTCCCAGGCCATCGGTATTCGGCAGTCGGCCGACCGCCACTAAGACCCGATCGCAGCTTAGGGATTGCATGCCGTCGCACTCGACGACGCAGCCTTCTCCTTCTCTCCGCACACCTATGACTCGTTTTCCGAGGAGAAAATCTATTCCCTGCTTTTTGAAGATCTGCAGGGCCTCGCTCGCTAACTCTCCGTCCATCTCAGGAAGGACCCGGTCCAGAATCTCGATGACCGTTACCTTCGATCCCAGTCTGCGCCAGACCGATCCTAGCTCTAGACCGATCGCGCCAGCGCCGATGACCACGAGGTGACCCGGCACGGCAGGGTAGGCAAGCGCCTCGGTGCTTGTCGTTATCCACTCCCTATCGAACGCAATCCCCGGGAGCGTTGCTGCTTTGCTTCCCGTCGCGATCAGGATATGTGGAGTCTTAAGCTTGATCTCTCCCCGCTCGGATTTCACCCCGACAGTGCGGGACTCTGCAATGCGGCCTAACCCTTCGTAGCGCTTGACGCCGTGCTTTTTGAACAGGAAGTCGATGCCCCTGGTCAGGGTGTTAACGGCCTGATCTTTGCGCCGCATCATGGCCTGGAGATCGAGCTCGATCCCCTTCAGGCGAACACCATGATCGGCCAGATTTTGTTTCGCCTCCGAGAAAAGCTCGCTCGATTCCAGCAGCGCCTTACTCGGTATGCATCCTACCCGAAGGCAGGTCCCCCCCAAGGCCTTCTCTTTTTCGACGCAGCCCACGTTCCACCCAAGTTGGGCGGCGCGGATAGCCGCCACATAACCGCCGGGTCCTCCACCGATAATAATAAGATCGTGCTCCGGTGACTTCATATGTACTTATTTTCGCGCTCGTGTTGGTTAATCGTGCTCGTGTTCGGTCTGACGGGCAGGTAAGCAGATAGGGGCGACGAGCACGAACACGATCTACGCCTCCAACAGGATCCGCGCGGGATCCTCAATGAGATCCTTGATGTGCCTGACGAAGGTTACCGCCTCCCGTCCGTCGACGATGCGATGGTCATAGGTCAGGGCGATGTACATCATCGGCCGAATAACGACCTCGTCTGCCCTTCCGACCGGTCGGTCCTGGATGACGTGGAGTCCCAGCACCCCGCTCTGCGGCGGGTTGACGATGGGCGTTGAAAGGAGCGAACCATAGACTCCTCCGTTACTGATCGTAAAGGTGCCACCCTGAAGTTCCTCGACCTTAAGTTTATTTTCCTGTGCCCGATGCGCAAAGTCCTCGATGGTGTGCTCGATCTCGCCGAAGCTCATGCGCTCGGCATTTCGCAGGACGGGAACCACCAAACCCTTGCCGCCACCTACGGCGATGCCAATATCGTAGTAGTTCCGGTAAATGACGTTGTTCTCGCGAATCTCGGCATTGAGTTCGGGTATCAGCTTTAGTGCCTCGATGGAAGCTTTCACAAAGAACGACATGAAGCCTAGTTTGATGCCGTGCTTTTGCTGAAAGGACTCACGGTGTCTTTGTCGTAGAACGATCACCGCGGTCATATCGATTTCGTTGAAGGTCGTAAGCAGCGCCGCACTCTGTTGCGCTGCGACGAGTCGCTCCGCAATCCGCCGGCGCAACAGGCTCATCGGAACGACCTCTTCTTCGCGCGCAGCCGCGCCCGGTGAAGGTTGGGACCTAGCTTCTTCCCGGCGACGCTCCACATGACGAACCACGTCCTCCTTAAGCAACCGCCGTCCGGGGCCGGTGGCCTCCACCTGCTCGGCTTCAAGCCCTCTCTCTGCTAGCTCTCTACGCGCGGCTGGCATCACGCGAAGACCTCTTTCAGCGCCGCCATACGGCTCCTCGATCTTCTCCTCTGCCTTACTGGAAGATTTCATTTCCTCCACGGCTACCTCTGGCTCCTTCGCTGCACCTTTTGGCGCTTTCCCCGGAGTTGTCTGCTGCCGGGCCTCCCCCTCATCCATGTAACCGATCACCTCTCCTACTGACGCCTTCTCTCCTCTCTGTTTAAGAATCTTTGTGACAGAGCCCGAAACAGGCGCTGGGAGTTCGACCGTGGCCTTCTCAGTTTCAATGACCACCACCGGTTCGTCGCGCTCTACCGTCTCCCCCTCAGATCTAAGCCAGTCTCCGATCTCCACCTCGGTGATCGACTCGCCGACCGTTGGAACTTTCAGCTCAACTGACATAGTTCGTTTCTCCATCGATCCTGCTCGTGACTCGTGCTCGCAAACACTGCTCTTGATACCAAACACGAGCACCTATCAGAGCACACCCTTAGCCTTCCTCCAATGCTGCCGAAGACTCTGGAATGACCGCTCATTTCCTCATGTGCGACTAAAGGCATCGTTGAGAAGCCGCTCCTGCTCCTGCTTGTGACTAGTGGCCGAACCTGTGGCAGGACTAGCAGAGGCAGGGCGAGAGATGCAGGAGAAAGGCAATCGGCTATGTACCATCTCGCCGAGCTGAAGGCGCAGGTAGCTCCAGGCACCCATGTTCTCCGGCTCCTCTTGAACCCAGAACAGAGGCGTGCCATCCCCATAAAGAGATAGCGTGGACCGAAGGCCTTCCTGCGGCAGTGGATAGAGCTGTTCCAGTCTCATTATGGCTACGTCCTTTCGACTCAGCTCCTGCCGCTTTTTTTCCAGCTCGTAATAGATCTTCCCGCTGCAGAGGATCACGCGATCGGCGCGTTCATTGCGGTCGTTCAGGACGTCGGGGATGATTCGCTGGAATCTCCCTTTGGCGCAGTCCTCCAGGGTCGAAACTGCACGAGGATGGCGCAGCAAGCTCTTCGGGGTCATAACCACTAGCGGCTTGCGCCAGCGACGTTGCGCTTGACGGCGCAACAAGTGAAAGTACTGGGCCGGAGTGCTCGGGTAGGCTACCTGTATGTTGTCTTCGGCAGCCAGCTGCAGGAAGCGTTCCAGCCTTGCGCTCGAGTGCTCAGGACCCATGCCCTCAAAGCCATGGGGCAGAAGAAGTACGATGCCGCTCAGCCGGCGCCATTTGTCCTCGGCGCTCGCAATAAACTGATCGATGATCACCTGAGCGGCGTTCGCGAAGTCGCCGAACTGGGCCTCCCATAAGATGAGTCCGTCAGGGCAGTCAAGACTATAGCCGTACTCGAAACCAAGCGCAGCCAGCTCTGAAAGTGGGCTGTTGTAGATTTCGACTGAGGCTTGGTCGTGCGAGAGGTGTTGGAGGGGGACATAGGCATGCCCGTCCTCGAAATCGTACAGGACCGCGTGCCGTTGGCTGAACGTGCCCCGAGCGCTGTCCTGCCCAGTCAAGCGCACGCGGTACCCTTCGATTGCAAGGCTTGCGAAGGCGAGCGCCTCGGCTGCGGACCAATCCAGGGGACGTTTAGCATTGGCCATCTCAAGGCGCGTTCGCATCCCGAGTTGGATCTTCGGATGCGGGTGAAAATCATCGGGCAGCCGTGTGAGCGTCTCCAACAATCCTGACTTATCCACACCGGTCTCAATCTCCTCCGCTTGACTCTCCGGGCCGCCGCAGTAGCCCTTCCAGATACCGCCCAGCGTCTGCGGTCGCGGGAGGTAGTCCTCTTTCCTGGCTAAGGAGAGCTCTTTGTCGAGATGTTCGCGCCGGTCGGCCGCGATGCGGTCCGCCTCCTCTCGGGTCATTTCGTTCAGCTCGAGAAGATGCTCGAGGTAACTCTCGCCGACAGACCTGCGCCTCTTAATCGCCCTATACATGAGCGGCTGCGTAAAGGTGGGCTCATCGCCCTCGTTGTGGCCGAGGAGCCGGTAACAATACATGTCGATGACTACGTCGCGCTTAAAAGTCTGGCGAAAATCCATCGCCAGCCGGATCGCCTGAGCCACAGCCTCAGGATCCTCTCCGTTAACGTGGAAGATCGGGATCTGCAGTATCTTGGCCACGTCCGTACAGTAGATGCTGGAGGTCCCTTCGGATGGAGGCGTGGTAAAACCGATTTGGTTGTTGACTATTACATGGAGGGTTCCTCCCACGGTGTAGGCCTCAAGCTCGCTCAGGTTGAGGGTCTCCTGCACAACACCCTCGCCGGCAAAGCCCGCATCGCCATGGACTAACATCACCATGCCGCGCCTTCTCTCTCTGTCGCCAGCCCGGTCTTGCTTGGCGCGCATACGCGCCAACGCCACGGGGTTCACAAATTCGATGTGGCTGGGATTAAAACACAGAGAGAGATGGACCTTATGGCCAGAGGCTGTTACCCAGTCGTTGCTGTAGCCCAGGTGATACTTCACATCGCCACGCCCCCGGTATAGTTCTGGCTCGGAATCTTCGAATTCCCAGAAGATCTCACGGGGACTCTTGCCGACAATGTTGGCGAGGACATTTAACCGGCCACGGTGAGCCATAGCCAAGACAATCTCATCGATGCGCTGTTCTCCGGCCCTTTCGATGGCCAGATCCAAAAGCGGGATCAGGCTTTCCGCGCCCTCCAGCGAGAAGTTCTTGGCGCCAATAAACCTTTTCCTGATGAATTCCTCGAAGATGACCGCATCGGTTAGCCGCTTGAAGATACGGAGCTGTTCCTCCCGGCTCAACTTGAGGCGGTTTTCCGTGCCCTCCATACGCTCCTGGAGCCACCCCCTAAGAGATGGATCGTCGATGTGCATGAACTGTACGCCGATCGAGCGGCAGTAGGTGTTGCGCAAGCGTTCGAGGATCTCGCGGAGTGTGAGTGGCGCGTCGCGATGGAGAGTCTCGCAAGAAAAACGTCGCTCCATATCGGCTTCGGTGAAGCCATAGAACTTCGGATCAAGTTCGGGAGGACTTGGCCGCGGCAAACCCAGCGGGTCGATGCGTGCAATCATGTGACCCCGCACCCGGTAGTTACGGATGAGCTCGTCGACTCGGTCCTGAAGGGTAGCCACTTCAGCCTCCCCCACACGAGTGGCACCATCCACGCTGGCCTGAGCTGTTGGGTTGAAGAGACTCGCAGGACGGAAGGAGGGACCTATCCTCGGCTTGGCCACAACCCCCTCTTCTTTGGAAAATTTCTCGAAATACTGACGCCAGTCCGACGGGACCAACGACGGATCTCGAAGAAAGTCCACGTAAAGTCCCTCGACAAAAGCAAGGTTTGTGGCGTTAGGGAATGATTCCGTTTTATTCATGTCATGACTCAGTTGCGACGAGACATGGTTGGTCATTAAATATATTCAGAAACCAGAGGTCTCCATGATGTGGCTCACAATTCCTATTACTGTCCCTTCCATGCTAAACAGAAACCCACTGGAGTTCTTTTGATTATCAACGCCCGCAATGTTCATCGAGTGACGCTGAAGACCGGGCGCAATTCTGGTTTGGCTAACCCGTACGGCCATTTTGAAAACCGCAAAAAGAGCTTTATTGATCATGATTCTGACGCTCACGCATCAGATTTATGAGGCTTCCCGCCAGCACCATCTTGACCTGCCGTTCCGTCATTGCATGCTCTGTAATGTACGTTTCTCCTTTCGTTTTGTTCATCACCTTCACTTGGTTTCCGCTACGGATTGCTTCACGGAGATCGAATAAGATGAGGACATCATTCTGATTGATGTTCTCCCAGTCAGCCGGATTGATAAAGGTCAATGGCAGAATGCCGAAATTGAGAAGATTTTGCTGATGAATCCGGGCGAAACTTTTTGCAATGACTGCTTTAAGCCCCAGATACCTCGGTGCGATAGCGGCATGCTCGCGGCTCGATCCCTGACCATAGTTTTTGCCGGCGACGATCAATGAGCCGGAGCGCGCGTGTTCCATGGCGCGGTCGTGGTAGGTTTCATCGATCCGCGTAAACACAAATTTGCTGATGGCGGGGATATTGCTCCGATAGGGAAGCACCTGCTCGCCCGCAGGCATGATCTCATCGGTCGAAACATTGTCCGCTAGTTTCAGCAGAACCGGCCCATCTATCGTCGCTGGCAGCGGATCAAACCGTGGCAATGGTGCGATATTGGGTCCCTTCTCAAGCTCGACTTTCTCTGCATTCTTTGCAGGCGGGACCAGCATGTCCGTATTGATGATCAGCCTCTCTGGCTGCTGGAACTTAGGGTATTCCATCTTCAGTGTGCGTGGATCCGTGATCACACCGGCGAGCGCCGAAGCCGCAGCAGTTTCCGGACTGCAGAGATAGACCTGATCTTCTCTTGTGCCTGAACGACCTAAAAAGTTGCGCGGTACGGTGCGGAGACTGATCCGACCGGTAGCGGGCGCCTGCCCCATCCCAATGCACCCGTTACACCCGGCTTGGTGGATTCGCCCTCCGGCCCGTATGAGCTTCCCCAACAACCCCATCTCCGTCACATTTTCCAGAATCTGGCGGGAGGTAGGGTTGAAATCGAAAGAAACCCGGTCATGAACTTGCTTTTCATCGACGATAAGGGCAGGAATGGCGAAATCCCGCAGTCCTGGATTCGCGGAAGATCCAATCATAGCCTGATAGATTTCTCGGCCGGCCACCTCGCGCACCGGAACCACATTCCCGGGACTGCTCGGACAGGCAATAAGCGGCTCAAGCTCAGATAAGTTGATCTCTTCGTGCCCGTCGTAGGCAGCACCTTCATCAGCGATGAGTTCCACCCAATCTCCACCACGCTCCTGAGATTCGAGGAAAAGCTTGACCGCCTCATCCGAAGGAAACACAGTAGTAGTGGCGCCGAGCTCGGCTCCCATGTTGGCAATCACGTGGCGATCCATGGCGCTCAGGCCGTCTAAACCTGGACCGTAATATTCGATGATCTTGCCGAATCCCCCATCAACGCCATGCCGGCGCAGCATTTCGAGGATGAGATCTTTCGCACTGACCCAGTCGGGCAACTTGCCGATCAGCTTCACACCCAAGATCTTCGGCATCTTAACGTAATAGGGCTCGCCGGCCATTGCGAGCGCCACTTCCAGCCCCCCTGCCCCGATCGCCAACATCCCGAGCGAGCCGGCGGCACAGGTGTGGCTGTCCGAGCCAAGCAGAGTCTTGCCGGGAATGCCGAAGCGCTCCATGTGCACCGGATGGCTGACGCCGTTTCCGGCGCGGCTATACCAGATGCCAAACTTCTTACATGCGCTGCGCAGAAACAGATGGTCATCAGCGTTTTTGAAATCGGTCTGAAGCAGGTTGTGATCCACGTACTGGGCGGAAAGCTCGGTCTTGACCCGGCGAAGATCCATGGCTTCGAGCTCGAGCATTACCAGGGTACCGGTAGCGTCCTGAGTGAGAGTCTGATCGATCTTAAGACCGATCTCCTCACCCGCTTGCATTCGGCCCTCAACCAGATGACTGCCGATCAACTTTTGCGCTACATTTTGACTCATCGGAGTCGCCTCCATAACGCGAAATCCTTGGACAACCGGCCGTTCCGACAGTTAGGACATTTCGGTGGTGTCCCAGCGATTCTCGTCTGTTCTTCCCCGGTGTTAAACGGTCATTCTCCGCTAAGCCGGCTCGGCTTGCAGAAAGGCTCTGAGCATCCACGCCATCTTTTCGTGTTTTTCCATCAATCCCGTAAGGAAATCGCTTGTTCCCATGTCGTGATACTTCTCAGGTCGTAGCCCTGCGTCTCGTGCCGCACGGCAGCCCGAGGTACGGCGTTATCCGCG
>CAYPHJ010000148.1:0-8861 GCA_964410485.1 uncultured Syntrophobacteraceae bacterium
TCGCGAGTTGTTCCTCAATCGCATCAAGGATCTGATTTCTATAATAAATTCGAATACTCCTAAGATCGGCCTCAACACCCTCAGCAAATTGGATCTCGAACACGCACATATACTCGCATATGCATTGCTAGGAGGCAACGGCCCGTCGTGTTTCAATAGGAGACATCGTCGTGGTGGGCAGAAATACCGTGATCGTGCTCGTGGATCGGAGAAAAGACGTGGATGCGGTCGGAAAAATACTCTGGCAATCCGAATCAGCTACGAGGTAGTATCACAGCCGTTGCGCAACACTCACACCTGGACAGATGAAGTTTTCTTTGCCGCGTCAAAAGCCCAAGTCAAGTCCTTGTCAAAATAGTTCGTCGAGGTTCGAGACACTTGCCCCACTGCCCTTCCTGTCGCATGCAGTCCCTTCCATGTGATCCTTCCACTCCTCGTTGACTTCATAGATACCTTCAATATAGTGCCGTATATTCAAGACACGATCCGCACGGTTGATGCGATGACCAGCCAGCCGGCATGGAAGCCGAACAGGGCAAGAGTTCACCTGAGATCGGGCTCCATTGGTTTTGGGTGATTCTCCGGAAGGTATTGCTTTGAGATCATGCAGCGGCTAATGAAGCGCTCAACTAAACAACACACCTTCGAAAGGAGTTACAAATGAAACGGTCGAGCGGCGGTCGTCTGTTATTTACCGCGATAATAGTGGCCGTTCCATTGGTCGTCACAATCGGCTCGGTGCAAGCACAAGAATTTTACAAAGGCCGGCGGCTATCCATTATCGTCTCCTACGTACCCGGTGGTGGCTACGATATGTACTCGCGCCTGCTCGCCCGGCACTTGTCCAGGTATATTCCAGGAAATCCGAGCATCATTGTTCAAAACATGCCTGGAGCAGGCAGTCTCATCGGAGCAAACTACTTGTACCGGCTCGCGCCTCGTGAGGGCACAACTGTGGGGATCTTTGGCCCCATGCAGGTACTGCGTCAGGTGATCGGCGCGCCAGGAATAGAATTTGAGGCAGAAAAATTCAACTGGCTGGCAGCTGCCCACGTGGGCGACGTTATCGTCTGTATGGCAACGGCTGCATCGGGAGTCAAAAACCTTGAGGGCGCAGTAAAAAGACAAACTCCCCTCGCGGTGGGCGCAACGCAACCGGGCTCAACGACACTCACCTGGACTACAGCTTATAGGGATATTTTGGGAGCCAACTTCAAGATCGTCCCGGGTTATTCGGGAGCGACTGGCGTTCGGACTGCCATGGCGCGAGGAGAAATTGATGCGGGCTGTTGGCAATGGAGCACAATCAAGGCGACAGAGGCAAAGACATGGCTGGATACGGGGAAGACGACGATCTTCACGCAGGCGGCCATCAAGAAATCACCGGAGCTGCCTCACGTTGAGAATGCTCTGGACCGTGTCCGAAGCAAGTTGGAGAGGGAAATTCTCAGCGCGCTACTGGTAGAGACGTCACTCGGGCGGGCTTACGTGGCACCTCCGGGGGTGCCCATAGAACGGGTAGATTTGCTCCGCAACGCGTTCATGGACGCGCTTCGGGATTCCAAACTGCTTGGCGAGGCAAACAGGATGGCCCTCGAAATCGAACCGGTTCCGGGTGAAGAATTAGAGAAGGTCGTAACAGATCTACGAAAGCTGCCGCGTGAGGCGGTCGAGAAGATAAAAAGCATTATGGAATAGAAACCAAATGCGGTTGAAACAGCCTAGGGCGAGGCTGTAGCCACTTCGATGACCGCCGGATATCTGACCCAAACGTTGACATCAATCTCATATCCTTTGAGCTGTGAAACATCGAGGGCGTTTCCCTCAGGGTCGGCCGTCCGATGCTCCGCCATCGGCCGCACCGATGGACGTATGCTTGTCGTCCGTTCGGGCAAGCGTCGCAACATCTCAGCCATATCCGATACTAGGAAGCCGAAGTGGTTGAGACCACCTTTTAAGCAGCTGCCCTCAGGTTCCACCGTTTTAAGGAGCCGCGGCTCACGCAGAATCGCCAGTGCGGTTGAGCCATCTCCAACAAAGCGTGAGGGATTCCCGACGGCTCGATTGTTTTTGCTTGTGCTGGTTTCTCTGAACCCAAAGACCTTTGCGTAGAAATCCACCATCTCATCATTCTTCGGTACCGATAGAGCGATATGTCGGATCGCCGGCACTTGGCGTGCTTGGTCAGGTACGCCAAACCGGCGAGTTGATATGCTAACGGGAAGGCCGGCTGGGTCGATCAGGCGGTATTCACCATGTTGGAGGTCGCCGTTCTCTACGCGAAGCTCGACATTCGGGGCATATTGCTTCAGTCGCTCTTTGATTGTCTCTCTATCGTCTACCGCTATTCCCAAATGGTGCAAGCCGAGACTGGCATGGCGACATTCAGTACACCCGGCGGAGGGTACTGGCGTCGCTTCTTCGCCAACTTCGGATCGGTCGCGCAACAAGCTCAGGTTGTAAAAGCCGTCAGTTAGCGAGACATCACCAGCCGGGGAAACACCTATTTCCGAAAGCCCGAAATATGTCTTGTAGTAATCGGCAACCATTTCTGGGTCTTTGCAAATTACAGCTATATACTGAATGCGAGCGCTCATAGTTACCTCCTTTTCGCCTGTTCTTTGACCTATTCGCCCTTAGGAGTTGACGCAGAATTCGTTTTTGCCGGATAGCCGCTTAAAAAACACGCGTTCACTCGCGTCCTACTTACCTAGTTCGCGAAGGAACTGAACACCGTCCCGAAAGCCTTCGATCATTTTGATGCCGGCCTTCACCAAAGTGTCCGCTTCAGTACCCACGTAAGCATCACCGGATGACATCAGCGCTCTTTCATAGTCTTGCCGGTATGTCGGATCGCCGGTCATCGCTTTAAAGGCCTGAGTCAGAGTTCTAACGTGGTCAGCCGGAACGGCCGGATGTAGTCCAATGGAAGACTGAAAACTCTGAACAACCACCAAGGCCTTGTACGCTTCCCATATGCGGCCGTTTTTTTTCTCACGAGGAACCAGCTCGTCCAGCGTGGGTACGTCGGGAACGAAAGACGACCGCTCAAACGAACCATCGGGTCTAACAAAGCCATTTTGCCAGAGCATCATAACCCGGCCCTGTTTTTCGAGCGGCGCCAGCTGTGGCCAAATGACGAGAGGAGTCTCGTACGAATGAATCTCGCCACGCTCAAGAGCCACCTGGAGTGGCCCAGCTCCGCCGTAGCCGGTGACCCACGTGTGATCCACTCCGAGAAGCTCCATTCCGAGTTTGGGCCTGAGACTCCGAGCGGTGCTAACTCCCGTGCCTCCGACGGCCACTCGGACTCCGGGGCGCAGCAAATCCTTGATGCTCTTCACCTGCGCGGTCTTGGGGTCGATGATGGTCACCCAGTTATCCGGCTCTGTCCAGATGACAGGCACCTTGCGGATGTCATAATGCACCCGATCGGGTGAGACAAAGGAATGCATCAGTGTGCTCGCCGGGAAGTGAAGAACTGTTAAGCCATCGGATTTAGCCACGACGAAGGCATGGTTGGCTGCGACAAGGCCACCACCCCCGGGCATAAATTGTACAATGACGCTGGGTTGTCCTGGTATCCACTTCGGTAAGTGACGGGCGAAAACACGGGCACGAATAGCTCCTCCACTCGCCGGATCAAAAGGCCAGATGATTCGAATTGTTTTTCCTTGATAGAAGCCCCATGCCGCGTGCGGCAATGCAAATAAGCATAACAAAATGCTTCCGAGTAATACCCCAACGAGACTGACGCCTGATGACGAGAAGGAAAAGTCCCGCATAACGTACCTACCTTTGGCTTTGTGAGTGTGAACTGGACCCAGATAACGGGTTCTAGGAGCCACAGGAGTGCCCGGTTGCTGGCCTTCAGGGGTGCAGCCGCGGACCGGGACGGGCTGGGTAGATTCTGCAAAGATCCTCACATTGTACTCCGTTGTGAAGGAGATCTTGGCTCGCCTTCTAATGGTTTCGGCGCCGCTAAAGCGTATACCCTTGACGGGTCGTACTCCTCTTCACCGGCTAGGCGTAACATATTCGGTCGTTGTTTATTCTGTCAAGGTCGCCGCAATTTCGCCAATTTCATCGTTAGGCGAGAACGGCTCGTGCCGCATGAAGGCAGGTTGGCCTTGGTGGCGGCTCAAACGGGCAATGTTAGGCCAGACGGGCTGAAGAACTATGTCTTACAGAAGGATCAAGTTTGGCGGCATCAAACTTTGCCCTGGGCGAGCGAAGCTTTTGATTACCCACCAGGCCTTTTGGCTCGGATAACGTGGAATGTCACCGCACTTTGAGCGACCGTTCGACTTCGCGTTGCGCCATTTTTCGCCGCAACGTCTCCCGCTTATCGTAGAGCTTTTTACCGCGCGCCAGAGCCAACTCCACCTTTGCCTTTCCGCCCTTGAAATACAGCCGCAACGGAATGAGCGTAAATCCTCTCTCCTTCGTTTTCCCTGTCAGACGCGCGATCTCGCGCTTGTGCAATAGAAGCTTTCGCGTGCGCGTCGGCTCGTGATTGAATTGATTGGCCCCAGGATAGGGGCTTATATGTGCATTGACCAGAAAGGCTTCGCCCTTTTGGATTCGCGCGTGGCTGTCCTTCAAGTTGGCCTTGCCATCGCGCATCGACTTCACCTCACTACCAAGAAGCACCAGGCCCGCTTCGCACGTTTCCTCGATGAAGTAGTTGTGCCGCGCTTGCCGGTTGACCGAGATCACCTGTTCGCCGGAGCCTTTCTCTTTAGCCATTGTTGCGGTTCTTGTCGTCCGGCGTAATCAAGCCACCCGAAGCAATCAGCTTAATCGCTTCTTCCATACTGATACTGAGCGGTGAAAGCTCGCTCGCCGGCACGAGCAGGTAAAACCCCGATGTCGGGTTGGGTGTTGTGGGTACAAAGACGTTAACCAGCTGGCTATCACGATGATTGGTCTCCAACTCGCGCCACGCACGACCCATCGCAAACCCGACGGAATAAATCCCCCTGCGCGGGTACTCGAGCATAACCACCTGTTTATGTGCCTGTGACTGTCCCAAAAAAGTTTGCACTAGCTTCTGTACGGCCGTATAGATGCCGCGAAATACCGGAATTTGAACAAAGACACGATCCCAGGCCGCGAGAAACCGGCGCGTGGCGACGCCCTTGGCCAAAAACCCAAGAAAAAGAATAAGCCCAACCGTGACGACCACTCCAAGCCCCGGAATGGCAAAGGGAAGATAAGACTTCGGATGGAGCGGCGCCGGCAGAATATCCAAAAATCCGTCCATGAAAGCAATGACCCACCCAAGAAACCAGAGCGTGATCACGATTGGCAGAAACACCAGTAAACCGGACAAAAAGTAAGCCTGAAAGCTCTCACGCCAACGCGCCTTGGGTTGAATTGAAATGTCGCCCACCGTTAACGCTCCTTCAAACGAAGAATAATGTTGTCAATCAGACGCGCGTTCCCCAGCCGCGCAGCCACCGCCAAAACCGCAGCCCCACGAACTTCATCGACTTCCCGCAGAGTCTCAGGATCACACAAACTCACATATTCGACACTGGTTCCCGGTTGTTTAGCAATCTCATCTCTCACCGTCCGCACGATCATCGCGCTCCTGGTCTCGCCCTCTCCAACCATTGCCTCGGCCATACGCAGACCCCGAACAATAGCAAGAGCAGCCACCCGCTCGGCGGGACCAAGATAGGCATTACGCGAGCTCATAGCCAGACCATCCGGCTCGCGCGCAGTCGGCAGTCCGAGAATTTCGACATCGAAATTCAAATCCCGCACCATTCGACGAATGATTTGCAACTGCTGGTAGTCCTTACATCCGAAAACTGCCACATGAGGACGGACGATGTTGAAAAGCTTGGCCACCACGGTTGCCACGCCGCGAAAGTGACCGGGACGAAAGACCCCGCACAACGGCAAACTAAGATTCTCGACATTCACGTAGGTTTCAAATCCAGCGGGATAGATCTCGGCGACTGGGGGCTGGAATAGCAGATCGATGCCTTCGGCTTCGAGCACTTGCCGGTCTCGTTCGACGTCCCGCGGATAGGCACCGAAGTCTTCCCCAGCGGAAAACTGCGCAGGGTTGACAAAAATGGAGACGACAACACGCTCGGCGCTCTTCTTCGCTGCGCGCACGAGCTGCAAATGTCCTTCGTGAAGAAAACCCATCGTCGGTACGAGGGCAATGCGCCGTCCCCGTTGCCGCTCTTCTTCGCGCCAACCCCGGACCGCCAAAACTGACTCAGTAACCAACATGCTTGTGAGATCTTTTAATGAAATGAATGGCTATCGGTTGGGAATTTCCCGCCACGCACTTCATTAATAAAGCTCTTGACTGCTTCCGTCACCGAGCGGCTTAGATCCGCATACCGTTTGACGAACTTGGGCGTGAAATCCTCGAACAGCCCCAACATGTCATGGATAACCAGCACCTGGCCATCACAGTGCGCGCCGGCGCCGATCCCAATGGTCGGAATCCGGAGCTGGGCGGTAATGTCCCTGGCCAATGCCAGTGGGATGCCTTCCAGAACGATGGCGAAAGCGCCGGCCTGTTCGACGGCGAGCGCGTCGCGAAGCACTACCTCTCCCTGGAGTCTGTCCTTGCCCTGAACCCGGTACCCGCCGAAGCGGTGCAGTGATTGGGGTGTCAGGCCGACGTGGCCCATCACAGGAATACCTACTTGGACCAGAGCCGCGATGGTTTCCTGTATCGGAATTCCACCTTCGAGCTTAACCGCCTCAGCGCCGCCCTCCTGGAGAAATCGGCCGGCATTGTGAATCGCTTCCTGTTTGCTCACTTGAAATGAAAGAAATGGCATATCGGCGACGAGCAGCGCCCGTTTTCGCCCGCGCGCCACCGCCCGCGTATGATAGATCATCTCGTCCATCGTCACCGGCAGCGTGTTCGGCTGGCCTTGAAAAACGCAGCCAACGGAATCACCCACCAGAAGAATATCGACGCCTGCTTGGTCAAGAATGCGGGCAAAAGAATAATCGTAGGCAGTGAGGCAGGTAATTTTCTCCCGCCGCTGCTTCATCTTGAGAATTTCAGGCACCGTGATCTTTTCGGCCATGGTCCTCCCTCCGAAACAACAAAGCCTCCCGGACAAAGCCGGAAGGCCAAGTGGCAGGAGAAGCAGGCTCGCTCTCCAGATCAAATGCCTATTGGCGTCCGTCTCAGTCCAATTACCTGGATCCAAGCGGTATAAAATGCTGCGTACCCGACCCCATGCTATTGATTTCTTTGATCAAGTCAGCCAAATCTTTGCTGCTTGCAACAAAATCAATCTCGGAGGTGTTAACGACCAGTAGCGGCGTCTCGCCGTAGTGGAAAAAAAACTGATTGTACGCCTGGGCCACCTCTGAGAGGTACTCGAAGGTTACGCTACGCTCGTATTTCTTATCTCTTTTTTTGAGTCTTTTGTATAGCACCTCGGGCCGCGCTTGCAAATACACAACCAGATCTGGCTTCGGCACGCGCGTATTCAGGAGTCCATATACCTGATGATAAAGATTCAGCTCCTCGGCGCTAAGTGTTAGGGTCGCGAAAATGTTGTCTTTGGCGAACAGGTAATCGGCTACGGTATTCTGGGCAAAAAGGTCCTGCTGGCCCAGCGCCATCTGTTGCTGGTACCGGCTCAGCAAAAAGAAGACCTGGTTCTGAAAAGCGTACGTCTCGCGAGCCTTATAGAATTTTGGCAGAAAAGGATTATCGTCGACATTCTCAAACACCGTTCGGGCCTGAAACTCCTGGGCCAGAATCTTCGCCAGGCTGGTTTTACCGACTCCGATCGGCCCCTCGACGACAATATACTTGGTCTTCGTCATCTAGCCCGTCTACCCCGAGTAGCGTGAGGGTATCGAGGGGCGAATTTACACAAACAGCGGAACATTGTCTAGCTTGGACGGCAGCCCGGCGGACCGAAGCCGGACAGTGAATCAGAAGATACGCGGATTAACCGGTCACTTGTCGCTTCTCCCGTGCGTTTCTGTTCAACCGCGGCTCGTCCCGCTGATCCTTCCAGCTGCGCAACGCATGCCGAACATATTGAGGATTTAATTCGAACACCTCACAGATGTTGTCAAAGGAAAAGATCCAATCCGTGCCTTTCTGCAAAATCCACTCTTCCGCCTCGTTGAAAAGCAGCTTTTTATTGCCGTTCTCAGCCGAGACGTTATCCTTAAAGCAGCTGATCGCGTCCTCCAACACGGCCAACATAAGCGCCTTCTCGGGTTCCAGAGAAGACCTGCTGCGGAGCCTGCTAAAATACTGGGTCGGAAGCAATGTGTCCGGTTGGAATAGAAAGGTTAATTTGTCTTCCATTATGGCGTGTGCTTGATCTTGCATGATTCAACACCTCTCGAGACCGCTCACCTTATCTCTCTGAATCTCTTCAATGATTGCTTTGGTCATGCATCCCGTCGCCACTAGAGTGGCTCCCCAATGATGCATTTCCTTTAGAAGCTCTTTTCCGCGGGAATCGATGAAACTTACGGCTTTCAAATGGACCGCGACCGTTTGATCGACGATTACGAGTCGATTCCAACAACCTTTCAGCTCCTCAACCCACGGGCCAGCCAATTTGCCCTCGAGTTCAAGAACGCTTCCCGTCGAACCGCTGCAAACTGTGATTTTCAACACTGCGCGACTCGGTTCCAGGTTACCTGCGTATGAACCAGGGCATCCTGCCCCTGTTCATCAGTCAGCATTACCGGATCACACCAGCACAACTCCGACTCGATATGTTTGAGTCCAACGGGCATGTCCACTGCAACGGTAACCACACTCCAACTTGATCAACAATCATACTCACTCTTGTCCAAAATCTCCCCTGGCCCCTCCCTTCGACCACGCTCAGGGCATG
>CAYPHJ010000149.1:0-8778 GCA_964410485.1 uncultured Syntrophobacteraceae bacterium
GCTCATTTTCATTCTCTGCGGGCGAGCGTAAGATCATGAAACACTTCGTGGTGAGTTCTCTGTTTCTGGTTTGGCTGCGCGGTTAAAGTTCTTCTCTCTTTGGTTTACGGGATAACACTCCGAATCTTAATTCCCACGGGTGAGGGGAGACATGGGTGGCTCAAAAGCAAAGGAGCCGGACGTTACACACGCCCGGCTCCTTTTTTGTTTCGCTGGCCGAGGTTCGGTTAAACCGGGTCATCGGCCGGGATGATTAGCTTCTGGCCGACGAAGATGTAGTTCGGATTTCTGACCGTATCTCGGTTCGCTTCGTAGATCCTCTCCCACTTGGATACCGCGTTGTAGAAACGATCCGCGAGCCTGCTCAGTGTATCGCCGGGTCTGACGATATACTGCTGCGCTTCAGTAACCGGTGTCCTGCTGACTTTCGCCACCGGCTGCGTCGGTTGCGCTCTGTCCCGCTCGGGGAGCGAAGCGAGTTGTCCAGCCACAGGTTTCGCTGTTTCTTCTGCCGCCTCGGCTCTGACCGCCGGCTGGACAGCCGGTTCAGGTTTGGCTGCAGGGAGTGGGGCCGGAACCGGTTCACTCCGCGGTGTCACAGCCGCCACAGCCGGCTCGCTTCGCGGCGTTGCCTTCGCCACAGCGGGCTCGGTACGGGGGGCGGTCTTCACGACCGCCGGTGACTTATATAAACCATCGATAAAGCCCGACTGGTCCAACTCCTTCAATAATGTGGTGTCTACGAACTGTTCGGGATTGGCTGCCTGCGCGGCCGGATTCTTCGCGCCTAACTCGCGCAACATGATTTGGATCCCTTTGATGGTCGGGTACGGCTTTTCGGGGACCAAAGCGACGCCGACCGCTTCGTATGCTTCTACGAGAGCGTCCTGGTCATCGGTCTTGAGGTACTTCGCAAGGACGGCCAGGGCTTCCTGGCGGTTCGTCTTCATGTAATGAATACCCTCGACAAAAGCTTTCAATACGTTGCGCACCAGGTCCGGCTGAGTTTTCAGAAGGTTTTGATTGACCGCAAGGGCAGTGTGCTGGTATTCGAGGCCGAGCATTTGCAAGTCCGCCAAGGTATTGAATCCCATCTTGGTGGCCTTCGCCGTCAACGGAATCGCAATCATGACGCCTTGAATTCTTCCCGCTTCAAGCGCGCTAAACCGGGCAGGCTGGCTGCCGATTTGAAGAATCGCAACATCTTTATCCGGCACCAGACCGTATTTATCCAAGGCATACCGCGTGGCGAAGTCCGAAGAAGCACCGATGCGGCTAACCGCGACGGTTTTACCTTTGAGTTGGTCGGGCCGGGTGATGTCGCGTGCCACAATGAACTTGTAATCCATGGTGTTGAGGAACCCGGCGATCAGCACGATCCCGGAGCCCTGGAGATTGCTTTGTATCACTGAACTGCCCGCCACCTGGGCGGCGATCACGTCTCCGGAGACGAGCGTTTGAACGGTCCGGCTCCCGCCCTCGACAAAGATCAACTGGGCATCAAGGCCATACTTGCGAAACAATCCAGCTTCGTATGCCATCCATGCGGGTGCCTGGTTGGGGGAGATCGCGCTGTACGCGATCGAAATCTTCCTTAGAGGCTGCGTGGCTGAGCCATCGGCTGCGCCTGCCGGGCGCGCCAGAAATGCGCTAGCAGCCCACAGGGCAGCCACCAAACAGGTGAATATCTTTTTCATCATTTATTTCTCCTCCCTTTACGTCTTTAAGCACGAACTTAGAGCTTGTCTCCCGCAAAGCCGAACCAAAGTAAACCAGACATCTTACCACGAAGGTCACGAAGAGCACGAAGGAAGACACAATTTTTCGAAACTCCTTGTCCGAACTTCGTGACCTTCGTGCGCTCCTATGAAAATTGAACTTATGCAAAACTCAGTCACCCGAAAAGAAAATCCCCCGGTCCTGCGGCCCGCCCCCTTTGCAAAGGGGGCTATTGGGGGATTTAATCAGCGCTTGTTCTATCCTGCCGCCGTCGTTCTGTGCCTGAGACTTTATTTTCATTCTCTGCGGGCGTGCGCAAGCTCATGAAACACTCCTTCGAAAATCGGGGTGGAGAGGGAGTGAAGGGACAGCGGCCCAGAGCGGTCACCCGCGTATGCTCCGCGGTGCCGTACCCCCTCGATACGCGATCTCGGAAGATCGCTACTCGGGGACACGGCATCCCCTTCCGATTCCCCGAGTAGCGCGAAGCGCGTAGCGAGGGGCAGAGAATGCCGAACCTTCTCGATATAGGCATTGGGGGTGATGGGCTGCCTCCATTTTCATTCCCTGTCGGCGACCGTAAGATCATGAAACACTTCATGGTGAAAAAATAATTTCTCGTTGGTTCAGCAGCTTAGACTCGTTGCACCGGAAAATTTGCGCAAGCGCCGAAAATTCCGAAGCATAGTAGTACGAAGAGCACGAAGTAAAGAAATTTGAGATTAAGGTCCGACACCTTCGTGTCCTTCGTGAGCTTCGTGGTGCGACGCTACTCAGTTTGATCCAGCGGAATCGATGTTCAGCCATCTCCGCAGGCTTCGAAAAATAGTTTCTGCGCTCCTCGCGGTTGTCTGTCGCATTCTCGATCTGCGTTATTATTCCCGATTCAGTCGGGCCATCGCCGCTTTGAGACTCGCTCTCATCCGCTCGAGGGACCGTGCCAGCTCACCGACTTCATCGTTGGATTGAATGGTAACCGGCTTATCCAGGTGCCCTCGGCTGATTTCGTCTGCGATCGCTTTCAAGTCGAGAATAGGGCGGGTTGCATTGCTCGCGATGAAAACAGAGGCGGCGATCCCGGCCACCAGGCAAAGCGCTATCAACCCGATAACATACAGCACCGTGCCATGGATATCCTGGCGCACTCGGTCGGCAGGAAGCCCGACGTGCACGGTCCCAAGCTGGCCGTCTAGTAGCGGCACTTGGGTTTCGTAGATGGAATTGCCCCGCAGCCTGGTTACACGTGAGATGATCGCGCGCCGATCGTTACTGGCGGCCGGATTTTTTAGCTCGGCCGGGAACGGCTGGAGGCTGCTGACAAGAAGCCCTCCCTTTGGGTCGAGGATGAAGGCGTAAGCAACCTCATCCAAGCGGCCGTATTTGGCGGCCAGCGCGTCAAGCTCGAGAGCACTTTTTCGTGCTACCAAGCCTGCGGCGGCATCACTCAAATTGGTGGCGATGGCAGTAGCGCGCAAATCTACCTGACGCTGAAGGGCGTTTCCCATGAGCTGATAGACGATAGCGCTCACCAGGATTCCCAGGGTTACGATCAACGCGCTGACTGTAGTGGCAAGCTTCCATTTTAAGCCGCCGGTCCGCATCGTCAAGCCCCCGGCACCGACGATCTTTGAACTTTGTAGTGACAGTGTGTCCTGAGCCATGATCATGCTCCCTTTAGCACGTGCCCCCGCGCGCGGTTCCGAGTTTCGAGTCTCAAGTTCCAGGTTCCCAACCTGCACCCAAAAATCGCGAAGTCGGATCTGCGATAGAGCAAAGCGAGCTATACGCTATAAGCGGCATTTGTTTTGCCGAGCTAGAATCGTTTGAAGTTGGCGAGTTCTTGCAGCGCGGCTTCTTCAAACCTCGCCCTTTGCTTGCCGTCGGAGATCTCTTTACCAAGCAAACCGACCAACTCATCGAGCCGGGATTCAGGAAAACTCTCCTGCTTTTCACCGAGCGCTTCGATCTGGTCCTGCAGCACCAGAGGGGCCATCGGTCCCATGATGTCCATGAGCACGTGAGTTACGCGATTGAAGAGAGCAGGGGGGACAACCGCCGCCGGAGGTTTAGTGGCCGGAGTAACGACTTCCACCAGCCCTGCTTTATGCAGGTTGAAAATGACCTTGGCCGTGTACGCATATGGAATTCGTAGGAGTTCGGCGATCTCGTGTACGGTGCGCATGCCGTCGATTTTCGTCAAGACATGCCAGCCCACCTGCGGGATCGTGATGGGACCGCTGCGGTCTTCAGCCAGATCGGCGAGTTGAAAAACCGTTTTTCCCGATGGAATCACGTCGAGGATGGTTTCCCATTCGCGGCTCATCGCCTTGACTTCGTCGAGGATTTCAGCGGAAGTCTTCCTTATCGTGGTCCCCGGAGGAGTGCCGTTAGGAAGCAAGCTAAAAGCACCTTCCCCCCAGGTCACGGGGTAGAGCAGCGCCTTCTCCCCGTCGCCAATCGGGCAGGTTGCGTGCACAATGTTTCCTTCGACGAGATAGACTTCTACCGTCTCTTTGCCGCGAGACAGTTTTAGCACGCCGGATTTTTTTGCTTCGGTCGCCAACAGCAGTATATCATTAAGGCTTATTTGCGAAAGATTGCCTTGCATCGTTTTTGCCCCTTAGTGGCGGCCGTTTAACGCTCCTCGAGCGGACGCCGAAAGTTATTCGCGCCCTGAAGCCTTTTTAGGTGCTCGTTCACGTCGTCCTGACCGTTGAAGGTCATTTTGAGTGTCTTGATGACTGCAAGGCTTTTGCTAATGCTGACCATTTGCTCCAGGGTTGACTTTATTTGCGTCTGAAGCAGATCCACCTCCTCTGTCGAGATCGTTTGCAACTGCGTTTGCAGTTCGTCGTACAACCGCGTAATGCTGTCGATCTGCCCGAGAGATTCGGTCTTTTGCGTAATCTCTTCGTATAGCCGAGAGATATCTTCTGTCAGATTCTGCAGGTCATGTTTCATCGGTGTGCCCAACCCTCTTTCGTTAGTTTTTTTGCTGAGTAGACGTCTTTTCAGTCGGCAAATTGGATTCACTGGAGGTGGCGGATGCCGGGCCTTTATCCCCGCTGGGATTTACAGTCAATGGCTCTTGCTGTCGAGCCGGGGGCGTGTGGGGCGGGGGTGTGGAACTGAAGAAGAAATAAAACACAAAGAACAACACGCCCAACAAGGCGAATGCAGCGATGACCCCTTTTTTGAGATTGATGTGACCAGGATGAGAATATAAATCGTACTGCCCGTAATCTTTGATGATTTGCTTGAGCTGGCGGTCGATCTCGGCTTCTTTTTTGTTGACTGGCAAATTGCTTTTTCGAGCGCCGTGAGCAGCATTCATGTGCGCGGCGGAGGCTGCCGGTTGACGCTTTGGCTTGTTCTCGGTGACTTCCGGTTCCAGCACCGCTGGAAGATTCGGCGAGACGGCAAACTCACCGTAATTCTTGATCAGATCGTCAAGGAGGCGCTGATCAAAATCCGGTTGACGGGTTCCGGCACTCGTGGAGGTCTCGGGGACCGCAATTATCGGCGCACCATCATCGGCCGCTCTCGTCTGAGCGATCCGTTCACGAGTAAATTCAAATTCATCGGACGGCAATTCATCTTGGCGCGGAAATTCCGGACCGGCGGTGCCTTGCATGGGAGTTTCAGCTTTGGAAACAGCAGCGGTATCGCGGCTGTCCTGTTCCGGAACTTCTTGGGGTGCGGTGATCTGTTTGACACCCGCATTTTCGGGCTGGATGAAGTCGAGTAGCTTTCCTGTCGGGTCCTTCTGTTTGCTTGATCTTGCTTCCGCTGGCGCTATTGACGGCCCGGCGAAATCGTTGCGAGCCTTCATGGTGTGCGCCGGAGTTTCGGCTCGTTTGTGGTCGGTCGTCGCCCGTACTGGAGCTCTCTCCGACGGCGCTTTGTTAGCCGCGGCTGGAATGTTTTTGTGCGCATCGACAGGGGGAGTTTTCGCCTTGTCTCGCGTTGTCTTGACCGGGCGTGGAAACGGGATAAGTTTGCTTGAAACAGCGAGTAGTTGCTGCAGGTGAAGCGGTTTGCTTTCAAGTTCAAGGGAACTCAAGCTCGGCACGGGCGCCTGCTCGATAGCGCGGTCGGCCTCGGCTATCTTTTGTTTCAAATTCGAAAGGGCAGTGACAGCGTTCTGCAAATCAATCAACTGGTCCTTCAGGGTGTCGGCCTTACGTTCCGTTTCGATGATTTCATCGAGACTCAGGCCATCGAGTCGTTGCTGCAGTGATTCGATGGAGTTCACGAATTTGTCGATTGATGCCATGCTTGGCTTCGAAATAGCCGCCTGTGGCTGTTCTTCTTTTTGCGCAGATAGCACGCCAATCAGTTCCTTTTTATCCACAAAAGCCAGTGTGCGGGGCACGTTGGCGTTTAAAAGCAAAATGGCTGCCATCTGGGTATGGGAGTAAAATATTCGTGGTTTCAGCAACATAAGGATAGCGTTTTCCTCAAAATACTAGATTGCTCCCCCAATTCTGTTCATCTTGAACAAAATTGTACGTGGACCAACTCGCCGAACGCGGTTGACCGGAGACAGGAGACCGAGGACCGGAAGAAATGGGACAACGTCGAACATCCAACCGCGAACCTCGAACTTTTTAGAACTACTGTTGCCGTCAACCCGACGCTCGGCTACACTCCGTCTATCGCCCCAACCGCGCAATGGCTCTTTCGCGTCAAATCACACACACGTTCCCCGGTAAGCACTGATCGGATGACTTTAAAGCGTAGACAATTGGGGCCGGCCCGGACGCTTAGCGGAAAAGAGCGTCGCTGGCTTGATCCCGACAAGGGCCTGCTGAAGGTGCTCGAGCGCAGGATCGACGTGCTCGCCTCGCGCTATATCTATCCTCGAATGTTCGGCGTATGGAATCCCTACTGCTGGCTCTTGCGCAAGCGGTTCTCCCTTGCCGAGGCAGCAATTGCCCCGCCGCGCTGGCCGAAAAGTCTTTTGCCGCTCAAGATCCTACTGATCTCCGATGTTCATACCGGCATTTTTCTAAAGCCGGCTGTCTTGCGGGAAATAGTCGAAGCGCTCATGGCAGTCGAGCCGGACATGGTTGCCATTGCGGGAGATATCGTGACTGGTCGAACGGCTGATCTTGACGGCTTTTTGCCTGCTTTGGCGCCATTGTCGAAAGCGCCGCTCGGCGCTTGGTACTGTTATGGCAACCACGATTATTTCGGAGGGGACCCACAAGGCATTCGCCAACGCTTGAGCGCGATCGGCATCAACACCCTCAACAACGAGTCTACACACGTGAAGCACGGCAGCGCCACATTTGTTTTGGGCGGCATCGATGATCTTCTTCTCGGCAAGCCCGATTGGGACCAGCTGCTTGCAATGAATGGCCCGCCGCATCTTCTGCTTGCGCACCACCCGGATTTTTTCTATCAGGCGGAGGCGCGAAACGTCGCGCTTGTATTATCGGGGCACACGCATGGCGGACAGATTCGGCCCCCGTGGACGCCGCCACTCGTGCGACAAAGCAAGTATTGTCTCGACGAAGGCGCGTACGCCTACAATTCGTCGCGTCTTATCGTTTCGCGGGGGTTGGGCAGCGTTGGCCTACCGCTGCGGTATGGCGCCGATCCGGAAGCGGTTTTGATACATGTCAAGTCTCCGTAAAAAGCTGGCCCCGTTCCAAACGTTCCAGTCCTTCCAACCGTTTCAGCCGTTCACAGGGAGCAAAGCCGTGTTCGTGACTCGTGCTCGTGATCGTGGATTGCTGTTCTTTCTATTCTCCATCCTCTATCCTCGCTTTTCCTGCTTTGCGATCTTTGCGTTCTTTGCGGTTAAATTTCTTTTTGTTCCGTTCGACCCTGCTCAGGGCGTGCTTTGCGCCATGCGCTCTGCGCTTGGCTATTTCGCCCTTGGCGCCTTTGCGGGGATGCGCGGTGCGCGCTCGCTCGCCAGCAATTCGAACGTCGAACTTCGAACATTTGTCTAGCAGCCCATTGGGGGAACATGCTATTCTCCCAACTTCAGTGCGATCTGTACGACTGGAACGGCTTGAACGGTTGAAACAATTGGAACTAGAGGCGACCGGCTGGTCGCCTCGCCGATAGCTAGCCATGCCGACGGGTATCGTTTTGCTGTTGTTACCGCTGATCATGCTTGGTTGCGTTTCTGCGAAGGCGAGCTCCGGGCCTACGCTGTGGGCTAGTATCAACAACTACCACGACGAGATGAGAAACCTCGAGAGTCGCCCCGAGCTGTGGCCCGACAGGCAAAGATTGGCCGAATCAACAAAAATCGCTTATGTGGCGACTTTTGGCGGCTCCAGGGAATTCAACCGTCTTGTCGATCTCGACGTTCGCAGGCGAGAGTTTCTGATCGCCTTGCGTGACCCAAGGTTGAAGCCGGAACGCAAGAAGGAAATCGAACAAGAACTCTTGGTGCTGGGCCAACAGATTGAGATTCTGCAACCGCTCGTCAAGGAACAGATGATTGCGGCTCAGCTGCGGGTGCAGGAGGCTTCCCCAACGACGACCATTGAAAGCATTGCGACGGTTGGCCTGCTGAATCTCGCGATCGATGAGTTCTCGCCGGTTACGGGGCGCGGTGAGGCTCCGGTGACGAGAGTCGGTCCCTACACGGTAACCGCTCAAGGATTATCATCGGAGGTGCTCACACCGCAGGGGCGGGTGTTTCGCTGCGCGACTACACTTCTGTCCGAACAGGCAGCATCTATAGACTGTAAGCCGCTGAGCAACTAGGAAACGTTCCAGCCGGTCACGGGGAGCAAAGCCGTGTTCGTGACTCGTGCTCGTGATCGTGGATTCCTGTTCTTTCTATTCTCCATCCTCCATCCTCTATCGTCGCTTTTCTTGCTTTGCGATTCTTGCGTACTCCTATGAAAATAGCCGACTATAAGGAAAATCCCCCGGTCCTGCGGCCTGCCCCCTTTGCCAAAGGGGGCCATTGGGGGATTTATCGGTGTTGATCCGCATTACCTGCGGGCTCATTTTCATCCGCTGTGTTGTACCTTGGTACATGAATTACTCTTATGAAAAATTGAAGTGGGGATTGCCCGCTCAACGCTT
>CAYPHJ010000150.1:0-8738 GCA_964410485.1 uncultured Syntrophobacteraceae bacterium
CGACGGGAGCTTCGGCAACGGCACCTTCAACACACCGCCTCTAGTGGAGGCGGCAGCCAAAGGGGTGTTTTTTCACAACGGCCTCGTGGACACCATCGAAGAGGCGGTCGACTTTTACAACAGCCAGGAATTTCAGGATTCGCCTTCAGGCGGGTTTTTAGGAGGCATAGACCTTCTGAGCTTCGAGGTAGAACAGGTAGCTGCTTTTCTCCGCGTGATAAACGCCCTGGAGAAAATCCGTACTTTTACAGAATTGGGCAACAAGGCCAAGGCAGCAAATACGTTGGCCGGAGCACAGAAGCACCTAAGGATAGCCATTGCCGATTGCCAGCACGCCATCAATGTCCTCAGTCGTCGAGACGCAGGTTTGAAGGTCTTGGACAACGCCGCGGTAGGGCATTTGCGCGCCGCCAAGGACCTACTCGAAAATGCCAATCGCATTCCCAGCAAGACAGCGCGCGATACACTCATCACTAACGCGCTGAAACAGGCTGATGCTGCAAGGGAACAGCTGGTGGATTAGAAGAGCGGGACACTACGCTCACGGGCGTAATCCCGTTGAGACTCTCTGGCTTCGTCGGAGGTACATTGAGACCCATATGTCATAGAAGGAGGAGGTCTCATATTCGTCTACTTGGCGCAGCCCCTGGGGAGTTTCGTAGAGGACAACAAAACGACATTCCCGGCTGGAAGCAAATATGAGGCGACCCTTGTGGTTGACGAAGTCTCCGATTGCGCGGAGAAGAGTTGATAGACTGAACGGATCGGGCATCCCCCGGCTATCGCGCCGTTTCGCCTTGCCCTGGTCATCTATGATCTGGAGATCCTGTAAAGAATAGAGCGCTTCTACATTCATGAACGGCTTCGATGGCGCGGCAGCCGCTAGGTTGTGTTCTTTCCATTTTTCCAGAAGTGTAAACAGATTGTTTTTCTTCTTCTCGCTCAAATACCGCACTAAATACGAATCGCCATAGCAGACAATATCAAATGAGCGGGGTTTGGACGGCTCCAGGACCTGTCCGATGGCCCGAAGGGCTTGCGAATAGTCTACCGCAGGATCAGCTTCTGAACTCACAAGGTATCCGGTTTCTTGCGAGCCAACTACCTCCTCAGTTCCCCCTCCTCTAACGTCCGATATATACACCCTTTAGACTTTAAAAGACAAGAGGCACGCACAGAGGAGTCTTCTGGAACGTTCGCCGAGCCTGGCGTGCCACATTGCCATGGCCGAGGCTTATATCGTCAGATAGGGTGTTACCCCATCGGCACCAGCGGCAGGCGGCTTTTTCCTGCGCAAAAAACCACCTGCCCCGTCTGCCGGTCTACTTGCAGAATTTGTTGTCCGGCGTGTTGTTATCCCAGCTGAGTCCGACTGCGGAAACGGTGGTCACGGTAGTTGAATAACACCCCGAGGGAGCGTTGTTGTAAGTAAAACTCACTTTGCCGTTTGAGCCAGTGGTCCCGCTTGCTGAACCGAGCAAAGCATTGTTGCGATAAACATCAATCGATAGCGATGCGCCTCCTACGACCTCGCCGAGATCGTTGTTGACTTGGAGTGCGATGCTGAGGTGGCGATCATTGGTCCTTCCACCAGACGTGGCGTAAGTAATTTCGGTCACGCTTACGGTGTTCACCGTAGAAATCGGTGTGATGGTAAAGGTGGCCGATCCACTGCCGAAAACATCGGAGGCCGTAACCGTCACTTCCGCTGTGTAGGAACCGTCCAGCAAAGTCGAAATATTCAAGCTACCCGTATACGTTCCCGCAGTACCGCTTTCGCTGAACTGAACGGCCACCGAACCATTATTCAAAGTCGTGCTAAACGCGGAGGCCGCCAGCCCGCCTATCGGTTGATTACTTTCATCTTTCACGACAGCTGTAAGGACGGCCACATCGGCGCCGCTGTCATAGGTGGCTTTGTCCGTGCTCAGGTTGACATAGACGCCTGGCGCGGGAGGAGCTGGAGCCGACGGGATGGAAACAGCTCCCACGGCCCCAACAGCATCGACAAGTCCAAACCCATAATGCGGATCTCGCCCGGTGCTGCCCAAATCAATCGCCGTCGTCGTCAGAATGCCTCGCACCTCGTCGTTGATACGACCGTTTCCGTTTTCATCCAAAACTCCGGCAGCGACCACTAACGCAGCCACTCCGGCTACGTGAGGCGAGGCCATGGAGGTCCCACTATATTCGACGTAGCCACCCCCCATTCTGGTGGACCTGATGGTGGCTCCGGGGGCGGACACTTCGACGGCCGGACCAGTGCTGGACCAGCACGGTCGTGCATCGGACTTATTGGTAGCCGCAACCGCAACGACAGACGTGTATTTCGCCGGATAGCCAACGGTATCGCTTTTCCCATTGCAGCTGCCGGAGTTTCCCGCAGCGGCAATATGCAATACACCAGCGGCATAGGAATTATCAAAAGCGGCTTTTACGAGACTGCCAGGGTCGCCACTGCTCCCATAACTGTTGTTCGTGACTTGGATACCGTTGTCCACCGCCCATTGCAGGGCCGCAATGACATTGCTAAAACTCCCGCTGCCGCGCGCATCCAAAACCTTCAGGCCATAGAGCTTGGCTTCAGGAGCAACCCCAACGACCCCCGTCCCATTCATCAGTGCGGCCACGGTGCCTGCCACGTGGGTTCCATGGCCATTGTCGTCCATCGGATAGGCGTCTTTGTTCACGAAGTCATAACCCCCGACATAGTTGGTATTCAAGTCAGGGTGCGTATAATCAATCCCCGAGTCAATGATGGCTACTCTGACGTTGGTACCTTTGTTGCCATTCGCGTGAACGTTGCCCGAACCGATCCGCTTTACTCCCCACGTATTGTTCAACTCGGTGGCGTAGTCGATCTTATAAAACAGACCGTCAGGTTCGATTATCGTGACGTTTGGATTTCGCCGCAGCGCATCAACGGCATTTTCGGGCAGCGTTGCCGCAATAGCAGGGACAAGATGGTAGGTGTACTTGATTGAGCCCCCGGCCCGGCGGACAAGGGCCTGTTCGGCGGCTCCCGGTTGATGCCTAAAACCGATCAGGACGGGCACTCTGTTCGGCTGTTGCGCCCACGCCGCAGTCGCGACAAGGCTTCCGAGCAAGATTAGAAGCGCGACGACAAACGGTCCGAACAACGATCTGCGACTGAACTCCATGGAGCTCCCTCCGTTCATCCTTGCGTAGAATTGCGGTCGACGGCCAACTTGTCTGTTTAGTGACACCAGTTGTCAATACTGCTGGTTGCGCCAACTCTGCTTCAGCTAGTTCTGCGGGAGCAATCTTTGGACCATGAAAACCCGGGGATTACATCGTCCCCTCGGCCATGACAATGTTAGAAAAATGGGCTGATCCTGCGCCAATGCCGCCACTGCCGGATACACGCCGTTGACAAGAGTGGAACCACCTATAAGATTTTCGGACAGGACGTCTGTACGGCTAGCTTACACGCTCGATCGAGGTGGAGTGTTTATGACAAGCGGGGTCAAAATGATGAACGAATGGTATTTCCGGACAGAAAACGTTCTTCCGGTCAGCTCAGCCTCATTTCCTTCGCGTAGATACCCAAAACCAGGCGACTGCCTACACCTAGCTTGTTGAAGATATTGTGTAGATGGATTTTGACCGTCCCTTCGCTGATTAACAATGTCCGGCCGATTTCCCGGTTGCGCAGGCCTGACCCCAACAGGCGCACGACGTCCATCTCACGAGGAGTCAGGAGTCCGGTCGGGTCCGATGAGATCATTGCATCTCTCTTGGTGGAACGGAGACTGACGGGTTTTGTCCGCGTTGTTTGAGCTCTTGCCAATTTCTTTATTCTCATGACACACTCCACGTCGAGTCCTTGGTCGGATGTGGCGGTCACTCGACGACGCTGCATTATGATTTGCTGGTTGTTGACCTGAAGAAGATGTAACAGAGTGTTGGTCAAATCGACAATATAGCTCGGATATATTTTCCTATAACTATCGTTGAAGAGAAAGGTTAAAGGAACATTCCTCTTTCATGGCTGCTCGGGAGATATCGCGCGCAAAGAACCTGAGGCCACTACGGTACCCGGCAAAAAAAGAGATTCACCACACAGGCACTGAGTACGCAGAGTTTTCAAACTCCCCCCCCTCTGCGTCCTCGGCGTCTCTGTGGTTAAGGTTTCCTGTTGCTTCGGCGAACTAGGAGAGCTGCGTGGGAAGCGCGCCTTTACGTTCCCAAGCGCGTGGCAAGATCGGCAAAATCGGCAGCCAAGATATCCCAATTCTCTTCCGGTTGGAGATCGGTCTTTTGACGGGAGCCGTACTCGAGAGGTCGCGGCACGAAAGCGGTTTTCATCCCATGCGAACGTGCGGCTTTGAGGTCATAGTTGTGCGCGGCTACCATCATGACCTCTTCCCGTCTTAGCCCGAGCAGCTCTATCGCGCCGCGATACACTTCGGCATCGGGCTTGTAATGGCGAAAGATCTCCGCACAGAGGATACAGTCCCAAGGAAGCCGCGCGTGCTTCGCCATGTGCACCAGACACGCTACGTCTCCATTCGAGAGAGTCGCGATAACATATCTGCTTCTGAGTCTGGTCAAGCCCGGAACTACATCGGGCCAAGGATTCAGGCGGCGCCATACACGCGTGAGATGAATCTTATCTTGTTCGCTGAGATCCCGAATACCGAAGCGCGGTAACAACTCTTCCAGTTTGCTCCGGTAGATCCCCTCGACGTTGATCCAGGGCAGGTCTCCCCTACGAACCGCATCCATGCCAGGATGATATCCGCTTTTCCATTCGTTCACGAACCCTTCCCAGTCGACTGAGAGACCGCGCTCTCGCCCAACAGCGCGAAACTCTTCAATGATGCTGCCGCGCCAATCGACGACCGTGCCAAAGACATCAAACGTTAAAGCTTTTACATCGTTCACAAAACCTCATGCCTAGTTGTGCTTACCTTTTCTCTCCACCAACTCTACGAGAACAGACCAGTTAAATTGAGAATGAAGGTTAGACGCTGCGACTTTACTACTCTCATTTCGGTAATCAAACCTGAAAGTAGGCATCGTCGGGTGAGCAGTGAGTCGCTTCGCTCTGATCACGAGCTTTGCCGGGCCGTTTCGCGCGTTTCGATAAAAAGTAGCCAGGGCGGCGTCTCATCACGCCGCCCCCAATTCACCTCGCGATAAACTTCTTATAAACCGAGATCACCTAGCAAGTAGTCAACATGGGAGATAACCAAATCGTAGTCGTACGTGCAGCTGCCGTACACCCCGTTCGAATGGTTAAACGCTATGACTTTGAGGATCTGCCCACGGTATGTGGCGTAGGAACTCGGCAGGTTTAGTTCATTGAGATACTGGTTCGCATACGCCGGCGGATCAACTTCGTCGCAGCTCTGAGGGGCAAGGACCACTAAGATTGTAATAGTGTCAGATTGACCCGCATGCCCGCCATCCGTCTTACGAGTCGAGGCTTGCAGTGTGTGATATCCAGCCGAATTGATGGAGACTGGAACCAAGTAATTGTACGACGAGGGTGGTTTGCCACCGAATACCGGTGCGGGCTCACAAACTGGGGTTGCATTATCCAGAGAGACACAGGCCCAACTATCAGCCACATTGGCGCCCGCCGGCGGAGCATTGTGTGCAATCATACCTTCAACGCTAATATTCAGCGGCAATGTGTCTGTTGTGAACACCTGTTCATCATACGGGCCGGAAATACTAATGTAAGCGTTATGTGCCCAACTGAGTCCGGGCGTAAGGAGCACAACAGCCAGAAACAAAGCTAACTTTGACTTGATATTCATCATGAGACCTCCTTTAGCTATTCAATGTTGTCATCCTACGTTCGGTAGCCGATCATCGTGCCGACAATTGCCTTGGCAATTCGCCGGAGCGAAACAGCACGGCAGGTGCCAAGCACCGGGACCATGATATCCCCGACATTCCCCGTATTCGTATGGCTTGTGAGGAATAACTGGTCACCTTCTGGAACTCCCATTTTTTGTCACTGTGACGTAATTCACGAACAAAAGTTTGGCGTTAAAGAGAGAATCGAGTGGGGATTGATCGCTGATATCCAGCCGCCCGATATGGAGACACGAGTCCTCAACGTGACGATCGGACCCATGTGCTGATCGCGTAAAACTTCGCGGTATTCACCAGCCGCGACAACCAGTGTTTCAACAAGAGTCAAACGTCCCGGACATCCCGTTCCGCTCGGAAACAGTCGTAAATTTTCCTCCCGCTTCTTGATGATAGGCATCAGGATGCTAGACTGGCCCGATGTCCGGAAGGCGCAGTCTATCAACTGTCCCCTTATACGCGGTGCTTGCGGCTGCGTGGCTCCTCGTTGTGGGGTGTGCAACTACCCACGTGACCACGACACCGCGGTCTACCATCGAGCAGAAACTGCTTGTGCGTTCTTTAGAGCGCGCCCTCGCGCAATTAGATACGGCGCGGTTCGAGGGCAAGAGCGCACTGGTCAATGTACACGGGTTGACGCCGGACCGTCCTTTCGTCGAGGCATTCATTGTGGCATGGCTCGGAGAGCAGGGGGTGCGGTCAGTTATAGTTCCAGAAAAAGCCGACGTAAGGCTCACGGCTTTTCTTCCGGCTTTCGGGGTAGATAGAAGCGAAGGTTTTTTTGGCACGCCGGGCTTCGCGGTCCCGCTCCTGGGTGTTCCCATCCCGGAGATCGCTCTATTCAGATCGGAGCAGAATCGCGGGAATACAGAGCTACAGATTTATGCCTTCAACGCGCTCACGGGAGAGTTCTTGGAGAAAAGCGATGTCGGAATTGGGACGGCGAAATATGATAATTACCGACTACTCATTGCGATCGATTTCACCCTTACCGACATCGACGAGCGGATAGAGGAAAAATCTAGGTAACCGAACTTCTTCCCGGGATAGAAGAGAATAAAAGCTCCGCGGGTCTGATGTTTTGCCCATCGGCTGGGTACCTACTACTTTGTATGGTCGATTTGGCCTTACGGTATCGGAAAGGCACCGTACGATAATGCTATATTCTTTATTCCCCGCGATCTTTTAATCAAAACAAATGCACCGGTAACCAGGTGATTGGATAAAAGCTTTCTAAAATCTAAAAAGAACAGGCCCTCTCCTCATTATCGAGAGAGGGCCTGTCAAGCTGCGGTTGCCGTTAACAGGTGGTTTTAATTTAACGGACAGCTGTCTGCTACACGCACGCCGAGGAAGTTAACGTCGGGGTGAGCAGCACTGAGCAGGTCTCCCACGTTGTTGAAAGCATCGCCTCCGTAAGTTTGAGGTGATTGCAGCACTTCCCACAATGTCGGGTCACCGGCTATGGTATCACCATGGAAGGAAAAATAATCATTATATTTTTCATCCGGGCTGATGCCGGTGGCTTCCCAAGAGTCCAGATGATGTGTCTGTCTCCAGTAGCCCGGTGAGCACCATTGACTAGATAAGCTTTCTGGGTTCCAGCAGAAGGTGATATTACCGAGATCAGCAGGGTTACCGCTCCGATTAGGGGGGGAAGCCAAGCCAGAGTCGCTCATCTGCTGTGGGTTATAGACATATACGTTGGCAGCGCCTCCACCAAAAACAATGATGGCACCGATGCCGAATTCGGAACTCCAACTGACGTACTTGCCATCAGTCAACACCGTAAGCCCCGCGGGAAATGCGGCGCTGAAAACACCATTATAGTCCACCTTTCCGCTATTGAATTGGTAATAGTTTTGGTCGCCGAAGAAAGCCGTACCTACTTCGGCGCAGGTTCGGAGGCCACCGGGGTTGCTTCCGGCGATTATGTACGGGGTGATTCCCGCGTAGGACACTGGCGTGCTTGCTGCTCCTTGAGCGATAGCAGTAGTCACACACACCAACAAACTCAGCAGTGCAAGGGTAAACCCACTAGTTAAAGCACAAAATTTCTGGACCTTCATATAGTCTCCCTTCGATTGTTCATTTTGGAATACGTTTGTTTTGAAAAGCTTTGCTCAACTTCGGTGTCGGCCACCTTACGTCCACGTTTTCTTGTACTGTTGTGCACCACCTCCATCCCGTTCAACTTTTCCAGCGTCACGACTGCGCAAGGCAAAAAACAGCACACAGTGGCTGTTACCTGTTTCACCGTTGGGCCGGTCAGTTCGTCGCGTCGAGATGTTTTCCAGAACCGAACGGTTTGAGCGCTAAAAGCAGAGGGAATGCCAAATGGCCGGGTGGTCGCATTACTGTACTAATGGGATGCGATAGGTATCACCAGGCATTTTGTGGTGTAAGTTTCGTTTACAGTTTTATGGCACCTCTGCCCTGGCTGGAGGGGGAAAAGGGGGATTCGGGCCGGGGGGGAGATCGTGTTCGTGAGGCGTGCGCGTAGCTCGAACCTTCGACGTTCGACGTTCGAGGTTTTCGGACAATTACCGGGGAGGGACAAAGCACAGCATTCCAGGTTTGAGGTTTGGTTAAAGGCAGAGGCACGGGGTAGAGAACAAGACGGACGCGATGAGATAGTTGCACCTCCGCCCTCAATCTTCGCCTCGACCTGCCGTTCTCGCTTATTTTTATCACCCTCACCTCTGTCCTCTCCCATCAAGGGAGAGGAGGCGAGGAGTTCTCTGTGTGCTCGGCGTCCCTGTGGTTAGATATCTTGCCGTTTCTTGGCGCCCTTTGCGGGCTTTGCGCGAAACACCTGATTCCTATGTATTCCTCGCTCGAACGTGTCGGAGTAGGAATCATAGTTGCCTGTGACCCCCTCCACGGATCCG
>CAYPHJ010000151.1:0-8674 GCA_964410485.1 uncultured Syntrophobacteraceae bacterium
TCTGTGCCTGAGGGCTCATTTTCATTCTCTGCGGGCGAGCGTAAGATCATGAAACGCTTCGTGCCACAGAAGATATGCTCGGGCTAGCAGTTGTCGTACTTCGGGCTGGCGAATTGCCTGGTTGCTTTGCCTTCGATATCAAACTGAAGGCGCGGCATATTCGCCAGATCCTTGCCGTAGACGTGGATTTCGACAGTGTTTCGGCCGGTAACGTTATGCATCTGATGAATATCATCTTCGGGCGGTACGAGGCACGAGACCATTCCCGCTGAATTCTTCAACACGGCCGTTATCTCGAGATCGGCAAAGTCGGGAGTCAAACCGTCGTCTCGGCGGCGAAAGCGCGTCTCCTGGATTTCGTTCTCGACCACTCCCACCAATCCCCACGTATCGTGGTTATGCGCCTTGGCCATATCTCCCGGTCCCCATACCACGGCTGTAACATTGAACCTCGGCGCACGGTGGAGCATATAGCGGCCATAGGTTTTTTCGCCCCGCTTGCGGTACTCGGGTCTGAGGCAGTTCGGGTTTTGCAGCAAGCGCGCGAGCAGCGGCTTGGCTTCACCGACGATCGCCGCAGGTGAAGTCTCGTTGCGTGTAATACGGTCGAGATCTTGAATGAAATTTTCTAGCCCGTAGTTTTCCGCCATCTTATTTCCCGCGAACAGTCAAAACCGGGCAGGTCGCCGACGAAACGACACGCCCGGCGACGCTGCCCAGAAACAGCTTGGAAAGACCCGTTCGGCCATGCGTCCCAATCACAATCATGTCGGCTTTTTTGCTCTTGGCAGTCTTGACGATTTGCTCGTGGGCATTGCCTTTGACCAAAAGACTTTTGGCTTTTACCTTTGATCGCTCTAATCTCTGCATGAGTTTTTTCATTGAGCTTTGAGCGTCCTTCTTTGTGCTTTCTTCCAACCGCATATACAGCTCGGCTCCGCCAAAGTCATCGCCCGCCACATACGGAGTGACTGGTTCCATAACATGGACCACCAGCAATTCAGCGTTGTTCTGTTTCGCCAGATCGACCGCCTGTTGAAGCGCAGGTTCAGAGGCTTTGGAATAGTCAGTCGCGTGCAGGAGGCGCCGTATCCGTTTCATGTCTGCTCCTTAGATCACGCGGTCGCCTGAGCGGCTTCGGCGGATTTTGGCGCGACCTTAGGGAGTCGCGAAGAGTCGATGCCGTAAAGTCTGCAAACGTTCTTGTATACAATTTTAGCCTGTGTTTCCACGGGCAGATGGCCGATGTCGCGTTGGATGATCTTGATCGAGTTTGGCCAGGTCGAATTGGGATGGGGAAAGTCGTTGGACCACATGCAGTTGTCCTGGCCCCACCAGCCCAAATTGTGCCCACCGACCGAGTCGTTGAAGAAGCAGGCGTAGATTTGTTCGCGTACAAAATCGCTGGGATCGCGCGTGATCGGCGGCGGATTCTCGCGGCGGAAACGGCGATAGTAGTAGTCCCACTGCTGGAACATGAAAGGCAGCCAACCGATTTCGTTCTCCACGGTGACGATCTTTAACTTCGGGTTTCGCTCCAGAACTCCGTAAAAAACGAACTCAAAGAGCGCATTGGCGATATCCATAAATTTTAAATTGACGCTCCCGCGGTAACGCTCGACGCCCTTTCGTTTTTTGTCTTTGTTGTAGCTATGTCCTGTGAGAATGTGAAGGCTCACCGGCGCATCGAGCTCCTGAGCCGCCGCCCACAGTTTGTCGTAGTGATTGGAACGGAAGGGGAGGTCCGGATGAGGCGCCTGCCAGACAATGGCGCCTTTCAACCCCGCCTTGTGGCAGCGTTCGAGCTCCTTCACTGCAACGTCGATGTTGTAGACAGGGAGGGCGGGAATGCCGATAAGGCGATTCGTATCGACACTGCAGTAATCGATGAGCCAGTCGTTGTAAACGCGAAAGCAGGTTTCTTGCAGACCTGCGTCATCGAGCTCGAACAAATCGAGCATGAGAGTCGGATAGAGGACTTCCGCGCTAAGCCCGTCGACTTCCATTTCTTTGATTCTCTCGTGCGGATCCCAGCCGCCGGCGTGGTGTTGGAAGCCCTCGCCGACCTTGTGCGGCGGAAACAGCGGCGCCGCCTCGCGATAGTTTTCCGGCACGCCTTTTTTCCACAGGTCGGGGGGCTCCATGACATGAGAATCGGACGAAATGATGAGACCGTCTGTTACAGCTCCATTGCCAAAAGCCATGATTGTGTCCTCCCTCCGGTTTGACTCTAAGTTTTGCGCTTGCCAACTACAAACGACAATATTCGATCCAGGGCGGATGTGTCAATTATCCTCTGCCTTCGGCAGCGTTCCAGCCGTTCCAATTGTTCCAAACGTTCCAGACATTTGGAACGGCGTCAACAGCAGTATTCCGAAGGCCAGTACTCCATTACTCCAGTACTCCAACACTCCTGACTTGATTATTCTTTGCGCCATAAAGACGCGAGCCACGGTTGTTGGGCGCGGGGCAGGCCTTCTGGTCGATAATAATGAGTAATTTCGGCGAAACTCGCCGCGCTGACCAACTCCCGCCAACGTTCCAAGTTGTAAAAAACCCCGTAGCGCTTTCCGCTCCAGCCCTCCTCGTTGTCTCCGCGTGGGTTGGAGCTGAACAAAACACCGTGAGGTTTCAGCGCAGCCCGCAGCTCTTTCAGGACGCGCGGCAACTCCTGGCTGGGAACGTGAAACAACGCTGCGTTGGCAAAGATTCCGTCGAAATGATCCGCTGGCAGTTGCAAGTTTAGAAAATCCTGCTGCCACACCTCGCAACCGCTGTACGCGCGCGCCATCTCAACGAAACGCTCCGAGCCGTCGAGCCCAATGGCTTCGTGCCCCAACTCCCTGAACGCTTTCAGGTCCCGTCCGGGCCCGCAGCCGAGATCCAATACGCGATAGGGAGCGCGGCCGCCGAGATGCTCCAGAAGGGCATTGCGGTTTTGGCTAACGTCGTGATCGCGAGTTCCTTCCCAGAAACTCTCCGCATTCTCGTTATAGTGGCGGAGCGTAATCGAAGAAGTGGCGGTCAACTCGTCAGGCTGGAGGAATAATGAGTTGCGCCGCCGCATCGTTTAGAAATAATGACAAGGCGCCGGTGAAGATTCAACAAGAGGACCTTGACTCAAGACTCGCCGTGGGCAAAGACTGGGTGAATCGAAATGGAACCGCGGATACCAAAAAGTGACCTCGTGGCCGCCTTGGTGCTCGCGACAGTCGGCGGCTTTATCCTTTATAAGTCGACCCAACTCGACTACATTAATGAGTTCGGTCCGGGACCCGGTTTTCTTCCGCTCTGGCTAGGAATAGCCCTTCTGGTCTTGGCCATCGCACTCCTCGCGCTGACAGTCATGCAACCGCAAACAGCGGTTCTAAGCTCCTGGATCGAAGTGTTTCGAGCATTGACGACGTGGGTAGTGTTTATGATTGCCATCGCCTTGGTCGATCAACTGGGTTTTTTCTTATCGTTTGTGCTCCTCACGTTTTTCCTCGTGTGGGTTATGAATCGCCGCTCTCCGTGGCTATCCCTAACCGTCGCGATGAGCTCCGCCGTCTTTTTTTATGTCGTTTTTTCCTGGAGCCTCGGCATTTCGCTGCCGGAAGGGCCTTTGGGTTTTTAAGTGGACGCTCTGGACAATCTGCTGCTGGGGTTTTCCATTGCCCTTACGCCGACTAATCTTCTCTGGTGCTTGGTCGGTCTTGTGCTAGGCACCGTCGTCGGCATTATTCCCGGGCTAACCTCCACGGGAACAATCGCGATGCTGCTTCCTTTAGCCTTCAAGATGGATCCCGTGACCGGCATCATCATGATGGCTGGAATCTATTATGGCTCTAACTTCGCGGGCTCGACGACATCGATTCTTCTGAACGTACCGGGAGAGCCCAATGCAGTGGTCACTTGCCTGGATGGTTACCCGCTGGCGCGCCAGGGCAGGGCCGGTCCTGCCTTGGGAATCACTGCCATTTCCTCGTTCATCGCGGGTACTTTCAGCATCATTGCTCTCACCCTGCTGGCGCCTCCGATCTCCGGCCTGGCGCTGCGTCTCGGCCCGCCGGAATTCTTTGCTTTGATGACCCTGGGCCTCGCGCTTGTCGCCTTCCTGACCGGAAGATCAGCGATCAAAGGCCTTTTGGCGGCGATATTCGGCATATGGCTTGCCGGCATCGGCACAGATCTGTTTACTGGCGAACCGAGGTTTACCTTCGATCGCGTGGAGTTACTCGACGGCATTCCCTTTATCGTCGTGGCTATCGGTATCTTTGCTGTCGGCGAAGTTCTCATCAACATGGAATCGAAAACGGGGACCGAGCTGTTCAAAGTCCCCGGCAAACTACGCAACCTTCTGCCCAACCTTCAGGATTTGAAGGAATCCCGTTTTGCCTTTTTGAATGGGTCGCTTGTTGGTTTTTTCATCGGTGTTCTCCCGGGCGCGGGGGCAACGATCGCTTCGTTTGTTTCTTACGGAGTTGAAAAGGCCCACTCGCGTCACCCGGAAAAATTCGGTCACGGCGCCATCGAAGGTGTGGCGGCGCCCGAGGGAGCGACCAGCTCGGCAAGCGGCGGCGCGCTGGTGCCGCTCTTGACGCTCGGCATTCCGGGTTCCAATACAACAGCCGTTATCTTCTCCGCCCTCATCATCTGGGGACTGCGGCCGGGACCGCTCATGATCCAGGAGAACCCTGAATTCGTCTGGGGACTTATAGCGAGCATGTATATCGGCAATGTCGTGTTGTTGATATTAAATATTCCGCTGATCCCGTTGTTCGTGCAGATCCTGCGCTTGCCCAACTATGTTCTCTTTCCCGGAATCTTGGGGCTCTCCATCGTAGGTGTTTACAGCGTAAGCAACAGCCTCTTTCATGTGTGGGTCATGGGTTTGTTCGGCCTTTTAGGATACGCCATGAAAAAACTGGACTTCCCCACGGCGCCGCTCGTTCTCGGCATGGTGCTGGGATACAGGTGGGAACTGGCCCTACGACAGTCTTTGATGCTCTCGGGGGGCAACATCGGCATCCTGGTTACCAGGCCCATTTCTGCGGCCCTATTGTTGACCGCGGCCGGCCTCTTGTGCATACCGTTGATCAAATGGTTCCGCTCTCGGCAACTGAAACTCGTGAAGCACAAAATCCAACAAGGAGGTGACCGATGAAGTTGAAGTCAAAGAGGTATGCCGTCGCGCTGGCGACCATCGTGTTTGGATGGGCACTTGGCGCCGCGGGGACTGCGCTTTCGTGGGAACCAAAGAAACCCGTCGAAGTGGTGGTCCATACAGATGCCGGAGGCGGCTCGGACGTATTCGCGCGTCATCTGGCAGAATTGATAGAACGGGAAAAGCTCTTACCTCAGCGAATGGTCGTAAGTAACAGAGCGGGGGGATCGGGTGCAGTGGCCATGGCTTATATGGCCGGGAAAAAGGGGGAAGATCACACAATCGGATATTACACTCCCACGTGGTGGGTTACTCCTCTGATCCGTAAGGAAGCCAAGTATATGATCCAGGATCTAACGCCGATTGCCGGGCTGATCGATGACCCGCTCGTCGCGGTAGTCAGAGCCGATTCCCCTTACAAGACAATGAAAGATTTCGTCGAAGAAGCGAGAAAGAATCCGGGGAAGTTAAAACAATCCGGCGGATCGGTCACAGCCGTGACGGCGCTTTACCGGGTACTCATACAAAAGGCCACCGGAGCCAAGTGGGATCATATTTCTTTCCCAGGGGGCGGCGAGAGACTGGCCAATCTCCTGGGTGGGCACACGCATATACAGCTCAATCCCCCTCAGGTTTTTGCTGAACATATAAGGGCCGGAACTCTCAGGATGATTGCGACCTTCACACAAAAGCGTTTGCCGGATTTTCCAGACGTGCCGACAATCCGGGAACAGGGAATAGAGATTCCATTGCTAATTCAGTCCAGAGGAGTGTTGGCGCCCCCCGGTATGTCCCAGGAAGCAGTCAAATACTGGGAGAGCCTGTACGTCCGTCTGGTCAAAACGCCGAGTTGGCAGAAATACCTCAAAGAGAACCAGATCGTGGACGATTTTATATCCAGTCGGGAACTGAGAAAGTTTTGGGACGAGCAGACCGATTTGATGCGTTCGGTCTTGCCTGAGGCGGGTATGAAGGTGGTGCGGTAATTGGTAAAAGTCGTTCCAACAGTTCCAGTCGTTCCAACCGTTTCAACCGTCCTTCCTTCCCCGCAAGCGGGGAAGGAAGGTTCGTGCGAAACATCAAACGTCGAACTTGGAACCTCGCGAGTCGCTCAGCGCGGGTCTGCTTTGCGCCGTTTCCCGTGAAGCTTGAGGAAGAGGTTGTAAAAGGACGCGATGCTGCGCTCCTCAAATTCCGGGTGGCCGTCCTTGTCTCGATAGACGAGCGTCACCGAGAGCGCGCTCTTCTGAATTTCCAACAACTCGGCTTGCTTTGAGTCCAGATAAGATCCCACCGTGCGCAGCGTGTTGGAGACGCTGTAGAAATCAGGCAGCCTGTCGTGCTTACGGCGCTTCGACCGTGCTTCGCGCTCGAGTCGCTCGATGTCAAAGCGCGAGTAACTGTTTGAAGTTGCGACCGGCTGTCCGTGCATGCGCTCTCTCCAGTCGCGAATTCTGGCCATTAAAGTAGGAATTTTGCGCGCTTCGCCCTTGATGACGTAGCGATCGCCGTCGCTCTTTAGATCGAAGACCTCAATGCCTCTGGCTTCCAGCGCTTGGCCAATGACGCGGAGATGTTGATCATAGGCTTTTCGGTTCATAAAACTTTCTCAAATGAGGATCTGCTTTTGAATGAGTTCGACAGCGGCATCGCCGCCGGCGAGAACGATTGGCGCTTCATATCACCTGTAGATTCTTGACACAAGCACAGATCGTGTTCGTGCTCGTGGCTCGTGCTCGACGACACAACAAAAAAGTCGGAATATCTCTAATTCATGAACCCAAGGTCCAACACAGCGGATGCTCTAAAGGTGGCTGTGGGGGCAACTTGGAACCCGGAACCTGGAACTTTGAACCGCGCGCGGGTGCGCGCACTTTCTTGACAATAAAAGACGTGGCCCGTATGTTGAAACATCTCGGCGAAGAGGGAAATCAACGGAGGGATCATGGCACGACCGGAAAAACTTGGCGCTTCGCGAAGCGCTGTCTCCTATAATGGGTTGCGTGACTGGCTGGAGCAGGTGGAAAAAATGGGAGAGCTCCTGAAAGTGAACGGCGCCCACTGGGACAGAGAGATGGGCGCGATCACGCAGATGTTGACCGAGAGTGCCAGAGGAAAGGCGCCCGCAATTCTTTTCGACGAAGCTCCCGGCTATGCGAAGGGACATCGAACGTTATATGGGCAATTCTCCAGCATCAAGCGCGTTGCTTTGACTCTGGGTCTCCCTCTCGATTACGAGCGCAAGGCCGATATCGTTAAAGCCTACCACCACCGCATGGAAAATATGTCTTTCCTCAAGCCCCGCTATGTCAAAACTGGGCCGATCTTCGATAATGTGTTGGAAGAAGACAAAGTGGACGTGCTGAAGCTGCCCGTCCCCGTCCATCATCAGCAGGATACGCACCGCTATGTCGGCACGGCCGATCTCTGCATTACGAAAGATCCCGATATCGACTGGTACAATCTCGGCGCCTATCGCTGCCAGGTGTACGATGAGAAGACCATCGGTTGCCAGATTACCGAGGGCAAACATGGCCGCATTCATCGCGACAAATATTTCGAGCGCGGTCAGAGCATGAAGATCGCCGTCGTTTGCGGGCAAGATCCGCTGCTTTACATGCTGTCGGCAAGCCCGCTTCCCAGCGGAGTTTCGGAGTACGATTTTGCCGGCGGCATACGCGGCGAGCCGGTCGAAGTGGTGAAGGGACCATATACGGGATTTCCGATTCCTGCCGATGCCGAGATCGTGATCGAGGGGGAAGCGGTGCCGGGGCAGGTAAAGCCGGAGGGGCCATTCGGTGAGTGGATGGGTTATTATTCAGACGATGTGGTGCCGCGGCCGTATATTAATGTGAAGACCGTTCTGTATCGCAACGATCCGATTCTCACCTGCGCCCCTCAGCACAAGCCGGTGGACGAAACCGGGTTGCTCAAAGGCATTGCCGGCGCGGCGGAAATCTGGAAGGCGCTGGAAGCTTGCGGCCTGCCGGAGATCATCGGGGTATGGAACCATGAAGGCGCGCCGGCGACGCGCTTCACCGTAATTCAGATTCGCCAGCGTTACCCCGGACACGCGCGCAACGTTCTTCACGTGGCGGCCAATTGCATGGCCGGCGCCTACAACGGCAAGTGGACCGTCGTGGTGGACGACGATGTCGATTGCTCCGATATCGACCAGGTGCTCTGGGCCATGGGCACGCGTTTCGATCCGGTGACCGATATCGACCTGGTGCAGAAAGCATGGTCTTCGGGACGGGATCCGATGTTTTTGCCGGGAAATTTCAATAACCGCATTTTGATCGACGCCTGCATTCCGTACAATCGCAAGCTCAAGGGCGATTTCCCGAAAGTCGTTGAGGTTCCCGAGGAGGCGCGCGCGAAGCTCAAGGCGAAGTTCCCGCAGATCTTCAAACCCCAATCGTAGGCAGGTGTCCTCTTCTATGTCATGTAACGACGAAGAATCTGCTTTTGCACGTTGTGGCTGGAGCTAAGTATCTCGCGCCAAGAGCGCGCAAAGCATGCCCTGAG
>CAYPHJ010000152.1:0-8537 GCA_964410485.1 uncultured Syntrophobacteraceae bacterium
GTAGGCAAACTTTTGCCCAAAGAGAGCTAGACAAGCACCGTAAAGAAAGCCAGGTCTCTGAACAACAGGGCCGCAACAGCGTCGGATCCCAAAAATAGCCTATCCGTTCGGCACCTTCGAATGTCCGGTAAGGTTTACGGCGAGGGGGAAGTTTGAAAAGTTATTTTTGCACCGGAAAGTAGCTAGGTAATGCTTATACGGTTGTTTCAGCAAACCCCAATAGGTTGTGTCACCCATGATCGGAAGCTTTAGCCAAGTCCAGCGCACCTCGAATACGGCGCCTCGCCACCTCCCTACACTATATGTTGTATTTGGCTGAAACAACCGTATAAGCATTAGCTAGGTAGTGGGCCTCCAGGTCGTTGATGGAGATGTCAAGGCCCGCCTTGACCGCGCTGATCCGCGCCGTGACTACCGTACCGGGGGGAACCCGGCGCAGGCGCATCCCAATGAGCAATAGCAGTACAAAGCCTCCCGCCAAGCCGGTCTCGATTCCTAACATTTTTAACCTCTTTCTGTTGACAGCCGGCGTCGTCGGACCACGATTCGGTTGCCCTCCACGCTGCTCACAACAACCGGCACCCGGGCTCGATCAACTCCCCGTCGGACACCACATCAACACGCTTGCCAGCGCGACGTATACCACAGGCGGTTGCTGAGCGAACAAAGGCCCGTTCAGCCCAAGGGCGGCGAGCAACGCGAGACCGGCGATTGATAATCGCCCGATCCATCGACATATACCGCTCCGCATAAGGCGCTTGTCGACAACGAAGAGTCGACGGACATAAGGTAAAACCATGTGTGACCAAGCCAGCATCGACAATCCATTGCCGGTACGATCGTTAAAGTGGACGACCGGAGCTTCGTCGTTCATGGCTGATTTCCCTGTACTGTGTTTACCGGTGGAGAGCCTGCCGGCTGCTCATCCAAAATCCTCATGCGATAGCCCTTCTCAACGAAAGTAGGCTTTCAAGGTATACTCCAGTACCATGCGCTGGGTGTTGAAGAATGAGCCATTCAGCGCGATGGCGTGTGACATCACGTCGATAAAGCCTTGGCGGTTCTTGGTGTAGAGCGGGATGATCACCTTGTCGAGCTTATCGTACAACGCCGCAGCGTCTGGGGAAGTGCGCCTGTCGTTCTCGACAGGTCCGGGGTCGATGGCCCAGCCGGTTTTGCCTTCGATGCACCCTTCAATCCACCAACCGTCGAGGATACTGAGACTGGGCACACCGTTGAGGGCGGCCTTCATGCCGCTCGTGCCGCTCGCTTCCTGGGGCGGCTGTGGAGTGTTCAGCCAGACATCCACGCCAGCGGTCATCAATGCCCCGAGATCCCAGTTGTAATTGGCCAAGTAAACGATCTGCACGCGGTCCTTGAGCGCATCGCGGGCCTGAAAGATCCGCTTGATCTGTTCCTTGCCTTCGTGGTCGTGCGGATGCGCCTTGCCGGCGTAAACGACCTGGAACTCGCCAGTGTTGGCGGCGATGGCTTGGAGCCGGTCGATGTCGTGCAAAAACAGGTCGGCCCGTTTGTAAGCCGTGGCGCGCCGGGCAAAGCCGAGCGTGAGCCGATCTTCCCGCATGCCCGTGTTGGTCTCCCGGTTCACATACTCAATCAGCCGCCGTTTGGCTTCGCAATGCGCGTCCCAGATTTCCTGCGGCGGAATGCGGAAGGCGTAGCGTAGGCTGAAACTGTCCTCGCGCCAGCCGGGAATATAGCGATCAAACAATGCGGCAAATGACGGCGAGACCCAGGATGGCACGTGCACGCCGTTGGTGATAGCGTTGATTGGATACTCGGCAAACATCAACCGCGAGACCTCGGCATGTTTCTTGGCGACGCCGTTGACGTAATCGCTGAGGTTCAAGGCGAGATGGGTCATGTTGAGCAGGCCGTCATAGCAGAAGACATCCTGCATCTCCGGAATTTCCTTCCGCCCCAGCACACGCATCGCCAACTCCAGGGGAAACTTGTCGTGGCCCGCGGGCACGGGCGTGTGCGTGGTGAAGACGCACAACTGCCGCACCGTCTTCACATCGGCGCGTGTGAAGGTGTTCCGACCGTCACGCGCGGCTTGTTCGTCCAGCAACGCCAGGGTGAGCAACGCGGCATGACCTTCGTTGAGGTGAAAGCGCGCGATGGTATTATGGCCGAGCGCCCGCAGCATCCGCACGCCGCCGATGCCAAGCACCACCTCTTGGCAGAGTCGATAGTGCGCGTCACCGCCGTAAAGGTGATGCGTCAGTGTCCGGTCCCATGCGGCGTTTTCAGGCACGTCGGTATCGAGCAAGTAGACCGGCACGGTGAAACCCTCGGCAGCTTTGACTTCGTATTGCCAGGCGCGGAAGTAAACCGTGCGGCCCTCGACCGTTACGCTGGCGCGTGTGGGCAGCTCGGTTAAGAAGTCCTCCACCCCCCATTCATTCGGCTCTTCACGTTGCCAGCCGCTCGCGTCCAGTCGTTGGCAAAAGTAGCCTTTGCGGTAGAGCAACGTGACAGCGACCAGCGGTACTTTGAGGTCGGCGGCGGCCCGGAGGGTGTCGCCCGCTAGCACGCCAAGGCCGCCGCTGTAGGTCGGCATCCCCGGCTCCAGGGCGATTTCCATCGAGAAATAGGCAATCCTTACATTCATCGCTACGGCTCTCCGCTCCATGTTATGGCCAATATCCTGGCACTCGCAACTTCCTGGTGCCTAGAATTTCTTAAACCTTCGAACAAAAGGAGACTTTCCGCAGTCTGTCGAATACCTTCGGCATCTCTGTCTATATCGGCAAACATAAGCTACCCAAGGGTTAGATTTTAAATGTCTCGACGATCCACCCACAGGGTTAGATTCTTAAATGGCTTGATAGGTTCTCCTTAAACATCTTTTCACCTTATCAAGTCTCGGAACTTCAGCAATTGCGCCAGGTTGTATTGAAGCAAGTCGCCGATGCGATCGAGGCTGATGTCCGCGGCCGGAAAGTCCGCCAGAATCTTCGGGTCGCGGGCGTAATGGCCCTGGCGCACAAACACGGTGGTGACGCGCGAGCCCCAACTTTTTTTGACGGCGGTGAGAATGCGCAGTTTGTCCTCCATTAGCACGTAATGTTCGGCGGGGCAGCGCTCGGCGACATCGGCGAGTTCATTTTCTTTGTGCAGATAAATAAAGACCGCGCCGGCCACCGCTTCAAACAGTCCGGAGCGGTCCACTTTGCGCGGCTGGAAGACCACATCGCCGTCGGTGAGGAGGGCCGCCGGCCCCCATTGCTTGACGTGTTCGATAACCTCCAGCGCGCGGGGAAAGAGGCGGTCGGCAAATGGATAGTTGAGCAAAAAGCGGGAGACGGTGAGGATACCCGGATCGCGCGGATACTCGCCGCGATAGCGTTGCAAGGCGCCCAGGTAATCGGCGTAGCCAAGCTCGGTTCGCAGTTGCTCGAAGATGCTCCAGTAGCGCCGCGCGCGCTCGGCGCCGACCTCGCGCTCGAGGTGGCGTTGCAGGTCGGCGATGACGTGGTCGTTGTCGAGCAGCGTGTTGTCCACATCGAACAGGAACGCGATAGCGGATCTGGCTGTGGTCATGGTGTGGCCCTCTTCTCCGTCGTGAGCACCTGGGATAGTCGCAACATGGCGGCCTTGACGCCCGCGCGATCGTGCGGCGAGGTGATCGTCTGCTCGGCCACCGCGGCAATCAAGTCCGCCTGTTGCCACAACGCTTCTCGTCGTCTGATGTGTGCGGTCGGTCCGGCGATGATTTCCAGAGCCTGAAGCAAGCGCGTGAGGACCGTGACATTGCCCGCAGCATTCTGCCGGATCTGGTCAAAGGCTTCAGCCAACAGGCTCGCGAAGCTCGGGCCTCGGGCAATTACGCGCAGCTGCCCGTCGTCCAGGCGGCGGGCCGTCGCAAATCGTCGCGATGCAAGCCGGACAAGGATCGCCGCCAGGTAGTCCACGCACATCACTGCGGTCGTGGTGTCGTTGATGCCAGGCGACAACGCTTTCAGGGCGATGTCCACGAGTTGCCGAATGCCAAAGCTTGCGTCCTGTTCCACCGTGCGATGCCGGCTGATGACGTAGACCGCGTTGAGCTCGTCCGTAGCGTCTCCGTCCAATTCACCCGGGCTGGCCACGGAAATCAGCGTAGTCCCCTCGACGACGAACTCACCGATGCCGCGTTCCATGCGCAGGATAGTCCTGCGTACTCGGGCGAAAACCATGAGCGAGTCCCCGTCGATACTCTCAATGTAACCAGTCTTCTGTGACGGAACGGCGGACCACGCCGGCTCCGCGTGAGTCATCGCCAACTCGCCATCCGCGTCTTCCTCAACGTCATCACCCACCCCCTGGGGAAACAAGTGATCCACGGCAGCGATAGTCTCCTCCGCCACCGCGGGAATGATGCTCGATGCCTGGATGGACATCGAGATATGGTGAATGAAAAAGATCAAATAGCCGATGCCGACGAATGCCAGGATCAAACCGACCAGCACCGCCAGCGACGGGACGAACGCCCCTTCGTCACCTCCCCGAATGACCCTGAGCACCACCAAGCAGTACGCAAAGATGCCGACGAACACCCCGAGCACCACCTGATTGATGCGGTCACGCATAAAGTTGCGCAGAATCCGCGACGTGTACTGGCTGGACGTCAGCGAGAGGGCCACGATCGTAATGGAGAACACCACTCCGGCCACCGTGATCATCGAGCTGGCGACGGCGGTGAGCAGGCCGCGGGAACCAGCCGCACCGGCGCCGAAAAGCAGCGGCCACCGCTCGACAACAGGCAAACCGACACTGGCGTCGACCCCTATCAGGACAGTGGCGAGCCCCACGGCGCCCAACACGATGACTGCGGGCAAGAACCAGAAGCTCGATCGAACCTCTTGCCACCCTTGGTGTAGCTTCATGAACATCGGTTGTTACTGCTCCTCGATCACTTTGGTTGCAGAAGGCGTTTCGTTCGAATCCGTTGGCGCAGAAACGCCCTCGCTCCGACGGTTGCCAACATGCCGCCCCCCACCGACATCGCTAGGATCGACAGCCCAAAGCAGTGGTATGTCGATCGCTGCACGCGACCACTCTCCTTTGAGCACCGGCAGAGTGCGGCTTTTCCTTCGCTACTTGTCGGCCAGCTTTTCCACGTGCCCGCCGAACTCGAATCGCATCGCGGATAACAGCACGTGGGCAAAACCCGACTCGCCGCACGAGCTAAACTGGATCGTGCGTGCCAGCACTGCTGCCTCTAGGCGCCACGGCCCGGTAGAGACGGTGCCGGTTAGCCGCGCGACCCCGTTCTTCATTTCAAAGTAGCAACGCGGAGGAAGTCGGTTTCTCCCGGGGGGGTGTATGGCGCCCCGGCCACGATCACTACCGTATTTCCCGCCGTCGCAATCCCTTTTTTGAAAACAAGGGCCATCGCCGCCTTTATCATGGCATCGATCGAGGTGAATGCTTCTAACAGGAACGGCTGGACACCCCAGACAAGCATGAGCGGTCGCACGGTTTGGGGCTCAGGGGTGACAGCGACAATGGGCTGGGCCGGCCGGTATTTCGCAACCAGCCGAGCCGCCTGGCCTGTCCGGGTACAGCAGATAATGGCTGTTGCTTTAGCCTGATAGGCCACGAGACTTGCGGCATGGGCAATCGCTTCAGAGGAGGAAACGTTGTCGGTCGGAGAAAGGGATACGAAGGGGCGCCGGGCAAAAAGTCGGCCCTCCGCGACCTCGGCAGTCTCCGCCAGAACCTTGACTGCCTCGACGGGAAAGGCGCCCACGGCGCTTTCCTCTGAAAGCATCAGCGCGTCGGAACCGTCGAGCACTGCGTTTGCAATATCGGCGACTTCCGCGCGGCTGGGTCGGGGGTTTTCGACCATAGAACGAAGCATCTGTGTGGCTGTCACCACGGGTTTGGCGGCCTGCATCGCTTTGGAGATCAGCTCCTTCTGGATGTGAGGCACCTGCGCGATCGGAACTTCTATACCGAGATCGCCGCGCGCCACCATGATGGCATCAGCCACAGCAAGAATTTCGGCTATTATGTCCAACGACTCAAGCTTCTCGATTTTGGCCATTAGAGGAAGGTTTGCTTGGCGGGCTGCGAGGAAACTTCGGGCAGACTGAATATCAGCCGGAGAGCGGACAAATGAGAGTGCGACCAGATCCACACTTGCTTCAAGGCCGGTTAGAAGAAGCTCCTGGTCGCGCTCCGTGAAAGCGGGCAAGCTTGAGCTTCCCCCTACCGCGTTGACGCCTTTGTGATTCGAAAGAACTCCACCGAGAACGACTCGGCAGACGATCTCCCGTGGGGCGGCTGATTCGACCTCGAGCTCCACAGTCCCGTCGGCAAGCAGAATGCTTTGCCCCGGCCTCACTTCGTCAGGAAGTTTGGCATAGCTGACCGATGCGGATTCATGATCCCCGGGAACTTCCTCGGTTGTGAGGCGGAATCGATCTCCGGCATGAAGCTCGACCGATCCATCTTTAAAAACGCCAAGCCGGATCTTGGGACCGGGTAGATCCTGAAGGATGGCAACGGGCTTTCCGGTCTCCTCCGCGACGTCCCGGATGCGGCGTATGATGGACTGGTGTCCGCTTACCGTCCCGTGGGAGAAGTTGAGCCGAAAGACATCCGTGCCGGCCTCCACCAAATTGCGAAGCATCTCGGCCGATTCGGTAGCAGGACCAACAGTGCAAATGATCTTTGTGCGACGCATAACGAGCTTTCAAACTTCCAAATCAAACGTCACACCGACCGGCATGGACTCTCAAGGATACTCAAAACGGTGATCGTTCCTTACTCTCTTGTCAACGCTATCAATAGTTCCTTCACGTCATTGATCTCCTCAGCCTTGATCTTGCCCGAGGAAAAAAACCTTATTATTCCAGCTTTATCTACGATGACGACGTTGCTCTCGTCTGTTTTCATCTTATAGTCAGACGACATCTTGCCCGTCCAGTCACAGTAGATGACGACGCCCTCCTTTTTAGAGTATTCCGTGATTGTTCTTTTCCATAGCCACAGGAAGGGCCAGACTGCGTCCGAACAATCGACAACGGGAAGTCTGACTAAAACATCTTTTACGCCCTTCGTCTGCTCGTAATACAGTTCGTTTAATTCATCCTCTAGTCTTTTGTTGGTTTCCACAACGTCTTTGGTTTTGTAAAATATGGCAATGACCTTGCCCTTGATCATATCCAGGTGTAATTCCTTGTCATCGCCCGATTGAACGGAAAAGTAAGGGGCCGAATAGCCTATCAAGGCGTTAGCTGCCAGAGAAGAACTTTGGAAAACTGGCAGGCTGAGCAGGCTAACCAAAAGTATGAGATTCGTTAGGAACACTTTCTGCTTGACTACCTGCAGTTCGTTCACGACGACCGCTACCTTCAGGTCCTGCGCCTCTTTTGATCACGTAACCGCCCGAGGGTGCTCTCGATCAATCCGGTCAACTTATCTGCAGCGCCGTCGACGGCTTGTTCTAAAGTCGCGGCCTGGTGAGTGACCGCGATGGGCCGACGGCCTTCGAGGCGGGCCTCCATCACGCAACGCATGTTGTCATGGCCGCCCTTCTTGTTGCTGTTCTCATCGCTCAGGTGGACCTCCACTCGCGTGATGTGATCGCTGATTCGGCTCAGGGCACTTTCCACTACGCCAGCGACCTGAGCGACCAGCGCCTCGTGACCTGCGATGTTACGGTCGGTATTGATTTTGATCTGCACGGTGTTCTCCTGTGAGTGTGGTTCGTTCAATGCCGGTAGGTGGCAGCTAGCTCCGTCCGCGTCGACAGCCGCTCGGCCGGAATCGCCCAGGACCTGGCCGTACTTCGAGCAGGTCACCGATTTGCGGGTGCTCAGGTCAGTGCATTCGACCCGCTGCCTAATAATGGTGGACGATTTGAAAAATAATCCGGGTTAACTCTTTGTTTGCGTTCCATTCTTGGAAAAACACCGATTAAGGAATGCACCCAACGGACCACGTGCTGCCCTTCTCAAAATCTCCTCCAGCTCCCCCTTCTCCAGCCATATCCCTTCACAGCTTTCACAACGATCCAGGACAAAATCCATAAACTTATAGCGCTCAAGCTTTCCCGAACACTTTGGGCAGGTCTGTGCGCGTTTTTGCCGCCTGGCCGCTTCAGCCTCTTTAAACTCGGCCTTCAACCTCTCAATCAGTTCGTGTTCTTTCAGGGCAAAATAGCCGTCTTCATTCGCTCGCTCGTCGAACTTCGGATTTTCGCCGGGGCGATTCGTTTCGCTCTTCATATTCTGGCCCTCCTGATCGGCCATCAGCTGCTCTTTGACTCTATTCGGCCCGGGTGCCGGCGCGGAAAGTCAAAGCAAAAGACGCGGTTAGAAAGAAGTCCTTGATTAGGTTGGTGGTGAGTTTCGCGGGAGCGATGTTCCATAACCGCATCCCTTTCAGTTGTTCTACAGTATTGTCCCAGAATCGTTGGAGCGGCTCGCGCGAGTAGAGCGCCCGATTGCTCATGGCGTCGAACTTTGCGTAAGCAAGCCTGTACTTTGATGGCAGGCTCTGGCGCAACCGTGAGTAGGCTT
>CAYPHJ010000153.1:0-2796 GCA_964410485.1 uncultured Syntrophobacteraceae bacterium
CTAAGGCTGAGGTTTAGCGTTAGATTGAGAGTTGAGAGTGAAGGGTAAAATCGCAGGGATTGCTTCAGTCGAGTCAGTGAAGCGAAATCTTCCTTACATCATTGGCTTGCTGATTTTTGTATTTCCATGGGCCAATCCCGCCATTCCGCACGGGGGTAGCACTATCTATACTACCTTATTGGCGGGAGGATTGCTCTTGGGCTGGACGCAATATTCAAAGTTTGGATCTGAAGAGCGCATCGTGCTCTTTGCATACCTCGGAATGCTCGGGATTATCGCCTTGAGCCTTGCCAATGCGGAAAACTGGTCCGGCAACGTGAGATATGTGGAGCGGTGGCTTCGGGTTGCCGGCATTCTGCTCGCCTGCCTGCTTTTGCGCCGCTCCGGTCAGCTTGCGAGCAAAGCTTTCCTTGTCGGATGTCTGGTTACCGGGCCTCTTCTCGCAGGCCAGGCCTGGTATCAGGTGCAAGTGCAGGAGTTTGAGCTGGCGCGCGGGGCTTACCATCACATCTTGTTTGGCTATCTCTCCGCGCTTGCCGTCACGGTCGTTGTGACAGGTGTGCTAACGCTTGCCTGCAAGTTATGGCACTATGCCGTAGGCTTTGTGTCGCTCGCTACCGGGATCATGGCCATGGCATTCTCCGGGAGTAGAAATGCATGGTTATTCTTGCCGCTGCTGGTATTAGTGGTGCTCTGGTTCTATCGTCATGCGCTCGGGAGAAGGCGCCTGACGTGGATGGCCGCCGCGGTGTTTCTTTTGATTCTCGGGGCGGCGCTATGGAAGCCGCCCATAGTCGTTGACAGGTTGGTTGTCGGAGCCAATGACCTCAAGGTATTTTGGCAGGACCCTTCGGCCGATACGTCTTTGGGGAATCGGCTCAATTTGTGGCGCAACAGCATTGTAATATTTTCGCGATCCCCGCTTTTCGGCACCGGGTTGGGAGACTTCCAAAGGGACAACCGAGAGCTTGTCGCAAAAGGGCTGGCGTATGCCTCTACGGAGCGTTTTTCCCATGCGCATAGCGTTTATTTTCATGCGCTGGCGGAGATGGGCATCATCGGCTTTGCCGCACTGGTCTTGAGCCTATTTATTTTACCGCTCCGTTACTTTTATATGTCATGGCGCGCCGCAGCCAACCCGGACGTTCGTTTTTGCGCCTTGGCCGGGTTTCTGTCGGTTTTTGCGTTTGCCGTGTTTGGTATCGGCGAGGCGTGGCTTGTGCGCAATCCAGCCGTGAACGGCTACTGCCTTTCGGTGGCGGTCTTCCTTGCCGGAGTAGCCGCCAGCAAAAACGAGCCCATCAAACAGGTTTTGGATTAGAAAGAAATGCTTTCACCGCAGAGAACGCAGAGATCGCAGAGAATATTTGGTAGGCGCAAGGCGCCAAACAAAGAACTCAGATATTCTTGGCGTCTTGGCGCGAGAATAATCCTAAGTGCCTGGTTTCTTCGTGCCGTTGCAACTTATGAGGTCTGCGCGCCGGTATTACAGCGAAGCCTAGGCGGAGAATTTTTTTGCTGTGACAAACAAGTTGCCAGAGCGAGCATTTATCATCCTTGATCGGGACGGTACGATCATCGAAGAGCGCGGATACCTTTCAGATCCCGACCAGGTGACTTTACTCCCAGGCGCTGGGCAAGCGCTCCGCGAGCTCAAGCAAATGGGATACGGTTTGGTAATCGTTACCAACCAGTCTGCCGTAGGTCGCGGGTACTTCGATGAAACGAGATTGCAGCTCATTCACGCTCGGCTCCGTGATTTGCTTGCAGCAGAGGGTGTACAGCTCGATGGTGTGTACATTTGTCCTCACAAGCCGGACGACGGCTGCCTGTGTCGGAAACCCGAAGTTGGGTTGGTTCAAACGGCTTCCAAAGAGCTGGGTCTCAATCCAGGGAGTAGCATCGTTATCGGCGATAAGGCCAGTGATATTGAGATGGGCCGCCGTGCCGGCGCCAAGACGATTTTGGTGCGAACCGGCTATGGAGCCGAAGTCGCCGCCGGCAATACAGCCGCCGCCGACTATGTCGTGGATGACTTACCCGCCGCAGCGGCACTCGTTCGCCGGATGAAGAAAATTCGAGGTTCAAAGTTCGAAGTTTCACCTTCCTAAAATCTCACCACAGTCGCCCGGCGCAGCAACACCGCAACTAAAAACCGGGAATGTCTCCCCGCAAAGCATGTCCTGAGCGCCGGATGGTCATGTAGTGCCTTGCGGAGCACCGGAGTAACCCAACGGGGCCTGTAGATCCATTCGGAGCTTGAATGGATTTCATTCACAACCTGAATAATACGCAATGATCGAGCGGTGGCAATGGCGGGTCGGGGTGTCAGTAAGGGCCAGGCGACTAGAACTAGATCGCAGGCTCATCCTCCAGCCGCACACGAACGATCGCCTTTATGCCCAAGGACTTCATCAGTTTCTCCGCCTTGGCCTCCATGCTGGCGGCAATGATAACCCGGGTGAACGGCTTTGGAATGTGCTTGGCTGCAAACTCGCTCTTGCGATGGAACTGGAGCACATCGTCAGGTTCGACGTGGGACTTAACCTCACAGAGATAGGCCTCACCGTTGGAAGCGAAGAGATCGAACTCAATTTCGGCGGGGACGCCGAACACTTCTCCGTCGCGATCGTTCAACACTAAACGCTCAGAACGAGCAAATGCCTTACCGGTAAACTCTTCCACAACCTCGCGCACAATATACTCGAGACCATATCCGAGCCGTCCTGAAAGACGCGATAGATGAAGTTGCTGAGTTCTGAGTTGACGCAGAACGGCTTCGAAGCGCTGGTCCAT
>CAYPHJ010000153.1:2896-6792 GCA_964410485.1 uncultured Syntrophobacteraceae bacterium
TTCGAAGCGCCGGTCAACTGCCTCGAAGCGTTGGACCACTACCTCGGTGAATTTCTGAAAATCTTCGCGCAGCGCCCGGATCTCGGCAAGCTCGGCCCTGGAAGGAAAGGTTTCGCGGAGGATTTCGTCGAGTTCCTGGCGAAGTGTGAGATCCTCCCGTAGGAGCCTGGGAAGCTCAGTGCGGAGCCGTTGACGGAAAGCGGTTTTAGGAGGTTTGCGTGTTCGCCTTGTTTGGGCCATACAACAGCCACAACACTAACATGGCCTAAACGGCTGAAACAAGGCAAAGTTTTCAAGCGGTATCAGGCCCTCCGCAGGGGTCGTGGCTCGTGCTCGTTTTCCAGGACAGAACCGAAGTGCCGGATTGTTCCCGGCGCGCTGTTCCAATCGTTCCAGCCAGTTCCAACCCCGGTTGGAACTGGCTGGAACGGCCGAAACCTGATGGTTTCTCTTGGCGCCCTTGGCGTCCCTTCGACTCAGCTGCTCAGGGCATGCTTGGCGCGAGAATACTGTCTTTATCCCCTGTCCTCCGGGCCTCTGTGGTGAAATAGCTCTTTTTCTGCGCCTGGCGGGCTTACGGCCGGTAAATCTTTAGACCGCGCACCTTCGCTATCGACTCAAAGTCTCGATCATTGTGATACAGTTCCGCTCGTGTTTCGATACAGGTTGCGGCAATAAGGCAGTCCGCGGTCTTGCGAATCGTTAACCCTCGACGCCGACAAGCGCGATAGATACTCACTGCGTGTTCGAATGTCCTCAAACCTCGAACCTGAAAGATAGGGTAGGCCCGAAGAATACTACGCGTATGCCGAAACTTGGTATCGTCGAGAATTCCTTGTAAGACCTCACAATAAATCAAGTCGGTAAGGCCTATAGATTCTCCACGCTCGACGAGATCCTTTAAGTGCAGATCGAATAGGGTATTCCTCGCTTCCAGGAAATCGATCCAGACAGTTGTATCGACGACAATCACGGCCGGCTACGTCGGAGCTCGTCCAGGTCCGCTTCCCACTTCACCTCGCCTCTAAGTTTTAGGATCTCCTTACGTTTTGCCTGTTTGAGGAGTTCCGTAAGAGCCAGGTGAACAAGCTCGCGTTTTGACTTGCATTTAAACGTGCGCAGACCCTTGCTCAATAGGCGATCATCGATATCGATGTTGGTTCTACCCAAGGTTCTTTCTCCGTGAGAAGCAGCGTAACCACAATGATGTGTAAAAGTCAACGCATTTTGGTGTATTGCTCGGGGCCAGTTGACTGGGCTTCGTGATTGTGGCCCGTGATTCGTGCTCATCCGGACTCGAACCTTGAACTAGGTCGCGGCTCGTGTTCTGTTTCTCATTTGGTTGCGGCTCTGCCGCGCTGATTCGTCGCCTCGGCGCGAAGCGTGGCTCTTGTTCGTGATTTGTGTCCGTTCCTCCTATTCTGCGGCTCTGCCGGTGTGGTGCTCTTGACGTCGAACTTCGAACTTTTTCCCAGAACTTCGAACCTCGAATGAAGCCGCGGGAGTTTGCGGGTTCTTGCCACGTAGCTACAAAATACGTATGATGTGACTACAAATTGTTTGGGAGAGATTCTTATGGAGAATGTCGCCGGTATTAGAGAGCTCAAGAGCAGGCTCAGCCAATATCTCGCTGAGGTCAAGAAAGGGCGGACGATTACGATTACCGAGCGCGGTAAGGTCGTCGCCACCATCGTTCCCGCCCAAGAGGATCCCGAAATTCAGGCACTTAAAAAGATTGCAAAAAGCGGCACTGGGTCCTGGGCAGGTGGCAAACCAAAAGGCGCTTCTCGCCCGATTAAGATCAAAGGCAAGCCGGTTGGACAGATTGTTGTCGAGGAGCGGCGTTGATTCTCTATCTGGACACGAGCGCCCTCGTGAAAATGTACGTCGAAGAAGTGGGCAGCGCTGATGTTCGGAACAAATCGGGCCAAGCTGAGGGTATTGCAACTTCACGCATCGCGTACGCCGAAGCCAGGGCGGCCCTGGCGCGGAAATATCGCGAGGGCGGTTTATCTGGCAGTGATTATCGGCTGGTCGTGGAAGAGCTGGACCAAGACTGGGCCAACTATTTTGCCGTCGAGGTGTCCGATAGTTTAGTTAAATCTGCGGGACGCTTGGCGGAGAAGTATGCTTTGAGAGGGGCGGATGCGATTCACCTTGCGTCGGCTGTCATTTTGGCCAAGGAGGTCGGCCGTAGCCTCATGTTTGCTTGTTTTGACGGACAGCTGTCTTCGGCGGCGCGCAAAGAACGCCTCCGATCGTAGATCGGGGCTCGTTTTCGTGATTCTCGCTCCTTCGTCCCCTTCTCACCCCCCGGTACTAACTATGCATAAGAGTTTTCGCGGTGCGCGCAAATTTTCCCGAGCATCAGCTGTAAGATCCTGAATCAACATGGAAATACAATCACACCACGAAGCACGCGGGACACGAAGTTCGGATGAAAAGTCTCGAAATATCCTTCGTGCTCTTCGGGTTCTCCTTAGAAAACTGGGGTGGAGGTTGGCCGCTCGCCGCCCTCGACGCTTTTGCTCGTAATGTCATTCTGAGGAGCGCAGCGACGAAGGATCTGCTTTAGTCTAGACTGAAGAAACAGCAGATCCTTCACTGGCGTTCAGGATGACAACGGGGACGAGATCTCTCACGGAGTTTATCCTGAGCAGCTTTGCCGAAGGATTCAGGATGACAGTCCTGATATTTGGGGCTAGGGCATTTACTTTTATTCTCTGTGGGCGAGCGTAGGATCATGAAAGACTTCGTGGTGCAAGAATCTGTTTCTCATTTGGTTGCGGCTCTGCCGCGCTGATTCGTCGCCTCGGCGCGAAGCGTGGCTCTTGTTCGTGTCCGTTCGTCGACCCGAGCACGGGCACGAGCACGTTAAAATCCTTCCGTGACGAGTTATGAGGATTTCTTGCTTTTCCGCCTCACGCAGAAATCGGGAAAGATCATCTTTGATCTGGGACAGGGGGACTTCTTTTATTCGGGCTTTCCGAACTGTTCCAGCCATTTTGTAGCCTCCGATTTGGGGACGATGGCCAAGACCTCTACAAGGTTGGTGCTTGAACCCCAAGCTTCCTTTAGACGGCTTCGTTAAATCGCAGAACATCGACTAGCAAGCGTGCCACCGGTTTCTGGCGAGATGAGGCCATTTTTTCCATAAGCTTGTAGATGTCGAACCGAAAATACTTTTCCCCGCATTGCTGACAGACGCCAGCAGGAACGTTCTCAATGACTTTGAGCTTGTCGCCCCAACGAAAATCCACCGTCACTTTCTGCTCAACTATTCTTCCTTTGCAGAAGTAACATTCATTCGTTGCGGCTCTTTTTCCGTGTTTTCCAATCATTCTGCCACTCCTCAGGATCCGGCTCATAAGCCGTTATAATAAGAATCTCTTCCATATCTAAACGCCCGCATAAAACATGTATCGGCCTTTCGCTAACTAGCCCCAAATCAAACAACTTGCCCCTCTAGGGTCATCTGGGTATTGCTCGATAATTGTCCCGGTCCTTACCGCCCTTTCAATATCCTGTGCGCTTATTCTTCTTAAGCGTAGCTTCTCAGTATGCGTAAAGGCAATAACGTACTGGCCGGCAGTAACTTTTCGCCTTATGTCTTCAAAATCCACCAGGTGATTCTATGTGAACACCCTCTAGCGCTGCAACATCTGTTTAACCTTTGAGCTGAACTGAAGACGCAGTTGCATGGTTTGGAGCCGAACGCAGACGGGAAGTTTCGCGCCAAGAGCGCCAAGGTGCGCAAAGAAAAGATTGTCTTTTTCTTTGGCGCTTTGCGCCCCAGAAAAACCCCTTGGCGTCCTTCGCGCTCTTTGCGCGAAAGGCTCCGCGTCCTCCGCGCCTCTGTGGTGCTTCTAACCTCGAACGTCGAACTTCGAACCTTC
>CAYPHJ010000153.1:6892-8479 GCA_964410485.1 uncultured Syntrophobacteraceae bacterium
TCGAACGTCGAACTTCGAACCTTCTTCCAGCCCATGACAAACGCAGCGGATTTTGCTACAAGATAAGCGGGTTTATCGCGTCGTATTCTACCTCCCAGTTCCTCGGTAGGAGATGAAGCGGGACGAGTTTAGGCCGCGAGAAGAAGATCCGGAAAAGTGGAGAATACCGATCCCACCGTAGACGCACGAGCACACAGGGACTGGGAGAGTTCGAGGTTGCACGTTCACGGTTCGACTACAGCGATGCCGTTTCAGGTGTGCAATTCCATGCTGGGTGCCCAAACCTCGAACATCGAACTTCGAACATCGAACGGCTGTCTTATATCATGAAGGCTCTGGTACTCAGCGGCGGGCGCGGAACCCGCCTCCGACCCATCACCCACACAGGCGCCAAACAGTTGGTGCCGGTTGCCAACCGGCCAATCCTTTTTTATGTTCTCGATAACATCGCGCAGGTGGGTATTTCGGACGTGGGGATCATTATCGCCCCGGAAACCGGCGATGAGATTCGCCGTGCGGTTGGGTCCGGCGAGCGGTGGAAATTTAACATTGAGTACATTCTTCAAGATGAGCCCGGTGGGCTTGCCCATGCCGTTCAAACCGCCCAGTCCTTCCTCCGTGAATCACCGTTTGTCATGTATCTCGGCGACAATTTGATTGGCTCCGGAATCGAAGCGTTTGTGCGCAAATTTCAAAATTCCAACCCGGACGCGGTCATAGGTCTCAAAGCGGTTGAGGACCCGACGCAGTTCGGGGTTGCTCAGATTGGCGAGAACGGGAGAATACTACGACTGCTCGAAAAGCCAAAAGAGCCGCCCTCAAACCTTGCACTGATTGGCGTTTATCTCTTTTCAGCAAAGATCCATAAAGCCATTGAAGGACTTAGTCCGTCAGCCCGAGGCGAGTTGGAAATAACCGACGCGATCCAGAAGCTGATCGACTGGGGTTGTCCGGTCGAAAGCTCTATCGTCGAGGCGTGGTGGTTGGACACCGGAAAAAAAGACGATCTTTTGGCCGCCAACACGGTGGTTCTGGACGAATGGCTCAAGACGGAAAACCAAGGAGAGGTAGACTCGCTAAGTCAGATCGCTGGGCGAGTAAAGATCGGTCGGGGCAGCAAGATCATCAATAGTAAGATTCGAGGCCCTGTAATCCTTGGGGAGGGAGTCCGGATTGAGGATTCTTTTATCGGTCCCTACAGCAGCATCGGCGACTCGACGAACATCATGCATTCAGTGGTAGAGCACTGCGTTATACTTGAAAATTGCTCAATTACGGGTATCGACCGCTTGGAGGACAGTGTTTTGGGCAGGAACGTCAATGTTTCCGCAAACAACGGGTCGCATAAAGCTTTCCGCTTGTTGCTCGGCGACCATTCCACAGTTGATTTGTAGCGATTTAAAAAGTTCAAAAATCATCCTACCCTAACGAGATACCCCTCTCCCCCTGGGAGAGGGAAGGGGTGAGGGTGCACGGATAGTACTGCATGCGTCGAATACTTGTCACAGGCGGAGCCGGATTTATCGGCTCCAATTTTATCCATTTTTGGATTCGCCGCCGTCCAGAAGATCACATCATCAATCTCGA
>CAYPHJ010000154.1:0-8410 GCA_964410485.1 uncultured Syntrophobacteraceae bacterium
CCTGCCGCCGCCGTTCTGTGCCTGAGGGCTCATTTTCATTCTCTGCGGGCGAGCGCGAGATCATGAAACACTTCGTGGTGTGATTGTATTTACATGTTGATTTTGGCTCTTACAATTGGTAGTCGAGAAGACTTTGCTCGACCTCCATCTCTCCCGTCTTACTTTCCTTTGAATACCGGCTTGCGCTTTTCGAGAAACGCCTTCATACCCTCGTTGCGATCCTCCGAGGCAAACAGCATGTAAAACGATTTACGCTCGAAATCCAATCCGTCATCGAGGGCTGTGTTGGCCGATTTCAATATGGCCTCTTTGGCGGCTTTGACGGCAATGGGCGGTTTGGCGGCAATCTTGTCAGCTATTGTTTTGGCCTCCTCCAAAAGCAGTTCCACAGGCACCACTCGGTTGACAAGTCCATACCGTAGCGCGTCGGCCGCGCTGATAAATTCGCCCGTCAGCACCATTTCCATCGCGCGATGCTTGCCAACCAAACGAGGCAATCTCTGCGTGCCGCCGCTGCCGGGGATTGTCCCAAGATTGATTTCCGGCTGCCCGAACTTTGCGGTTTCCGAAGCAATAATGATGTCGCAGCTCATGGCCAGCTCGCAGCCTCCCCCGAGGGCAAAACCGCTGACCGCCGCAATTATAGGTTTGGAGATCTTGTTGATTCGGTCGCGGTAAGCGAGACGACCATGGACTTTTTCTTCAAAAGGACCAAGGCCTGCCATTTCTTTGATGTCGGCGCCAGCGGCGAACACTTTGTCACCGCCCGTCACAATAATGGCCCGCACCTCCTCGTCGCTATCGAGCTGTTCGACCGCCAGGCATAGATCCTTGACCAAGTTATAGGAAAGCGCATTGAGCTGCTGGGGACGATTGAGGGTGACAACAGCGACGGCGCCGTCCTTTTGAACGGTAACGCTCTCGAACTCCATGACTCGTTCAAAACCTTCAAAGCAGGTAGTGAAAAGGTTCAGCGGCTTTCGCGAGTTTCATACTCAAAGCTATTCTCATGGCGCCGTAAAGCCGCACCTGCTTACACATACACCATGGTATGGTCCTATTCAAGTGCGTATTTTTACTAGGAGTTCTTACCCGTCGCGCTGCAACAAATGAAAACCTCGGCGAGGAGATGGGTGTGGTTTTTCTTTCTCCTGAAACTGATCGCTGGTTGACAGTGTGCTTTTCTCCCCAACCGTCTAGGTGAAAAGGGCCCTGCTATTCTTCAGCCCAAATTTCTATGCTTGACAAAAAATGTCACTTCGTGCCAACAATACAAAACCGTTTTACAAGATAGATCATGTATAACGAATTTTTTGGGTTCCGAGAATCGCCATTTAGCGTCACTCCAAACACTCAATTCTTCTATACCAACGATCTCTATCAGGAAGCGTTCGCCAACCTGTGCTACGGGATTGAGTGGTCGAAAGGACTGATCGTTGTCAGCGGCGAGGTTGGTACGGGAAAGACTACCCTGCTGTACAAGACAATGCGCAGTTTAAAAGCTACGACTCATCCTGTTTTCTTGTCTTACGATCAACTTACTTATGGCGAATTGCTCCGCCATCTATCGACTGAACTCGGCCTGTCAACAGACGGACAGGACAGACTCTCAATGGCCACACGGCTCCGAGAGCATCTAGTGGTGCAGCAGAAGAAGGGACACATCCTCGCCCTGCTGATTGATGAAGCTCAAAGTCTAAGCGATGAGATGTTTGAAGGCATCCGCTTTCTCTCGAATTTTGAAACTGAAAAGGAAAAATTGCTTCAGATCGTCTTGAGCGGCCAACCGGAGCTTGCCCTGAGGCTCGATCAACCGGGACAACGCCATCTCAAGCAGCGCATCTTCTTCCACTGTCGACTAACCCCGCTGAAGAACGATGAAGTCGGTCGCTACATCGAGTTCAGGCTGCAGAAGGCCGGTTATGAAAGCCGGCAGTTATTTGTTCCCGAGGCTATTGCCCAAGTTGCCTCCTACTCGCAAGGGGTTCCCCGGCTCATCAACATCATATGTGACAATGCTTTGCTTCTTGCGTTTGCGCTCTCGAGAGACCAAGTCCGTGAAGACATGATTGAGGAGGTGGTACGCGATCTCGGACTCAAAGACGACTGTCAGTTTAAAACGCATTCGCCGTCGACATTGGCTAAAACCGAAGGTGAGAATTGGCTCTTCAGAACGAAGCGGGACATTGAACAACAAGCGAAATTCGTCGCTGGCGAACCGTCAGATGCGCAAGCAAACGGTTCCAGAGAACCGGCGGAGTTGGAACCGAAAGACGCAGGGCGACGGACGACCCGTCAGCGTTTGATGGCCATCGCGGCTTGCATGATCCTTATTGCGCTCGCCGGCGCAGTGGGAGTGCTCTCCTCAAAGCAAAACCGTCTAGAACATCATGTTAGAGATGTGCATCAGAAAGATCCGCTGGCTGATGCTAGAAGCAATCCAGTAACGCAGGACTCTGACAAATCCCAAGTTGCTGTCTTGCCTGCGAAGACGGGTGCTCCGACACATGGTGGCGAATCCGGTGAGTCGAGTTCGGATGACGCCAACTCGCAACTGATCACGCCTGAGGTCGAGCACCAAAAGCAGCAATCCCAACCTAAGACTCGAGGCAAAAAGGAAGTCGTTGCGGAACTGTTTGAGGTCGTTGGGCCGTTTTCGTTCGTACGTCGCACGCCGCGAGCAGACGCAGATATCATCGCTACGTTGCAGCCCGCCACTCGACTCAACGTACTGAGTGTGAGGGGAGATTACCTCCAGGTGCAGGCTTTTGTAGAAGGCCGCAGGGTCCGCGGCTTTGTTCATCGAGAGGATGCTTTCTTCGAGCGAACCAAGAAGTGAAGCCACGAGCCACGTGGGTCCAATTTTCGTGTGGCCCCGTAGCTCTAACGTATGATGTTCAAGATTTTTAAGGCGAGAGACTGCAACCGTTCGGAAGCAATATCAAGAGACCACACCTAACTAATTTGACAGGGCTTAGCTGACCTGCAAATATGACCTGACGAATGCCCAATCGCCTCGAACCCGCCACCCGCCATTACGACGAAAAACTTCAACAGATTCTCAAAACATCAGCGAAAATTTTTGCCGACAAAGGGTTTCACCATACTTCGGTGCGGGACATTGCCCGTGGCACGCGCATGAGCCTGGCCGGTTTGTATTATTATTTCAGCACCAAGGAAGAGCTTCTTTATCTGATCCAGGAACGGTGCTTCTTGACGCTGCTCCAGCACTGGGAAGAGGCCGTGACGCCGGAAATGGATGTGCGTACACGTATCCGCGTCTTTGCTGAAAACCACCTGAGTTTTTTCTGGCACAATATGCACGAGATGAAAGTCATGGCGCATGAAGACGAGTCGTTGAGCGGCGAATTTGAAGTCAAAATCCTCGTGCTCAAGCGGCGGTACGTCAAAGTGCTCATGGACTTGATTGAAGAGCTGCAGCGGCAGGAGAACGGCAAACTCATCAATCTGCGTGTGGCGACGTTTTCGCTGTTTGGCATGATGAACTGGGTCTACACGTGGTATCAACCGCGCCGCGACCTGCCGTTTCCACAGGTCATCGATCAGATGCTGAGGATTTACTTCTTTGGACTGCTGAACGGGGGCAAAGCGGATGCCCCGTGGTTGGCCTCTGGCTCGGCCGCCACCAAGCAGATGTTTTCACTCTGGCCCGAGCGGCAATGATCGTGTTCGTGGCTCGTAGCTCGTGGGAAAGGACCAGGCGCCGAGGACGCGGAGGGCACATCAGAGTTTCGCGCCCAGAGCACCAAGAACGCAAAGAAAAGACGGTCTTTTTCTCTGGCGCTCTGCGCCTGAGGAAACCCTTGGCTCCTTTGCGGCCTTTGCGCGAAAAACTCCGTACTACTACGCCTCCGTGGTGAATCCCATCTTGTTCTTAGTCGATCAGACTTCGTAGCACAGCCAAATTCTCGCGGTCTTCCTTCAAATCGGGTCCTTTGGGCGTCTCCAGGCACATGGGCAAACCCCAGAAGCGCCGGTCGTTAACTAACATGCGAAAACCTTCGAGCCCGATCTCCCCCTTGCCGATGTGCTCATGGCGATCGACGCGGGAGTTCAACGGCTTCTTGGAATCGTTGAGATGGAAAGCGGCAATGCGGTCAAAGCCGACAGCCTCGTCAAACTCAGTGAAAGTGCGTTCGTAACCCTCCTTTGTCCGGATATCGTAGCCTGCCGCAAATGCATGCTCGGTATCGAAGCAGACTCGCAGTCGGTCACCTGCTTTCGCCGCATCGATGATCCTTGCGATCTGATCGAAGCGATATCCGAGAGTGGATCCCTGTCCGGCGGTAATCTCGAGGGTCACTTTGACGTTGTAACCGGGACAGGCGGTGTGAACGTGGTCCAACGAACGGGCGATGAGCTTGATGCCGGTGTCTTCGCCGGTGCCCATGTGAGCGCCGGGATGGGCGACTAAATTGGAGATCCCCAGGATCTCACATCGCTCGATCTCATCGATGAACGCTTGAATTGATTTCTTGCGCAGTGAGTCATCCGGGGAGCCCAAATTCAGCAAATAGGAATCATGCGCGATGACAGTAACAATGCCGGTCTCTTTTTGGTTGTGGTGAAAGGCGGCAATATCATCTTTGTTATAAGGTGTGGCCGCCCACTGGCGCGAAGACTTGGTAAAGACTTGAATAACATCACAACCGGCTTGTTTGCCCAAGAGCAGCGCTTTGTGAACGCCGCCGGCGATGGACATCTGCGCGCCAAGCAGCGGCTTGCGGGGCGCTTTGCACTTAGCGCTGAGCGCAGAGCGTATCATTGCGCGAAGTGCCTTCGTTCCACGAGCGGCAGCGAAATGCTGCCCGCGCTCAGCAGCTTGTCATGAAACGCCATGAGCGCGAATTTGCCGCTCAACCGACTCCGCTCCTGGTCGCGTAATCGATTGATGATTGACCACCCAAGCGCATAGCCCATCGGTCCGGAAGGTGATTGGCTGTACCAGTTCAAGTCGGCGCACGCCTGGGCGCGGGGAAAGTGTAGCTCGCGTACCATGAGGTCTGCCGCGTCGTCATAGGACATCTTCCCGGTTTGGGTTTTGACGTCGATGATAATTCTCAGTGCGCGCCATAGCCGGTCCTTGAGCATAACGAAACGGTGCTCTTTGGATTTGAGAAATCCTTGTTCCTGCATGAGCTGCTCGCAGTAGAGCGCCCAGCCCTCGTAGAAAACGGACGATTCGTTCATCAGACGAGGCAATGTCGAGGCGGCGGGAAGCGAGTTGGCCACACAAAACTGGAGATGGTGGCCGGGGTAGCTTTCGTGAACGGAAGTGTTTTCCAGGCCAACCCAGTTGTGTTCCCTCAGCAAGTCATCATCGCTGACCGGGGTTACATAGTAATAGCCCACCTGGTTGGGATCTTTAGGGGACGGTGACAGGTAAGCGGCGAATGGTATCTCGTGCCGGCGAAATTCGGGGGTAGGGACGACGTGAAGCTCCTCCCTTGAAGGAAGGGAAACGAGCTTGTTTGCGGCCACGAACTCCCTGGCCGCTTTCATGGCGCGTTGGTAGGCGGAAAGGATTCCTTCCTTCGGTGGGTGATGCTCTTGAATGCGTCTGGCGACTTCTGCAATAGCTTTTCCCGGCGCCAGCTCGGCGGTTATTGCGGCCAGTTCCGCCTTGGTCTTGTCGAAGAGGTTCTCACCCAGTGCGAGCAGTTTCTGAGCATCGGAATCAAGAAAGTGTTTCTTAGCAAGGAACAAATTGTAATGCTCTTCGCCGACGGCGTATATGCCGTGGCTGCGGGGTAAGAGGTCTCGTTCGAGAAATGCGGCAAAATCGACAATTGCGCTTTTTGCCTGGTCTATGGCATGTCGCAACGGTCCGGGATCCGAGACCTCCGTCTGCACCCTCGGATGGTCCGGCAATGTACTGAGAAAACTGATGCCGCCCTTGGCTGCTTCGATCGCCATCTGAGTCCATAGTCGAGGCGGATTTGCGTCCGCTCGGCTCAGGTTAGCAATCCCCTGGCGGATGAGGCTCGGTGAGCGCTCAAGGCGGCGCATCAAGTTGCCAGCCAGATCATCGGTCGGCCGCACAGTGAGAATGTAAATCGCTTCGATTGGGGAGTAGATCTCCGGCCACTTGAGACGGTAGTCCTCCTTATTGTGAGCGTAGTAGTCCAGAGTCAGTCGACCTTCGAGGAGCGCGTAGTCAATGCGCTGATCCGGGTCGAGGGCTTCGGTTGAGATGCGGCGGAGCTTATCGAGCGATTCCTCAACGAACGCCTTTTCCGCTCGATATGTCTCGTCGGAGAAGTCCTTCAGGAGGTGATCGTAGCCTTCGATGCCATAGTAGATGGCTTCTGTCGGGTGAAGGTCGAAATATTTGTTAAAATATTCAGCGCAGAACTGGTCAAACTTTGACATAGTGCTCACATACCACCTTCGCGCGCCGGCTTCAAATTTCCCGCTTACGGCGGGTTTGTGTTACAGTCACGTGGTGTTTTATAAAACCTCTGGGGAGGTTGCATCATGGCGAACCGCTGGCTTTTCAAGACGGAACCGACCGCCTATTCTTTTCAGCAGCTGCAAAAAGACAAAAAGACGGTCTGGGATGGCGTAAAAAACAATCTGGCGCTCAAACATCTGAAGGAAATAAAAGAGGGCGATTCAATCCTCGTCTATCATACGGGAGACGAGAAAGCGGCGGTCGGCATAGCGCGTGCGGTAAGCGGCGGGTATCCTGACCCGAGCAAAAAAGATCCAAAGCTGGTGGTGGTCGACATTGAAGCAGTCAAGCCACTGCCACGCCCGGTGACTCTTGCCGAGATCAAAGCGAACTCCAAACTCGCGAAATTCGATCTCGTTCGGCTACCTCGTCTTTCGGTGATGCCGGTTACGGAGGAACAGTGGACTGTCATTGAAGGGATGGCAAAAAAATGAGCAAAACAAGTAAAAGTCACGACCACGGTCACGAACACGACCACGATCATGAACACGAACACGGCCACACACATCGGCATGGCCATGGCCACAAGACTCGGTTTCATGATCCCAAGCACGCTGCCGAATTCGATCGGCGCAGCACGAGCCCTATCCGGGACGCTCTGACGACCAAACTGATCGAAATGCTCGTGTTACAGGGGAACGAGTTGGTGCTCGACGTTGCGACCGGCACCGGACGCGTGGCGCGCCCGTTATCGCGGCATATCAAATCGGGCCGCATCGTCGGAGTCGATCAGGCTCTGGCGATGCTCAATGTCGGACACAAGCACGAAGAGCCTATTCCCGCCTATTGGCAGGCGGCGGGTGAGGCCGACAAGCTCCCTTTCAAATCCAACATCTTCGATCGTGCCTTCGTGTCTTTTAGTTTGCACCACTTTGGCAACAGGGAGGCCGTAGTCAAGGAAGTCCTGAGGGCGCTGAAACCCGGTGCCCGCTTCGTGGTGCTCGATCCGGTCATCGAGGAGGCGCGCGGTGCAATCGATGTCGCCCTCGAGAGCAAAATCAATCAGGTCTTCCGCCGCACTCATGGCAGCCAGTTTCGCTTTCACACGTCGAACAGCATTCAACGCTTGCTTATGAAGGCCGGCTTCCGTGTTCCCCGCAGTAGTGTTTTGACCTTTTCCTTCGAACAGGAAGGCATGGAGGGCATTCCTACGGGGCGCCATTGGCTGGAGGCCGCAGAGGAGTTGGAAACGGAAGCCCCCGAGTTGGCCGAGCGTATGAAAAAGAATTACTTCACCTGGCACAAGCACGATGATCATGTGCATGTCAAAGGGAGTTTTCCCTACGCGTTGATCTGCGGGGTTAAGCCGGAATAGAAGAAGTGGAGACAAGAACCGCAAAGAACGCAAAGAACGCTGAGTTTACTGCTTACCCTCTCTTCCCCTTAAGAGATTGTGTTGCAATGACCAATTCGCCCCAGTACTGTCATCCTGAGCAAAGCGAAGGATCTGCTTTTCTCCGTGTTCCATCACAGAAAAGCCTTGGTCGTTGCGCTCAGAATGACATTGCAACACCGCCTCTGACGCGGGAGAGACTCATCGCCCAACTCTTAACCCTCAACTCTCCACTATTCTCTAAAGGAGTAACGCCCATGAATAAAGCCGATTTTCGCCAATTTTATCGTGATGCTCATGCAGTGACATGTCTGACAGAGCGGGAAAAAATGCTCATGGGCCTGGCCGTGGCGATGATGCGCCTTTGCGACCCTTGAGTGGAGCGCCGCCTTGCGGACGCAAGAAAAGCCGGAATGACTGAAGAAGAGCTGGATGCGGCAGTCGACGTGATCTCCGCGGTGGATGCGGGAGTGCTTCAATCACTGAATCAGCGGATCAAGCAGCGCGCCGGCCCAAAATGACAGGTGGAAACTTCCAAATTCTGCGTTTATTGAAGCTTGCCGCGCAAGGTGTTAGAAAAGACCTCTTCGTGGTCGCATAGC
>CAYPHJ010000155.1:0-8385 GCA_964410485.1 uncultured Syntrophobacteraceae bacterium
ACGACAATCACGGAGGAAAGCGATGCAGATAAAATCAACACCGACCGTAACATCGAAGCTCGTGAAGCGCTGGCCGATCAGGTGAGTCGCGTCGTGGAGAGCGCCCTGAGCCGAATCAGCGAACACATCACCCGAGTGGAGGTCCACCTGAGCGATGAGAACAGCGACAAGAAGGGCGGCAGTGACAACATGCGTTGCGTGATGGAAGCGCGCCTCGAAGGCCGCCAGCCCATCGCGGTCACTCACCAGGCGGCGACCTTGGGCCAGGCCGTCGACGGCGCTGCCGATAAGTTGTCCAGATTGATCGAGAGCACCCTTGGGCGGCTGCGCGATCAAAGGAATCGCAGGACCGACCCGCCTCCGCCCGGGTCAAAACTCCCGGAGGAGTGATGAGCGACACCACCGCGAGCCTGCGCCGAAAGATCAATAGCGCCGGAGATCTCCAATCCGTCGTCCGCACGATGAAAGCCCTGGCCGCCGCGAGCATCGGACAATACGAAAAATCGGTGCGCGCGTTGGGTGACTACTATCGCACCGTGGAGCTGGGGTTGGGCGTCTGTTTCCGCGGCACCGGTTCAGCGGCATTGATGACGGGAGAGACCAGACCAACGAATGCGGGTGCGATTGGCGCGGTCGTGTTTGGTTCCGACCAGGGATTGGTGGGCCAGTTTAATGATGTGGTGGCCGATTATGCGGTGAAGACGCTGTCGGCTCTGCCGGGCACACCCCAGATCTGGGCGGTCGGCGAGCGCGTTCATGCGCGCTTGGCGGACGAGGGCCTGCCGCTGGCGGGACTCTTCCCCGTGCCGAATTCCGTCCAGGCCATCGCCCCGCTCATCGCGCAGATACTCGTGGAGAGCGAGGCACGCGAGCGGCAGGATCAAATCACCGAACTTCACCTCTTCTACAACCGCCCCGCGTCCGCGGCGGTTTATGCTCCCGTCAGTCAGAGACTCCTGCCGCTGGACGAAACCTGGCGCCGCGCGCTGGCCGAACTCCCCTGGCCGACGAAGAACTTGCCCGAGGTCATGGGTGGCGGCACCGCGACCTTGCGGGCGCTCATCCGCGAATATCTTTTCGTCTCGCTCTTCCGGGCGTGCGCCGAATCCCTCGCGAGCGAGAATGCGAGCCGCCTGGCGGCGATGCAGCGCGCCGACAAAAACATCGACGAATTGTTAGAGAATCTCCAGGGCACGTTCCATCGTTTGCGTCAGAGTGGCATCGACGAGGAACTTTTCGACGTGATCTCCGGCTTCGAGGCCCTGTCGAAAGGAAGAGCGCGTGGGAACGCGGAGTGAGTGCGCCGCGTCAAATCATAAAGACTGAATTGAGTGAAAAAGCAGAATCGTAAGTCCGCGGTACGGGGCTTATGGAGGCTTACCCTCCCTTGGTTTTTTCCTGAACATAGCTAATGACATCTTGCACCGTTGCAAAGTGCAAATCGCCTTCGGGGATTTCAATATCGAAGTCCTCTTCGAGCTTAAAAACGAGATCCAGAATATCCAGCGAGTCCAACATCAAGTCTTCAATGAGTCTGGAGGTCTTTTGGATCTGACTTGGTTGTTTTTTCAAGACCTTTGCCAGACCCATGATAATCCGCTCTTCAACCAAAGCCGTCGATACCATCCGTCGCCCCTTGCTCAAGCAAAAGCCGTCATCACGAGACAGCAGTTATTGCCGCCGAATCCGAAAGAATTGGACACCGCCACCTTTACGCCCCTCTCTCTCGCTTGATACGGAGTGTAGTCCAAATCACATTCGGGATCGGATTCTTCATAGTTGATGGTGGGATGAATGACGCCTCGTTGAAGGGTCAGGGCGCAGACAATCCCCTCGATTGCCCCGGCGGCGCCGATGGTATGTCCTATCATCGATTTGGTCGAGTCCAACGAAATCCGGTAGGCATATTCACCAAAAATCTTCTTTATGGCCCTGGTTTCAACCAGATCGTTCAGCACGGTAGAGGTCCCGTGGGTGTTGATATAATCAACCTCGGCGGGCGATACCCCAGCATCTTGGAGCGCCAGATCCATCACGTGAGCGGCCTCGCTCCCCGTACCCTCAGGGTGGACAATATGGGTTGCTTCAGAGGTTGCTCCGTACCCGACAACTTCCGCGTAGGGGGTGACGCCCCTCTCCTTCGCGCTTTCTAATGTCTCCAAGACGATCATCCCGGCCCCCTCTCCCATAACGAAGCCGTCCCGCCTTTTGTCGAAAGGCCGACTCGCTCGATCCGGCGCCTCGTTCCGAGTGGAGAGCGCCCGGAGGGAACAAAAAGCAGCAAACACCCCGGGTAAGATGCACGCCTCCGTTCCTCCTGCGACGACAGAGTCGGCCTTCCCCATCCGAATAAGGTCGCATCCATAGCCGATGGCATGGGACCCGGACGAACACGCGGTTGAAACAGTCATATTAGGACCTTTCAACCCAAAGGAAATTGCAATCTCTGCTGCAGCGGCATTTGACATGATTAAGGGAACCGACCAAGGATGAACTCGCCGCGGGTTGTTGGTTTCGAACAACCGTCGTAGCTGCGCTTCATAAATGTCCCACCCGCCTAACCCGATCCCTATAGCAACCCCAACTCGACATCTATTCTCCTTAGAGAAATCGAGGTGAGCATCGTCAATCGCCATTTTTGCCGCGGCCACTGCGAACTGGGAGTTTCTTGACAGTTTAGGGACCTCCGCAGGCGGGATGTAATCTTCCGGCCTAAAATCTGAGATCTCCCCAGCGAATTGACACGAATAAGAAGAAGCGTCAAAACCCTGGATACGCCGGATACCCGATTTCCCCTCAAGCAGAGCCGACCAAAAGGCTTCTTTCCCTAACCCGATGGAAGAAACAACTCCTAGGCCGGTGATCACAACCCTACGACTTGTCATCAAAGACCTTCCTCGGATCTCGATGCTGGCAATTTAAATTTTTCCCTTGGGCTGAGATGGAATTGGACAAATTTGATTACTTCTCGCGCGGCCGCGTCCCTTTGTCGATGCAATGACACGGTAGCAGTCCGCTGGCAGAATCTATTTCTTATCAGAAAACTAATCCGAAACAAATGGCTGTTACCCTTTCGCTTCGCTTGTTTTTCTCATCCCTGCACAATAGCATCAACGATTATGCGGTGGCAAAAAAGAGGTGTGGCACTATGCGTCGGGCTGGCACTGCTGAGCTTGGGTCAAATGGCCCATGCGGCGGACGATCAACGAGCGCGAGAGATCGTGGACCGGGTGGCTCGACTTTCCAGCAGCAAATCCAGCATTGCGACGGTGGAAATGCAGATCACCACTGAAAACTGGCAGCGTAATATCTCGGTTCAGATCTGGTCGCTCGGAGAGGATAAGATCCGGGTCCGCATTAGCAGCCCGCGGGAAGATGCGGGCACGGGCGTCCTGAAAGTCGGCAGCGACATCTGGTACTATCTGCCGCAAGCGGATCGCACGGTCAAGATGCCTCCTGCGATGACGATGACCTCGTGGATGGGAAGTCACTTCACACTCGACGATCTGGTGAAAGCGAGTCACCTCGCTCGCGACTATTTTACCGCCCTTTCTTTTGAGGGAGAGCGCAACGGCGTCGAGGTGTATGAAATCACGCTTACTCCCCGGCCGGAAGCGGTGGTGGTGTGGGGAAAAATTTTGCTGGAGGTTCGCCGGGCCGATCACATGCCGAGGTGGCAGCGTTATTATGACGAGGACGGAAAGCTGGTTCGGGAGCTGACCTTTTCCGAGTACAAAACGCTGGGCGGGAGGCTCATTCCTGCGCGCCTGGTCATGCGACCCCTGGGCAAGGTTGGGGAGCAGACTACAATCGTATACAAGAACATCCTCTTCGACGTACCCATCAGCGAGGAGATGTTTTCCCTGAAAAACCTGAAGCGATGAGCGGACGGATTTTCGGGCTCGCCTGGCGCAATCTCTGGCGCAACCCCCGCCGTACGATTATCGCCATGGCTGCCATCGGCTTCGGCTACGCCATGTTGCTGTTCGTTGCGTGCCTCATGGCGGGACTGAGGCAGCAGATGATCGAAACCGGCACGTCCCTCGTTCTATCCGATATTCAGGTTCACGCTTCGAGCTACTACCCCAACCGTTCCATTCACCAGACTCTGGGGGGGCGACAAGGAACAAATGTCGGTGCATTGCTTGCCGCCATCGCCGCTGACCCCCGGGTTTATGCTGCTTCCCCCCGGGTGTACGGCTATGGCCTGGTAAGCGCTACCCATCAATCTGCCGGGGCGGAAATTCTCGGCGTCGTACCCGATCAGGAACAAAAGGTTACGGTCCTGCAAACTCGAATGGTAAAAGGGAGCTATCTGACCGAAGGGATGCCAAAGGGCATCGTGATGGGAAATAAGTTCGCCACCACGATCGGCGTCGAGGTCGGGTCGGAAATTATCCTGTTAACGCAGGCTGCCGATGGGTCGATGGGGAATGATCTGTACAAGGTTGTGGGGCTCTTTCACACCGGGCTTGACGCTATAGACCGGGGTCTGGTGCTCATGTCTCTTGGTTCTTTGCAGGAGCTTTTGCGATTGCCGCCCGTAAGGATCCATGAAGTCGGCATTAAGCTCCATGCCATAACCGAGGCAACGGCGACGGCGGCGGCGCTTGGGGGCCAACTGAGTAAAACCCTACCGGTTCGGGTGAGGGCCTGGCCTGAGCTGGTGCCGGAACTAGCCGATTACGTGCAGTTTAATCGCGGTGTCACTTTTATTCTTTTTTTCATCTTTTTCCTGTTAGCGGTCATTGGCATCGTAAACACGATGCTCATGGCGGTCATCGAGCGCACGCGCGAGCTGGGCATGTTGATGGCCGTGGGGATGCGCCCGGTTCAGGTGGTTGGTCTGATACTGGCAGAGGCGGCAGGCCTGACGGCAGCCAGTCTGGTTTTAGGGGGAGCGATCGGGGCTCCGCTCCTCTGGTATTTGCAGGTTTACGGTCTCAACTTGGGCGGCGCTGGCGGCGAGGTTTCTCTGGCTGGAGTCATGGTGGGGCACCGCTGGTACGGCCAGCAAGATTTTTCTGCATATAGTCAGGCCGCGATGGGACTGGCGGTCACCGCTCTGGTATCCGCCCTCTACCCAGCGTTACGGGCTGCTCGCTTTCGGCCGACGGAAGCGCTCCGAAAGATCTAGCGATGACGGGCGTTCTCCTGCTGGCGAAAATCGGCTGGCGCAATCTCTGGCGCAATCCCCGAGGTACCTTGCTGACTGCGCTGGCCTTGGCCTTGGGTCTTACCTTGCTGCTGATCTCTTTGGGTCTGCTCGACGGCAGCCACGAGCAAATGATTCGTGAGGGGGTGCGACTCGGCAGCGGCCATGTAGTCGTCCAGGCCGAGGGGTATCAAGACACCGGCTCCCAGGAGCTGTTGCTGCCGGCCCGGATCGTCTCCACGACCGAGGAGTTTTTGCATACCGAGGCCATGAAACATGTTCTGCGCGGCGTGAGTCGCCGGCTTCTGGCCTCTGGACTGCTGAGTTCCGCGGCCAACGCTGATGGCGTGAGCATTATGGGAGTCAGCCCCCAAGAGGAGCGGGCGGTATCTCTGATACCCCACCGGATTGTCGAGGGGACATATCTCAATGACGACAAACAGTCTGACGTGGTCATTGGCACTGAGTTGGCCCGCAAGCTCGAGGTGAAGATCGGGGCCAAATTAGTGCTCATGACTCAAGCTGTTGAACAGCCTGGCACCGAATCTACGGACGCAGTTGGAGGAGGAATGCAGAGCACTCTTCTGCGGGTGAGCGGGATCTTTCGTTCGGGAATCCAGGCGATCGATGCCCACGTCATCCATTTGCCGCTTGCCGCGGCGCAAAAACTGCTCGGGGTGCCCGGCCGGGTGACTCAGGTCGCTGTCCTCCTTGAACGGGAGGGTGACGCGCTGATGGTGGCAACGGGCTTGCGAAAGCAGTTGGCGGGAGTTCCGGTTGAAGTTCTCCCCTGGCGGGAATCCATGCCGACACTGGTTCAGATCTTTTGGCTGAACGCGGTGTTTAACTATGTCATGAACGGTGTGGTGCTAGCGATGGTGGGGTTAGGGATACTCAATACGATTCTCATGCGAGTCCTGGAGCGCCGCTACGAATTTGGTCTCTGTACGGCTCTGGGCCTTCGCCCTCTGCAGCTTGCAGTCATGATCGTTGGCGAATCTCTGGCTCTCACGGCGATCAGCCTCGCCCTGGGTTTGGCGCTGGGCTTGAGTGTCCACTATTTTTTTGCTACCCACGGGTTGGATATGCGCTGGTTTTTCGAAAGCAACCTTCCCGCGGCGCTGGTATTTGACCCGATCATCTACTCGCGCTTGAGCCCGTGGCGAATCGCCTCGTCCGTAAGCATCGTATTTCTGACAGCGACAGTCATATCCTTTTATCCGGCGCTCAAGGCAGCGCGAACCGAGCTGCCTTGTGCATTGAAGGTGTTTTAGAAAAGCCAGCTATCAGTTGGTTTTGGATAGGGATAGCGCGGCAGGGCCGCAGCCAAACAGCGGATTTCACCACGAAGGACAGAGCGCGGCAGAGCCACAACCGTGAAGGGAAAAGCAGGATTCACCACGAAGTGATTCATGATCTTACCGCACGCCCACAGAGGATGAAAATGAGCAGCCCTCACCCTAACCGTCTCCCACAGGGCGAGGGAATTTTAGAAGAACGGATGATCCCCGTTTGCGCAGACTCTCGGAAGCCCTCTCCCACTAAGAGGGTGCGGGTGAGGGTAATTTTCAAAGGCGGCAGTAAGGTCACGAAGGTCGGAATAGTATTCATTTATAAACTTCGTGGTCTTCGCGACCTTCGTGGTGAGATCGAATTCTCCTGCAGAATTGGCATAGTAGCCTTGCTGTGCTGGAAAATTTGCGCAGACGAGAAAACTTTTAAGCGGAGCAGCGGAGCAAGTTTAACCTGGGCGCAGAACATGGAAGAAAAAGTTGCCATGACAAAGCCTACGGCCGAGCCTGGGCTGGTGGGCGATGGAGGCAGGTGGGCGGTGGAACTGAAGAACGTGCAAAAGACCTATCGCACGGGGCCCATCGAGATCCCGGCGCTGCGCGGGGTGAGTCTACGGATCGCTCCTGGTGAATTTCTCGCCGTTGCGGGTCCTTCAGGTTCCGGGAAAACCACATTGCTCAATATCATCGGCGGACTCGACCGGGCGGACGCCGGGGACGTGTGTGTGGAAGGAAACAACCTTCAGCTCTTATCTTCGGGGGAACTCGCTCGTATGCGGCTTGAGCGCCTCGGTTTCGTCTTCCAAGCTTACAACCTGCTGCCTGTGCTGACGGCCATGGAGAACGCCGAGTTCACCCTGCTCCTGCAGGGCGTCCCTTTGGAGCGGCGCAGAGAAAGGGTGCAAAAATTGTTCTTGGAAATAGGTCTCGCCGGCCTTGAAAATCGCCGCCCGGCAGAGTTATCCGGCGGGCAACAACAGCGGGTTGCTGTGGCTCGGGCCATGGTCACCGAACCCGCGTTGATCCTGGCGGATGAGCCCACGGCGAATCTCGACTCTGCCACCGGTGCCGCTCTCCTCGATGTGATGGAACAGCTCAACCGTGCTCACAATACGACTTTCATCTTTTCCACCCATGATCCTCAAGTTATGGACCGGGCGCGCCGATGGATTCGCTTGCGCGACGGTCAGATCGCAAGCGATGCGGCGCATGCAAGCCACATTCTTTCGCTCTGAAAGGGAAATGCAGCGGTGAGGAGCGTACATCCAGGCGATGGGGATCAGGGGCGGTTGGTCAAATGCCGGTCGTGAGTCATGGCAAGATTCGCCCTGAAACAACGCGCCCGGGAGGTTTGGCAAAAGCTCTCGCATCTCGATGCCACGCCCGACCAAATCGCTGGTGGATTCTCCATCGGCATCTTTGCCAGTTTCCTCCCGCTGAATCCATCCCCGACTATCACGGCGATCGTTGTGGCGTGGCTGCTGAAGCGGAACGTGATGGCCGCTATCGCCGGGGCGGCGGCAGCGATCCTCTTTCTCCCGCTTTTGCCCTTGATCTGGCTCGCTGAATATCGATTAGGGAAGTTGATTCTCCCGGTAAAGCATCCAGTGACGTTGGATCAGGCGCGGCTATGGGACGTGTTGCAAAAAGGGTGGGATGTTTACGCAGCCATGCTCGTTGGATCGATCATCATCGCTACCCCGGTTACGTTGCTCAGCTATCTGGTCATCAAGCGACTCGCTACGAGATGGGCCCGGCAAAAATGAAAGGAAACGCTCGTTTGATCACGCCGGGCTTCGAGATCGCCGCGAATCACCTTGTGAGTTTTTCTCAGGAGGAATCTTATCGAGACGAGCTTGATATCGGGGGCAGCTCAGCGATGCCGATGGCGGCCAACACCGAATGAACGAATCTCTGCTGGTCCCAAGCGCAACGATA
>CAYPHJ010000156.1:0-3553 GCA_964410485.1 uncultured Syntrophobacteraceae bacterium
TTTTCTTTTCAAGCGGGTGACTGAGTTTTGCATAAGTTCAATTTTCTAAGGAGGCCCGCGCGGCCAAGCCGCAACCAAAGATCGGAATTATCTCCCGCAAAGACGCAAAGGCGCGAAGGAAAAGAGAGAATCCCCGCGGACGCGCGGGGGAGGACGCAAAGTCCGCAAAGGAAAACCTCCAAACTTGGCGTTCTTGGCGCGAGAATAATCCTAGGCGATCGTGACTAATGGGCAAGGCCCGCCAGTGAAAATTGTGCGCGCCGCGAAAACTCTCGACGACAATAAGCACGGAGGTGTACCATGGCGTATACGGTTCAAAAGGTCGATGTCTGGGCAGGGGAAATCGAGGATCGACCGGGCGGGTTGGCTGAGAAATTGGCGGCTCTGGGCAATGCCGGCGCCAATCTAGAGTTTATTGTTTCACGGCGGGCCCCGGATAAACCCGGCACGGGAGTTATTTTTCTCACGCCGGTCAAGGGAGCGAAGCAAAAGTCTGCTGCGCAAATGGCTGGGCTAAGCACGACGGACAGTTTGCACTCGGTACGAGTGGAAGGACCCGACCGCCCGGGACTCGGTACGAAGATGACCCAGGCGCTTGCCGCTGCCGCTATAAATCTCCGTGGTGTCTCGGCCGCGGCCCTCGGCCGGCGCGCGGTGACTTACTTTGCTTTCGATAGCGCTGCCGATGCGACTGCCGCCATCCGCGTGCTAAAGAAAACGTTGCAGTAAGCTCAACAGTCGGCTCACGCTATTCAGGCTCAACCTATAGCAGCTCGCCGGCAACAACGCGACACAATCTGCTGTGTGACGCGGGGTAGGAAGCTACGGTCTGATGACCAGGTAGGAATCCGGGGATCAGATTTTCATGTTAGCCAAAGAACTCGAGACTCTAGCAGGCTGCTGAAAACTCTCCGCTCACCCTTCGAGAACCTCAGGGCGAACGGAGAGGAACTTGAAATGAGTAGGGATTTTCCGTTCATGCTGAGCCTGTCGAAGCATTCCAAATCTTTTTACAGCAACCTGCTAGACACGAGACTCGAGACAAGCGTATTAGTGAGTTGAGCTTCCTTTGAGGTAGAGGGGAGTTTGAGTCGGAGCCAGGGTAACCGAGTGCCGTGCGCCCGGCTCTGCCACTCTGGAAAAGAAGGTTTCCAATACATTTTCAATTGACAGCACGCCGGCGGTGTTGCTGTTTCCGTTCACGACGACTCCGACGACATATCCTGCAGAGTCGATCACCGGTCCCCCGCTCATCTGATTTTCCACTCGCATCCCCCACTGGGTTTCCGGAGGGATTCCCTGGCGCTCCAGATATGCCTTTGGATAAACCTTGTAATCGGCGGCAAAGTATCCGCGATGCTTATCGTCCGCCAGATTCAAAAAGCCTGAGGAGATTTGGAAACCGCGGTTTTGCGGGTAACCGGCAACAAACACCCGCTTGGGCGGCAGCAAGGGTTTCAACTCGAAATCCGCGCTTGGATTGCTGACATTGATGGTGCCCTGACGAAAGTCACGCACGGGCCAGTAGGGAAAGCGCTGCATGGGTTGGCCCTTGAGCTTGCCAATGACAAAGTCGCGGTTTTTGATGATCTCATCGGGCGAGTGATGGTCCTTCCCGTTGGTTGAATCCTCTTCCGTAAGATGTGAGAGAACCTCTATATCGTACTCATCATCGCCGTTTTGCGCCTTGTAGCGTACGCGGCCATTGGCGGAAGAGCAGTCGACGTTTACAGAAAACCCGCTCGTCTGCCGGTGCGACTGCAGACAATATTTCATTACGTGATAGGCGCTGACAAAAAGGCCCTCTGGAGAAATCAAGAAGCCGGTGCCCAGAGTTGCCCGCTTCCACTCGCCCTCGTACCGGTACTCGACGACGATTCTAAGGCTTCTGGACCTGACGTCGGACCAGCCAAAGTGGACGCCTTTAGCTTCGAGCTGTTCAGATCCCGTTATGGATTCAGGGGATACAGGACTAGGGAGTGCCAGCCAAATGATCAGTAGGCAAATAATGAGTCGCACTGTCAGGACGACAATTTACCTCAATTGTCCTAACAATGCAAATTTTTTTTTGAGGAATCTCGCTACTGGGACAGTTTTTCGGGGTGGACGGCGGCGGCCCGCGCCTACCGTTCACCCCTTGACAACATGATGCCCCCATCCGGCCTGAGACTTCTTGTTGTGCTTACTTGGTTCCGCTTTTTCCCGGAGAAGTAGGTCCGGCTCCAGGCATCGGCGCGCGCTCCTGTTTCGCTCCCGGCGACCGGGCCGGCCCGTCTGCTTCACCGATCTTAACGCCCAATTTCTGCGCCGTTTCCCTATCCGGCTGTCCAGTCACTTTGAGGTTGTTCTTTTTCTGGAAGTCGCGAAGAGCCTGTTGTGTCTTAGCATCCAACTTGCCCTCCTCTCCCGGCTGGAACCCTTCTTTCCTGAGCGCATCTTGAATTTTCGTAATATCGCTGGACGACAGATCTACTTTCGGTTGTTGTCCCACTGCTGGAGGGGTCTTACCGGGCTCTCTTTCGATCCCGGGGCTCGGTGCTTTTGGTGTTTTTTCCGGCGCCTGGGCCCATCCCGACGCTGCGGCAAGCCCGATGCTTACAGCTAACGTAATAGCTGCTAAAAACCATTTGTTTTGCTTCATTGAAAACTCCTTTCTGTTAATTGCTTGAAAATTGATTTTCAGGCCGGTGCCTTGCGACAACGCAAGCGTAATGCCATTGGCGAAAGAAAAAGCGAGCTTCTGTCCAGGTGTATGCAAGAGCGGAGAAGAAAAGTCCGGGATGCTTGACAGAGAGGAAAACTCCTTCACCGAAAGTGTCTGTGTTTTCCGGCGAGGGTTCCGTTAGGCAAAGTGTACTAGTTCTGAGACGCTAAAATGCCGGCCAGTCTCAGATTTAGATCATCAATGTCGCGTTTATCGCGCCGGTGGCGGAATGGTCGTGCCACAGTTTCTGCAGGTACGCAATGTTTCGTCCGAATAGAACTGCCGATGCACTTGCGCCACAGGGTCGTCGCGGTAGTCGCCGACGGTGACGGAAACCTCGTAGACCTTTTCGCCACATTTATCACAAAACCAGATGAACTGATCGCGCTCGCCGACCTTGCGCTGACGCTCGAGGACAATGAACCACGCGTTTTCCTCCACTCTCGGAGAGTGGGGCACGCCGGCGGGGCAGAGAAGCATCTGGCCTGCACGCAGGGTTGCGGTTTGCTGTTTCCCGTCGGCTGCCAGATAGACGAGGTGTTGCACACCGCTCAGCTGCAGCGTGATTTCATCACTCGGATCTACATGAAAATCCTTTCGCTCTTTCCTGCCGCTGCTGAGAAATGCCAGCGACTCGGAATCTTGCCAGAGGACTTTACGGGTTTTGCCTTCGGCTTTGAGGTTCTCGATGATCTGTTGCACGTCTACGGGAATTAGCTCTTGCATATGACCTCCGTAAAAATGGCACTATATTATTCTACGTCCACAAAGTATTCCACCATTCAACAGGTTTAGGTTAAGGCTGAGGTTCAGCCCCTGGCCGAGGTTTAGGTTGAGGTTGAGGTTCAG
>CAYPHJ010000156.1:3653-8233 GCA_964410485.1 uncultured Syntrophobacteraceae bacterium
TTCCATGAGCGAGCGTGTGTGGGATCGATTTCTCACCGAGCAGGACAAGGCGTCGATTGCAGGCAAAGAACACAAGCGTATCGGTTTTGGGCAACGGCCTGCGTTGTTGCTCATAGATCTCTATCGATGGGTGTTTGGCGATAAACCCGAGCCGCTCCTCGAGTCGATCAAGACATGGCCCGGCAGCTGTGGCCCGGCCGGCTGGAATGCGCTGCCGCACATCCAACGCGTCTTGGCCAAGGCGCGCGAGGTCGGCATACCGATTATTCATATCACCGGATTGGATGGCGTAAGCATCGAGGGCTGGTCTTTTCGCCGGGAGAACAAGCGAACCCACATGACTCCCGAACAACTCGATCGCGTGCGGCGCAAGTTCGACATCGTCGACGAAGTCAAACCGCTACCGGGTGAAACGGTGCTACGCAAAGTATCTCCGAGCGCCTTTTGGGGCACGCCGCTCGCCGGTCATCTGAACTTTCTCGGCGTAGATACGATCATCACCGTCGGTGAAAGCACGAGCGGTTGCGTGCGTGCCAGCGTCGTCGATGGCACGACGTATCGGTTTCGCATGATCGTGGTCGAAGAGGGAGTGTTCGACCGTCACGAGGCGTGCCATGCCGTTAATCTGTTCGATATGAACCAGAAGTATGCCGATGTTCTCTCGGAGGACGAGGTGGTGGCTTATCTGGATGCCTGGCGCGCGGAAAAAAACCGTCAGGGCGGCACTACCGAGAACCCCCAGGATCTTCTCCGCGAGCTGACGCTGGGAGAAGATTTCAAAGCCTAGCGCGCCCCAGGCGCGCAGTCTCGGGTTTCGGGTTTCGGGTTTCGGGTTATTTAACTCGGGACTCGAGACACGGGACGCGGGACGGGTTTTTTTAGACCGTACCAGACGATCACCAGGACCACGGCGGAGACCAGCGCCATTGCCTGAAAGCCCCCGGTAAAGCCCAGGTGTTCGATCAACGCGCCGCACAGTAGCGGTCCCAACATTTGACCCAGCGAACTTGAGGCGCGTGACAGCCCGAGGGCCAACCCTTTCGCCTCGGTCGGAGCAGATTGTAACGCGAAGATCGTGGAGCCCACGTTCGTAAGCCCGAAGCCCATGGTCATGACCATGAGCGGAACCAGAAGCGTGATAAAATCCCACCCGTAAATTTGCAACGCGAACATTGGGATGCCCACGGCAACGCCGAGAAGAATCACACTTCGGATGGTAATCCGATCGGCGAGCAAACCGCCTGCATACCGCCCCAGTGTATCGGTCAGGCGTGAGATTGCGACCATCGTGCCGACGACTTCTAAACCCAAGCCCCGCTGATTGACAGCAAGAAATGGGAAAGCCACGCGTGTGACCCCGACGAGAAAAAAGAACGATTGACAAATGGCGAGGCAGGAAGCGAGAAAAGGAGGTCGGCTAAGAAGGTTTACGCCGGCGCGCCAGATCGCTGCCGGAGTGGCGCCGGCGGCTTTACTGTACCGGTACGCACCGGCTATCAAGACAAACATTAACGCTACTAATTCCGGTCCGGCGTAAAGCAGAAGCAGAGCGTCCGGCCCAAGCCATTTACCGACAAATCCACCCAACAGTGGCCCGAGTGTAAAGCCGATGCCTAACGCCGAAGCGAGTTGTCCTTGGACCTGCCCCTGTCGCTCGGGAGCGGCTTGATCGAAGCCAATCTTTCTGAGGGAAAGGGCAAACATTGCTTCAGTTAAGCCGAAGATGGTCCAAGCGGTAAGAAATACCGCCATGACGTCACGAAAGAAGTGGCCGATGATGCTTGTCGCCAGTCCTAGCGCTGCGGCGACGATGAGAAGTGTGCCCGAACTTACATAAGTTGCCATAAATCCCGAAAACAGATCCGAGCTAATGCGGCCTATGCCGTTCGCGACGAGCGGGATGCCGGCCAACGCAATCGAATAGCCGTGTTCTCGCATGAAAAAAGGCGCAAGCATCGCAGCGCCCGACGATCCCGCGGTCTGGCAAACGGCGGCCAAGGAGTAGTAGGCAATGGGAGAAAGCTTCATCGCGCGCGATTATACCAAGCGTCACTGAATCGTGATATGGAAGTGACAAATCTCCCCTTCCCCTCTTTTCGAAAGAGGGGTTCTTCGGAAGATGGACGAGCCAACAAGTTCCACTTTGAAAAGCGGGAGCTGGATTCTCGCTAGGCGTAAGAAATCCCCCTTTTGCAAAGCTTTGCAAAAGGGGATACGGGGGGAATTTCGGAATGGAGGTGTTATGAGCGTCGTTTTAGGCAGTGGCCATTATCGCTACGAGGTTGTTGAGAATTGGGGCAAACTGCCCCAGGGCTGGACCTACAAAGAGGTGGCGGCTGTCGGCATCGACAAGAAGGATCAAGTCTACTTGTTTACGCGCGGTGAGCACCCGGTCATCGTGTTTGATCGGGACGGTAACTTTCTTCGGTCCTGGGGCGAAGGCGTATTCAAGCGCGCGCACGGAGTGACGATGGGTCCCGACGAAACGATTTACTTGACCGACGACGGAGATCACACCGTGCGCAAATGCACGCTGTCCGGAGAAATTCTTCTGCAGCTTGGCATTCCAGGGAAGCCCGCGCCCTATCAGAGCGGCGAACCGTTCAACCGTTGCACGCACGTGGCGCTGTCACCCGAGAACGAGATCTATGTTTCGGACGGTTACGGCAATTCTCGTGTCCACAAGTATTCGCCCGATGGCAAGCTGCTGTTGTCATGGGGAGAGCCCGGATGCGATCCCGGAGAGTTTAACATCGTCCATAACATCTGCACGGATCGCGACGGTTGGGTTTACGTTGCCGATCGCGAAAACCACCGCGTGCAGGTGTTTGACCCAAACGGTAAATATCAAACGCAGTGGAACAACATGCACCGCCCTTGCGCGCTTTATATGGACACGACACAAGAGGAGCCGCTCTGCTACGTTGGCGAGCTTGGACCGGGCATGCCGGTGAATAAGGAATGTCACAATTTGGGCCATCGGATCGATATCTACAATAAAGAGGGCAAGCGGTTGGCGCGCCTGGGCGATGTGCGCTGCGGTGAAGCTCCGGGGCAATTTATCGCGCCACACGGGCTCGCGCTTGATTCGCGCGGTGATATTTACGTCGCGGAAGTTTCCTGGACGATCATGGGGCAGCATTTGAAGCCGCCGCGGGAGTTGCGCTGCCTCCAGAAATTGCGAAAGGTGAACTGAAGTAGGAAACAGACATTTCACCACGAAGGTCGCGAAGAGCCTAGCGCGGCAGAGCCGCAACCAAGGGAGAAGCAGATTTTTTCACCACGAAGTGTTTCATGATCTTACGCTCGCCCACATACGATGAAAGTAGCCCCACGACTCTCATCCCATCACCGCAGGACTGTCATCCTGAACGGAAGTGAAGGATCTGCTTTATGCTTCTGGTTCCGTTTCGAAGAAAAAAGCAGATTCTTCGTCGCAGCGCTCCTCAGAATGACAGCCGGTGTCCAGGGGATGGCCCCACCTCCAAATCCCCGGTCCTGCGGCCCCGCCCCCTTTGCAAAGGGGGTTATTGGGGGATTTGATGAACGCTTGTTCCATCCTGCCGCCGCCGTTCTGTGCCTGAGGGCTGATTTTCATTGTCTGCGGGCGAGCGTAAGCTCATGAAACACTTCGTGGTGAGATGTGCTTTGCGCGCAATCGACAATTTATAATGGGTGGGAGGTTCATTTTATGGCTCTACAAGAAGCACGAGTGCCGATACACGGCGATCCCGGGCATTGGGTTCATATCTCTGAAAGCCCGAGGCATGTCCGGGTTTTCTTCGGCGGTAAGACTGTCGCCGATAGCAAGCGTGTCAAGCTTTTGCGCGAAGCCAACACGCTGCCGGTTTACTATTTTCCCAGACAAGATGTCCGTGTCGAGCTGATGGCTCCGAGCCAGCAACGCACGACCTGTCCTTACAAAGGAGAAGCGTCCTACTGGTCTCTACGAGCGGGTGATAAAATAGCGGAAAATGCTTCCTGGACCTATGAGAATCCGTTGCCGGATGCGATTGGACTAAAAGATCATTTTGCATTCGAATGGAACAAGATGGACAAGTGGTACGAAGAAGAGGAGGAGATTTTTGTGCATCCGCGCGATCCGTATAAACGGGTCGATGTGCTTCAGAGTGCGCGCCATGTCCGTGTTTCCATCAATGGTCAGACACTGGCTGAGACCCGCAGGCCGAGGCTCCTCTTCGAAACCAACCATCCGGTTCGTTACTATATCCCGCGAGAAGACGTCAAAATGGATCTTCTGGTTCCCAGCCAGACACGGTCGCGGTGCCCTTATAAAGGGCCGGCGAGCTACTGGTCGGTGCGTCTCGGCAATGACCATTTCGACGACCTGGTATGGGGCTATATGGAAACGATTCCCGAATGTCCCAAGGTAAAGGGGCTCTTGTGTTTCTTCCACGAGCGCGGACTTGAAATTTATGTAGATGGAAAAAAGATCCCGCCGCCCCAGACCAAGTGGTCACGCGACTTGAGGCAAGGCAAAGGCAGGTGAAATTTTGAATCAACGGAAGACCAATAAGACTGTGACTCGCGCAAAGAGCGCAAAGTAATTCATGTACCAA
>CAYPHJ010000157.1:0-8201 GCA_964410485.1 uncultured Syntrophobacteraceae bacterium
GAAGCGACGGAGCTTATGTTTGTCGAGCTTTGCGCCGTGTGCCATGGCGTCACGGGTAAGGGCGATGGTCCCACTGCGGCGGGGCTTCACCCTAAACCGGCCGATTTCACCGACTGCAAGGCGATGGCTAAAGAATCGGATGCAATACTAATGAAAATTATACGAGATGGCGGGCAGAGTGTCGGACGCTCGACGGTAATGCCCTCATGGAAGGATTCACTGACCGACGCGCAGATCCGCTCGCTGGTAAAATATATCCGTTCCTTTTGTAAAAAATAGGCGTACTTATAAAGGGTCGCAAAATTGGGCGACATTAAGCCCTCAAAATCTCCCCTAACCCCTCTTTTTCCAAAGAGGGGAAAATCCTCCCTTTGGCAAAGGGAGGTCAGGAGGGATTTTCAAAAAGAATGTAGCCACTATTATGAGACCCTTTATATAAATGGGGGATGGCATGATGATTCTCATGCCTGGACACTTGATGCCTGTCATTCTGAGAAGCGCAGCGACGAAGAATCTGTTTTTTTTCTGCTTCAAACGGAAGAAAGAACATAAAGCAGATCCTTCACGGAATTTAGGATGACAGTCCTGGACAGGGCAGAGTGAGGGTAATGTAAAGGAGGTCACCATGAGTCGTGAAAAACTATTGCGCGAAGATGAATATGTAGCTGCCCGAGCGGATCAGTTTTTCTGGCGGGAAGCAAAGAAACTTGGGCTCTCCCGGCGCGGTTTTCTGCGATTACTGGCTGCAACCGGCGCGGTGGCCTCAGTGTCAGCCTCAGTGATTCGCCCCGGTGCCGCTCGCGCCGCTGCTGTACAACCTGTCATCAAACCAACCCCGCCGGAACTCTTCAATGATTTCGGTAGCAACAAGGAAATGCGTTTCGAGGCACTGCAAGGCAGGGGCTATCTCGTGCCCAACGAGCTCTTCTTCGTGCGCAATCACACCCGCACACCGGTCATTGATACCAGCAAGTGGCGGCTCAACGTCGAAGGCTCGGGGGTTGATCGCCCCCTGAAGCTCTCGTACGACGACATTCTGGCCATGCCAGCTGTTTCGTTTACTCGCTATGTTGAATGCGCGGGGAACGGGCGGAGTTTCTTTGCGGCGGCCCACGGGAAGAAAGCGGACGGCACGCAGTGGAAACTCGGCGCCATTGGCGTCGCGGAATGGACAGGGGTTCCGCTGCGTGAAATTCTGGACCGAGCCGGTGTGAAAAAGACGGCGCGCGACGTCATGCCCGAAGGTCTCGATGATCTCAAGGTGCGCCGCCCGATGTCGCTCGATAAAGCCATGGAAGACGACACTTTACTCGTTTACGCAATGAACGGGCAGCCGCTTCCAGCCGATCACGGCTTTCCGGTACGCGTGCTCACACCTGGTTGGATCGGCATCTCCAACATAAAATGGGTGGGGCGCATCCAGGTATCCGAAGAGCCGCTGTTCTCACAGTGGAACACCGATACCTACATCATGATTGGCCCGGACTATAAACCGAACCCTCCGGCCAAAGGCCCCATTCTCTCCAGTCAAGCAGTCAAAGCAGCATTGGAGTTGCCGTGGGATGGTGAGATTGCCGGTGGTCGCAGATTGCTTCGTGGCCGTGCCTGGTCGCCGGCAGGAACAATCGACCGCGTGGAGTACCGCTTTGATCGAGGGAAAAGCTGGCAAAGGGCGAGGCTTAGAGAACCAAACATTGCCAAGGCATGGGTTCGCTGGGATGCCGATTGGGATGCCAAACCGGGGAAGCATTTGATCCGCGTGCGCGCAAGTGATGAGCGAGGCAACACGCAGCCTGAGCGGGTGCCGTACAACCAGCAGGGCTATCTCTATAATGCCATGGTTGATCATCCGATCTCCGTGCGGTGAGTCAGCACGGCGCGATCATCGGGATAGAAATCCGTAGTAATCGACTGCGAACAAACTTTGTCGCGGTTAGCCAACGGGTGGGATGTGTCATGCTGAACGCAGTAAAGCATCTGCTTTGTTTTATTTCGACAAGAAAGACAAAAGCAGATTCTTCGTCGCCGCGCTCCTCAGAATGACATTCTGTCCTTTCCCGCCCGTTGAGAGTTAGCAGGAATGAGCGTTATCAATCGCTGCGTCTTTTTTCCAATCGGATGGAGAGATTACCCTTGCGGATATAGACAGTGTTGCGATTGGTTTGACGCGCCAGCTCATCGATGAGATTCACCAGCGGGTTTCGGCCGCCGGCGTACGCTCGCGACGGTGAAGCGCTCTTCATCTTATCTACTTCATCTCTTCCAACGAAGAAGCGCATGAGAACCTCTTCGTCGGAGACGCTGGGGCCACCGTATTTCTGACGTAACTCTCTGAGTGATGCCTCGGGCGTGGTCTCTCGCGACAATTCTTTGGCGCGTCCCCGGCTGAGGATTTTGTCTCTGACATCGGGATCCATCAGATCCGCCCCTTCCCGCCCCCAAACACCGAGCGCGTATTGGATCGTTTGATCGGTGACCTCCTTGTAGCGTTCTCCAATGATGACGTTGATCGCGGCCTGACTGCCCACGAACTGAGACAGGGGAGTAACCATAATGGGGTAGCCGAATTCGGCGCGGACTCGTGCCGCTTCCTCGAGAGTTCGATCGATCTTACCTTCCATACCGACCCGGCGAAGTTGATAGCGCAGGTTTGAAATCATGCCGCCCGGAATCTGATGCACATACTGTGCGTAATCGTATTCGGGGGTTGTTCCGATCGGAAGATTCTCGCGTTTGGCAATTGCAGTGAAGTGTCTCTCCACAGGACGAATTGGCTCCTCATCGATGGCGGGATGATAGCCGATCGCGCGAGCGTTTGAGGCGACATTGAAGACCGACGGATTCGAAGAGCCGTCTGCCAGAGGCGGTATGGCGGTATTAATCGAATACATCCCCCCCTGAATAGCCTCGAGACAGCAAAGCGAGCCGAGTCCCGTGGTGCAGTGGGTATGTAGCTCGGCGGTTATGCCGTCGGCGGCATTGAGAACGGCCGGAACGAGGGTCTTCGTGCGCTCCGGCGTGAGAAGCCCGCCGGGATCTTTCAAGCATACGCGCCAGGGCTCGAGTTGAACCGCTTCTCGGGTCTTGCGCGCATAGTATTCATCAGTATGCCGCGGCGACACCGTATAGATGAGATTGATAATCGGCTTCAGTCCCGCGCCGCGAGCCTGTCCGACTCGCCACTTCCAATCCGCGGGATCATTCCACGAATCGGAGATGCGCACTTGTTGCAACCCGATCGCAGCAATGCACTCGTCATAGAGCTGGTGTACGGCGTGCGGATAGATAGCAAAACCGCTTCGCGTACCGTGGATCAGGCGCAGCGGTGTTTTTTTGATTTGCGCGACCACCAGCCGGTAACGATCCCAAGGGTCTTCGCGCAGCTCGCGCACGCACTTGACCAACTCGACGGGACCTCCCAGTTCAATGGCTTCAAACCCGGCCTGGTCCACGTTTGTCGCGATCGGAAGCATCATTCCCGTGGTCATGCCATACGCCCACAGGCTTTGTTGACCATCACGCAGAGTGGTATCGACGAAACGAATCTCCTTCATAGACTTCCCTTTTGAAATTTGATGTTTAAGCTCCATATCAGCTTTGAGTCAAACAGGTAAATGAGATCACTGCTGTCCAAAATAGATAAAAGTTCCGTGGCTGGACATTGATTTGCCTATGATATTTTGGAGTCTTTGCCGACCTGGTTCGGGCTGCAAGGGTCCCGAGAACGAAAAGCGGACTCTTCGTCACAGAGTTCCTCAGAATGACATAAAGACATAATTTCTCTGTCGAGGAGAAGACTCGGGTTCTTTATACTCTTGGCGTCCTTGGCGGCGTTGTCTTCTCGTCTAAACAACCTCTACGACTTTAACCGCGACCAGTTTGCCAGAGCCAGCAACACCCCGGCGGCGCTCAGAGCCGCAAGCAGCAGGTAGGTCCAAACGTAGCCAAAGATATCGGCGGCGCTACCGGTCATCAGAGAGCCCACGCCGTAACTGAAGGGATACGCAACCGAGAAAGTGGCCATGGCCTTGCCCCGCCTTTGGGGATTGGCACGCTCCACGGCAAGCGCCAATGTCGCCGAGCTGCCGGTTGCGTTGCCAAGCATATACAGAGCGCCTGAAATGATCACGCCAGGGAGGCTCGAAGCGGCGACAAGTAAAGACAAGGCAATCATCTGCAGTGTAAAACCCATCGCGAGCGCAGTCCCCCGCCCGATTTTATCGGATGCCCGGCCAAGCAGAGGCCGCGCGCAAACACTGGTTGTTCCGCTGACGACGAAGTAGATCCAAAAGTTCTCAATGCCAATGTCGCGGGCGTAAAGAACGACGAAGCTCGTGACCGAAGGGAGTGATAGATTGAGCCAAAAGAGCATCGCGGACGGCAGGAAGACGTCGCGGTCGATGATAGCGAACAGTTCACGCCACCATGAGGTTTCCACCTCGATCCGCGGGCGCGGCGCAGCACGAGGAAGATGACGCACCAGCAACGCACCGGCTCCTGCGCCCAAGACCGCCAGCGCCACAGCGAGGGCGAAGACCATATTGAACCCGCCGTACGGGGCGTCGATCAGCCAGAGAGCCACGGCGGGAAATAGAATCGTGGCGCTGCTTTGAACGCCACTGTAATAGCCCGAGGCCTCGCCTCGTCGCGTTTCGGGAGCAGTCAAAGCAAGAAGAGTGTAGCCCCCCGTATTGAGCCCCGCCCAACCAATGCCTCGAAGCCCGTTGGCGAGTATCGTAAACTCAACGAGCGGAACGAAGGGAAAAAGCAAACTGAAGCCCAAAAACAGCAATCCCGCAATCATCACGCCGCCCGGGTCCCAACGATCGGCCCAGTGGCCAATCAAGGGGCGCAGAACCACACTCGTTACAGCAAAGGCGCCCAGAACCAGTCCGACCGTGAACAGCGATCCCCCGAGGTGAGTGACGTAAAGGGGAAAGGTCGGAGTCAGAATAGAGTGTTGCGCGTAACCGAGAAACTGAGCCAAGCAGAGAAAGGCAAAGGTTGGTGTCCAGATACTATCGAGTTGCTTAGTCGTCATGTAGTGTGCTGTCCCACAATTCATTAACACAGTCGGTGCCGGTTTTCGTCATTTCCGCATATCCGCCATAAGGCCGCAGCCTGAAAGCGATTGGGACATACGTAAGTGGTCGTTGATCGTAGACAACAAATGATATTTAAATGGGACAGAGGTCGGAGTTTACCGCAGAATTTGAAGCACTGGAGCCGTCGAGACCTCCGGTCCGGTGTTCGACATTACGGTGCCAGCGTTGAGTTCAAAAGCGGATCTCGTTTAACGGCCACGCGGTAGATGAAAGGAGCAAAGCATGTTCGCAAAGATCAAGCACCTGGCGATCATTAGTGACAACTACGCTCTGTTGAGCAGATTCTACGAGGCGCTTTTCGGCATGAAGACCGGAAAATCCCCCAGACCGCAAAGCGCAGTGGCGATCGGAGACGGTTACGTTGGGATGAATATTATTCCCCAAAAAATGGGCCGCCAAGCAGGTCTTGAGCATTTTGGCTTGGAAGTTGAAGACGTCGAACGCGTACGCGCACGGTTGCAAGCGAAATACCCTTCCGTTCACTTGATACAGCGGCCGAGCAATCGGCCGTTCGCGGGAATAAGCACGCATGATCCCGAAGGGTACGTTTTCGATCTCTCGCAGCAAGCAATGAGCAATCGCGCTGAAGTGTACGTCGACGGCGAGTGGAAGCAGGAGCGCTATGTTAGTCACTTCGTTTTGCGCGCGCTCAATCCCGCCAACCTGGCTAAGTTTTATAGGGAAATTTATGAGCTTCAGGAAACCGAGAAGCCTGCCGATGACCCGAATCACTATCTTACCGACGGCCGGGTCACTCTGGTAATCTCGCCCTGGAAAATAACGGACTACGCAGGCGCAGGAATCGAGCCGCGACATATGGATCACATCGGGTTCAAAGTCGAGGACATTGAGGCTTTCAAAAAGGATCTTCAAACCTTGGTCAATGCAAACCCTGCCCTTTCGCCGAAGCCCGGAGGCGCAGAAGGCGCAATCAGATTCAAGCTCCTGGCGCAATGCAAACTTGGCAAGTTTCAGTTCGCCGATCCGGATGGAGTACCGATCGACGTCTTTGCCGGGCATTAGGAAACAGTTGACGTTTTCGGGCCATTCGGTACCGATCACTAATCAGCCGGCCCCGGCACAGTATTTAGGAGAAGTAACATGAGAAAGATATTCGTTGTGAAAATCTTTTTGTTGTTGTCTGTTGCGTTCGCGCAGCCTCTGCTGTCGGAGGCCTGGGCCCAGCCGTATTATCAGGGAAAGACCATCCGGGTAATCGTATTCGGCGCCCCGGGAGGCGGAAACGATCTCTGGGCCAGACTGGTCGCCCGCCACCTGCCCAAGCATATTCCCGGCAACCCCGGCGCAATTGTGCAGAACATGCCCGGGGCCGCGGGAATGATTGCAACAAATTACATTTATGGAGTTGCCAAACCGGATGGCCTTACAATCGGTTTGATCGCTCCGGCTCTCTATCAAGCGCAGTTGGTGGGGCGCGGCGAGGCCAAGTTCAACTGGGCTGATTTTGGTTGGATCGGCACCGGAGAAGGCTCTGCGTATCAAATCTATATCCGATCCGATGCCGGCATCAAAACTCTGGAAGACCTTCGGCGTACCAAGGAGCCGGCGCGATGCGCGGAGTCCGCCCTCGGTTCCATGAACTATGCATACATCCGGCTCATTGAGGAAGTTTTTCAAGCCAATTTCAGTCCCATTCTGGGTTACAAGGGTTCCGGCGACATGAACCTTGCTCTCGAGCGCGGCGAAGCGGTCTGCCGTTCCACAACGATAAGCGCCCTTCTCACGACCGACCCTCCCCGAACCTGGCTAAAAACCGGGTTTGTTCGAGTCATCATTCAAAGCGGGCGAAAAAGACATCCGGCCTTAAGCGACGTGCCGACCATTTGGGAACAAGCGGATAAGTATGGAATCGGTCCGGTGGACCGCGAACTTATGCAGTTGGTTCTCGCGGCAGCCGAATTCGGCAGACCTTTTATCACCCCGCCGCATGTTCCGAAGGAGCGCTTGGCTATTCTGAGGGAAGGCTTTCTCAAGACAATGAAAGATCCGGGCTTTCTAGCTGAAGCCACAAAGGCCGGCCTCGAGGTCGATCCTACTCCGGGCGGCGAACTTGAACGGTTGGCCAAAAACGTGGTCGCTGCTGCGCCAAAAACGGTCCAGCGTTTGAAGAACGTGCTGGAGTGAAGGCTGGGTCGCTCTGGACTCCCGCCAAACCATGCGGTGATGACGACACCTGGAAACACATCTCCCTTGGTGTTGAGGTTAGGGCGAACGGTGATAACGCCGTCGCGAAAACCACGCATCGCACTTGACGTGATTCCCCAAACGGGAATATTGTCGAAGCAAATCTTAAACGAGGTGAACTTATGCCACAGGAAGCGAAAGACTTTAAATATAGGACTCCGGAATTCGAGGGGGTCAAGAAAACCATGACCGTTTGCAGCAGCGATCTCATGAAGGTCCAGGTCCAGGTGGTCAAAGACGGCGGCGAAAACAATCTTCATACTCACACCGGAGATGATGCCTTTTGGTATGTTATTAATGGGGCAGTGAAATTTTACGGCGAGGGCGACAAGATCATTGGCGAGTACAAAAAGGGCGAGGGCGTGCTGATCCCACGGGGATTCAAGTACTGGTTTGAAAGCTCATCCAAAGAACAGCTCGAAATACTTCGCGTCACGGCCAGGGATCAGAACGTCGAGAATAAGCGGCTCGACCTCTCGCCGCGAAAACCATGGCAGCAGGATGTTCCTGTTACCCAGCCATAAAGATTCGATTGAATCTGTTCTAAAGCGAGTTTGCAGGGAGGGGTTCAGGGCCGCTCCCTGCAAATGAAAGTGACCACGCTTTTTATCCCCGGCTGAGCGGTCTACCGAGCGCGACAAACTCGCGCCAGTTGGGTGAGGAAAAGAACTCTCTGGTTTCCCGTGCGATAAGTCCCGATAGGACCAAAAGACCGACAAGGTTGGGTAGCGCCATCAAACCGTTCATGATGTCGGCAAACGTCCACACGACTTCTAGCTCCTGTACCGCGCCGACGAAGATGGCAACGATGAAGACAAGCCGGTAGGGCATTACCGCTGCGCGCCCGAACAACCGGTCCATGTTGCGTTCGCCATAGTACGCCCACCCCAG
>CAYPHJ010000158.1:0-7854 GCA_964410485.1 uncultured Syntrophobacteraceae bacterium
TCGCGTCGAGAACCGGCTGCACGTCGGTGGGCGAGCGGCTGATGATGCCGAGCACCTCGGCGGTCGCCGTCTGATGTTCCAGAGCCTCCCGCAGTTCGGCGTTGGTGGTTTCCAGATCCTTGCTCTTATTTTTAACTTCCTCAAAGAGATTGATGTTCTCGACTGCGACACCAATCTGATCCGCCATGGAGTTAATCAGGCGAGTTTCTCCCGTGGTTAGCTTTCGCGGCGCTGTGTGAATACAGTTGATTGTCCCCAAAAACTTCTCTTTCGCCTTGATTGGAAAAATCGCAATAAAAGAGTCGCCCTGCCTCTGCATCGCGTTATTTTCGGTCATTTGTAGGTATCGAGGATCGGATCTCACGTCCTCGAAGATCAAGTATTGCCCGGTTTCAGCAACCCTTCCTGTAAGTCCACGCCCACGGCGAAACGACCTGGGAAGAGCTTGTATCTCGTGGATACCAGCCGCTGCCATCAGATTAAGCATTTCATTCTTCGGATCGGAGAGAAAAACACTCACCGAATTGAAAGCGAAAATATTTGCAATTTTCTCTACTACCTCGTCCAGGACCGGCTGGAGATCCAGGGACTGGCTGGCGGCGGCGGTCACGTCGTAGAGCGCTGCGAGGTCACGGTTGCGCGCTTCGAGTTCCTGGCGCAGCTCTGCAATCGTCTGCGCTTGTTCAGCCACAGATCTTTTCACTTTCGGAGGGCGCGGTTTTGGTTTTGCAGTCTTGCTGCGTTTTTGGGTGGTAGTTACCATAAAGCAAACCGACCGAGCGGAGATGTTGGTCGCGGGAGAAACTGGAGTGATAGGGGTACGCTTTGGTAGCAGGCTTCCCCAGCGGCTGAGCTGACTTTTACTTCAGGTGGTGAGCTGGCGTCAACCGAGACACTGAAAGCATGGCGGGCAACGCTCGTCCCCTCAAGCGGCGAGCGAAGGGGCATTCGCGAGTCACGACTTCTCGAACGCACCCGTTCTCATCAGCCTGACGCCATGTTACCGATAGCATACCAAGGCCGCCGCTGTTCGATACGGCGGCGGCAAGTTCGGGGCAAGTAGCACTTGCAATCGGTGCTTGGATGATCGGCAGCTCGATCTCCAATAAGTCGCAGATTCTAGTTCTAATCATGCTCTGTTCTCACCACAAATGTATGTGACCTAAAGAGCGGGCGTCAAGGAAACGTAAGAGGCCGCCCTAACTTTTCACTCTTCACGATTACCCGCAAAGACGGCACGGACGAAACGGAAATGCCAAAAAACTCGCTTGCTTGTATCCTTCCATCAGCATGGATACAATATGTACATAGATGGAATGGGAATGGGACGATGCCAAGGACGCAATCAACGTGGAGAAGCATGGAATCTCCTTTGCGGAAGCTTTGCAGGTCTTCACCGATACTGACGGGATCGAGAAGGAGGACCTGGCTCATTCGTCGCGCACCGAGCGGCGTCTTTGGCGCACTGGCAAACTGAAAAGCGGTCGCATTGTAACCGTCGTTTATACCCTTTCGGGTGAAACAGTCAGGCTTATTTCGGCGCAAGAACGACGCGTTGAACGGAGGGAATATGAGAAAGCAAAAAAAGAACAAACCGACGGGTAGTCGATTTCGTCAAATTCCGCGCCCCCGTACATATCGAGAAGAGGACATTGGAATGTCCAATGTTAAAATCAACGTTCATATTCGCTTGGACGGGGATGTCGTGAACTATTTCAAAGAAAAGGCGAAGCAAGAGGGCGGCAAGTACCAGACGCTCATTAACCAGTACTTACGCGCAGCTATCTCCAAACAGCGCAGTTTCGAGGACCGCCTGGATCATATCGAGCAGCGGCTGGGGATGCAGTAGTTCTGCAAGCGTTCCCAAAACGATCTTTTTTAATACTCGGGACTTGGCGCCCTTTGGGTCCCGTGGCTTGACTCAGGACATGCTTTGCACGAGATGATTCATTTCCGGATTCGGATTTCCTCCCGCCAAGCCGCGAAGCTCGCAAAGTAAATTCTTTTTTCTAATACTCCGAACTTAGCGTCTTTGCGCCTTTGCGGGAAAACCATTCTTATCCGATCGGTAGCGTGAAGGTAAACTTACTGCCTTTGCCCACCTCACTCTCCACCCAGATTTTCCCGCCATGCAACTCAACAAACTTCTTGGCCAGCGTTAACCCAAGCCCAGTCCCTTCCTTCTTGTGAGCGTAGTCGCCTCCCACCTGGCGAAATTCCTCAAAGATCGTCGCCTGATCTTCCGGGGCAATGCCAATACCCGTGTCACTGACCGAGATTTCCACAGAACCGTCAGTCTTTCTGGCATTGATCCCGATCCGTCCTCCCTCCGGCGTGAACTTCACCGCGTTGGAAAGCAGATTGAGAAGAATCTGCTTGATCTTTCTCTCATCTCCGACAAAGTCCCCGAGGCGCTCGTCAATGGTAACATCCAGCGTGATGCCGTGCTTGGTAGCGCGCTCGCGCACAAAAGTCCGGGCGTTATCGATGGCCAAGGGGAGATCGAACGTTGTCAGCTCTAGCTCCATGCGGCCAGCTTCGACTTTGGAGAGATCGAGAATCTCATTGATGAGGGATAAGAGATGGCGGCCGGAGGAGAGGATGTCGTCGGTGTACTCGGCCTGTTTATCGTTGAGCTCACCGAACATCCGCTCCCCCAAGACTTCCGAGAAGCCGATGATGGCATTGAGCGGGGTGCGAAGCTCGTGCGACATGTTGGCAAGGAATTCGGATTTGTGGCGGTTGGCCGCCTCGATCTGGCGGCTCTTGTCTTCGATTTCCCTGAATAGGCGGGCATTTTGAATCGCCAGGACCGACTGGGTGGCAAAGGTCTGAAGGAGATTCACTACTTCGGTTGAAAAGCTCCCGGTCTTGCACCGATAAATGGTCAAGCCTCCCATGATCCGATCCTCACGAAGAAGCGGTACGGCAAGAAGAGAACGGTAGCCCAGTCTTACCATCAGGGGGCGTAACCGTGTCGCCGCATACTCCCGCTCATCCAGGATGTCAGTGACCTGGACCGGCAAGCGGCTCTCCGCCGCCTGGCCAAGCGCGCCAGAACCGATACGGAGAGGGCTAGCCCGCAAGGCCTCAACTAATTCCTTGTCAATTTGGTAGCTACCTCTAAGTTGGAATTTCGCAGGGGATTCGTCGTATTCGTAAATCGCCCCGCCGTCAGCACCGCTTAGTTGAACCGCGTGAGAGGCAATACGCGTCAAGACCGTTTCCAGCTCCAGAGTAGAGCTGACCGCCTGACCGACTTCGCCTAAGGCCTTGAGTTCTTCTACCGACCGACCAAGCTCGCCGGTCCGTGCTTGCAGCTCCTGGAATAACCGCACGTTTTCTATAGCAATCACGGCCTGGTCAGCGAAGGTTTCGAGGAGCTTGATTTGGGCCGGGGTGAAAGGGCGTACGTCCATCCGACGCGCGTTGAGCGTTCCAATGAACGCGTGCTGCTGGCGCACCGGGATGGCCAAGAATGTGCGCACCCCGACTGTAGAACCTAGCATCGGAAAATCGTCTTGTGCCCGGACATCCGGCACGTGAAGCGTGCCGTGCTGGCGCATCCAAGCATACTCTGGTGCATCGATACTAATCCCGAGAAGGTTCACGGGGACTGGTATAGGACCAAAATGAGCCCGCAAAACCATAGTGTCGCCTTCGCGCAGCCGTAGCACCACGTCATCAATCCCACAGACCCGGGCAGCGCTCTCCACGATCGCGTCAAGGACCGGCTTCACGTCTGTCGGTGAGCGGCTGATGATGCCGAGCACCTCGGCAGTTGCTGTCTGATGCTCCAGCGCTTCGCGCAGTTCGGCGTTGCGGGCCTGTAATTCTTTGAACAGGCGCACATTTTCGATCGCGATTACCGCCTGATCGGCAAATGTTTTTAGAAGCGCAACCTGCTTATCCGTAAACGGTTGAAGTTTCTTTCTCCTTACATATATGACCCCGATGGGTACGCCTTTCCTGAGCAGCGGAGTAGCCACACCCGATCGAATGCCATACTCGCTTCTTCTTCTTGCGTCTGGAAATTCGGTTTTAAATCCTTCTGCCTCCATATCGGGAACATGCACAATCTGGCGGTCAATGACAGCTCGACCCGCAATCGTCCCGCGACTAAGCACTTGGCCAATTTCTCCAATTGGTCCCCAGGGAAGGAATCCGTATTTCGCGGCTCGTCTCAAAGCATTGCCGTCGACGTGATAAATGACCGCGTCCTCCGAATCTGTGACCTTCGCCGCGTTTTTGGCGATGGTTTCCAACACCGGCTGAATATCCGTAGGCGAGCTGGCGATGACACCCAAAATCTCACTCGTCGCGGTTTGTTGCTCCAGTGATTCTTTTACCTCTTGGAACAACCGCACATTTTCGATCGCGATGACCGCCTGGTCAGCAAAGGTTTTCAAAAGCGCGATCTGCTTCTCGGAAAACGGGAGTACTTCGTCGCGTCGCATCAAGATTACGCCAATGGCCGCGCCCTCTCGCAGCAAAGGCATTGCGAGCATCGTTCTTGTTCCGCGCTGGCGCGCCGGCCGTGCCGGCAGCTCGGCTTCAGGCACTGCGGTAACATCGTGGATGTGAAGCGTTTGGCCGTCGACGACAGCCCTACCGGCGACTGTGTTTCTATCGAGCGGTAACTCGGAATCGGGCGAGGTCGGAATTGTACCGTAATGAGCGGCTTTCCGAAGCGCGTTGGAATCGACACGGAAGATGAGAGCGTCAATCGCGTTGCATAGCCGTGCGGCATTTTCCGCGACGGTGTCTAACACCGGCTGAATATTAGTGGGTGATCCCGCGATAGCTTGCAGTATCTCGCTCGTGGCTGTCTGCTGCTCCAGAGCTTCAGTGAGCTGGCGATTGCGATCCTCCAATTCCGTAAACAGCCGGACATTTTCGATGGCGATCACTGCCTGATCAGCGAAAATTTTGACCAGCTCTATCTGCCGATCGGTAAATGGTTCAACAACCTCGCGCCAGATGGTAAGGCTCCCGATATTCACTCCTTCGCGTAGCAGCGGTACCGCGAGTATGGTTCGCGTACCCATTTGCCGAGCTAGATCCAGGTGTACGCCGGTCTCCGATCGAACGTCGAGAATGTGGATCGGTTTGCCACCGACAAGCGCCCGAGTCGCAGGGAGTTCCGGACTTGCCGGTAGAGGGTTGGCGCGGAGTGTAGCGATCATTTCCGCAGTTTCCCCGTAGTGAGCCACCACGCGATGGAACTCGCCATCATATTGTCGAATATGCCCCCTGGTCGCGCCAGAAAGTCGAACTGCGTTGGCGATCAGCGTGTCGAGCACGGGTTGCAACTCCGTCGGGGACGACGCGATCACGCGCAGCACTTCACTCGTAGCGGTTTGTTGTTCCAAGGCCTCCTTCAGCTCTAGGAATAGCCGGGCGTTTTCGATCGCAATCACTGCCTGGTCAGCGAAGGTTTCGAGAAGCTTGATCTGTGCCGGCGTGAAGGCCCGCACCTCAGTGCGACGCGCGAACAATCCTCCAATGAATTTCGCCTGCTGACGAAGGGGGACCCCCAAGAATGTACGCCAGCCGCCCGGAGCTTCTCTCGGGAGATCAGTCTGGGCCTGCGCGTCGGGGATGTGGAGCGTGCCATGCGCGCGCATCCAGCGAAACCGTGGCGCATCGATACTGATCTCGACGCGGTCAATAAATATGGGTACGGGCCCGAAATGAGCCCTCACGACCATCATGTCCCCCTCACGGAGTCGCAGTACCACGTCATCGATTCCACAAACTCGGGCAGCGCTCTCGACGATCGCGTCGAGAACCGGCTGCACGTCGGTGGGCGAGCGGCTGATGATGCCGAGCACCTCGGCGGTCGCCGTCTGATGTTCCAGAGCCTCCCGCAGTTCGGCGTTGGTGGTTTCCAGATCCTTGCTCTTATTTTTAACTTCCTCAAAGAGATTGATGTTCTCGACTGCGACACCAATCTGATCCGCCATGGAGTTAATCAGGCGAGTTTCTCCCGTGGTTAGCTTTCGCGGCGCTGTGTGAATACAGTTGATTGTCCCCAAAAACTTCTCTTTCGCCTTGATTGGAAAAATCGCAATAAAAGAGTCGCCCTGCCTCTGCATCGCGTTATTTTCGGTCATTTGTAGGTATCGAGGATCGGATCTCACGTCCTCGAAGATCAAGTATTGCCCGGTTTCAGCAACCCTTCCTGTAAGTCCACGCCCACGGCGAAACGACCTGGGAAGAGCTTGTATCTCGTGGATACCAGCCGCTGCCATCAGATTAAGCATTTCATTCTTCGGATCGGAGAGAAAAACACTCACCGAATTGAAAGCGAAAATATTTGCAATTTTCTCTACTACCTCGTCCAGGACCGGCTGGAGATCCAGGGACTGGCTGGCGGCGGCGGTCACGTCGTAGAGCGCTGCGAGGTCACGGTTGCGCGCTTCGAGTTCCTGGCGCAGCTCTGCAATCGTCTGCGCTTGTTCAGCCACAGATCTTTTCACTTTCGGAGGGCGCGGTTTTGGTTTTGCAGTCTTGCTGCGTTTTTGGGTGGTAGTTACCATAAAGCAAACCGACCGAGCGGAGATGTTGGTCGCGGGAGAAACTGGAGTGATAGGGGTACGCTTTGGTAGCAGGCTTCCCCAGCGGCTGAGCTGACTTTTACTTCAGGTGGTGAGCTGGCGTCAACCGAGACACTGAAAGCATGGCGGGCAACGCTCGTCCCCTCAAGCGGCGAGCGAAGGGGCATTCGCGAGTCACGACTTCTCGAACGCACCCGTTCTCATCAGCCTGACGCCATGTTACCGATAGCATACCAAGGCCGCCGCTGTTCGATACGGCGGCGGCAAGTTCGGGGCAAGTAGCACTTGCAATCGGTGCTTGGATGATCGGCAGCTCGATCTCCAATAAGTCGCAGATTCTAGTTCTAATCATGCTCTGTTCTCACCACAAATGTATGTGACCTAAAGAGCGGGCGTCAAGGAAACGTAAGAGGCCGCCCTAACTTTTCACTCTTCACGATTACCCGCAAAGACGGCACGGACGAAACGGAAATGCCAAAAAACTCGCTTGCTTGTATCCTTCCATCAGCATGGATACAATATGTACATAGATGGAATGGGAATGGGACGATGCCAAGGACGCAATCAACGTGGAGAAGCATGGAATCTCCTTTGCGGAAGCTTTGCAGGTCTTCACCGATACTGACGGGATCGAGAAGGAGGACCTGGCTCATTCGTCGCGCACCGAGCGGCGTCTTTGGCGCACTGGCAAACTGAAAAGCGGTCGCATTGTAACCGTCGTTTATACCCTTTCGGGTGAAACAGTCAGGCTTATTTCGGCGCAAGAACGACGCGTTGAACGGAGGGAATATGAGAAAGCAAAAAAAGAACAAACCGACGGGTAGTCGATTTCGTCAAATTCCGCGCCCCCGTACATATCGAGAAGAGGACATTGGAATGTCCAATGTTAAAATCAACGTTCATATTCGCTTGGACGGGGATGTCGTGAACTATTTCAAAGAAAAGGCGAAGCAAGAGGGCGGCAAGTACCAGACGCTCATTAACCAGTACTTACGCGCAGCTATCTCCAAACAGCGCAGTTTCGAGGACCGCCTGGATCATATCGAGCAGCGGCTGGGGATGCAGTAGTTCTGCAAGCGTTCCCAAAACGATCTTTTTTAATACTCGGGACTTGGCGCCCTTTGGGTCCCGTGGCTTGACTCAGGACATGCTTTGCACGAGATGATTCATTTCCGGATTCGGATTTCCTCCCGCCAAGCCGCGAAGCTCGCAAAGTAAATTCTTTTTTCTAATACTCCGAACTTAGCGTCTTTGCGCCTTTGCGGGAAAACCATTCTTATCCGATCGGTAGCGT
>CAYPHJ010000159.1:0-7604 GCA_964410485.1 uncultured Syntrophobacteraceae bacterium
CCCTTTGGCAAAGGGGGCCGGCCGCAGGACGGGGGGATTTCTGTGTAGTCACAGTTTCATAAGAGACGCAAAGGCGCCAAGGTTTGGATTCACGATCCCCCACGGAGTCTACGCTGAGCTTTGTCGAAGGGTTCGGGGACAACCGTGGTTGTCTCTTGGACCGAAGAGAAAATCTTATTCGCCTTCTTTGCGTCCTGGCGGGAGTAAGTCCCCATGTCTATGGACTCGCCCTCGGATATCGAGAAATCTGCGCCTGACGCGACAATTTTGAACCATAGTTGGAGTACCGGAAAATAGACCGATTGCATTTTTAATTCAGCGCCCCAGCACTCCAACACGGCCTTCCCCGAGCCACACCGCAACGGAAGCCAAACGCCGCTCAAATTTACCTCTTGACCCGGCCTATGGAGATGCGGTATTGGCCAGACACGGCATCTCACAAATCGGCTGACAATGGAGGTCCAATGAGACGCGCTCAAGCGAAGTTATTTGCGGTTCTTCTCTTGCCGTGTTTGTTCCTCGTTCTAGGCAAAGCCGTACATGACGCTGTGGCCGCGGAGCCGTATTACAAAGGCAAGACGCTCCGCTTTATCGTTGGCTTTACGCCGGGGGGCGGTCACGATCTCTACACCCGCCTACTCGCGCGACACATAGGAAAACATATTCCCGGGAATCCATCCGCCGTGGTGCAAAACATGCCTGGGGGAGGGAGCCTCATTTCGGCCAATTACCTCTACAGAATAGCCCAACCCGACGGCCTCACCATCGGCAAGTGGGCATCGGGCTTGATCCGCCAGCAGCTCATGGGCCGCAAAGACATCGAATTCGATTCCCGCGAGTTTGCCTGGGTCGGGGCTCCCGGGCAGGACCATCTTGTCTGTACGGTTGCGAAGGCCAGCGGATTTAACAGCTGGCGTGACGTCATGGCAACCACGCCGGACAAACCTTTGGTCATCGGCGGGATAGCGCCGGGAACCTCCCTTAGCGACGACCCGAGGCTTCTTCAGGCCGCTCTCGGGTTTTCCATGAAGCTGGTGGAAGGCTATAAAGGCAGCGCCGATGTGCGCCGCGCTGCGGACGCGGGCGAAGTGCACGGCGGCTGCTGGGGTTGGGATTCGGTGAAAGTAACATGGAAGGATTCTCTGGACGCGAAAACGGTGCAGGTCCTGACCCAGGTCATGCCGGAGAAACACCGCGACCTCCCCCAGGTGCCCACGGCTTTCGAATTCGCCAAGACCGAAGAGGGCCGCCAGTTATTGAGCATTGCCGCCAACGGCGGTCGGCTGTTACGCAACTACGCCATGAGTCCTGGGACGCCGAAAGGGCGTTTACAAATCATTCGCAAGGCTTTCGCTGCTACGACAAGGGATCCGGAATTTTTATCGGCCGCAGAAAGAGCCGGGCTTGACATTGACCCTCTGACCGGCGCGGAAGTTGAACAGCTCGTTCATGACCTGTTCAAAACTCCGCCGCAGATCGTCGATCGCCTCAAGCGGGTTCTTTTGCCCAAATAACCCATGATGTGAGGGATTTATGCTTGACGCAGCCATCATAGCTCTCGAGAACATTTTGGTGCCCATGCGCCTGTTGTTCTTATTTGTTGGCGTTCTGATGGGACTCGCCCTGGGCGCCATTCCGGGTCTAGGCGGGCTCGTGGGGCTGGCCATACTGCTTCCTTTCACCTTCGACATGGACCCGTACATGGCTTTTGCCATCATGATCGGGCTCATTGCAGTGACCAGCACTTCTGACACCATCCCTTCGGTCCTGTTCGGGGTTCCCGGAACCTCGGCAGCCCAGGCCACTATTCTCGACGGTCATCCTATGGCTAAAAAAGGGGAGGCTGGACGCGCATTCGGCGCTGCTTACCTCGCATCCATGATTGGCGGAGTTTTCGGTGCCTTGGTTCTAGCCATCTCAATCCCGATTCTTCGGCCCATCGTCCTGGCATTTGGCTCGCCCGAGTTTTTCATGATGGGCATCCTGGGGATTTCCATGGTAGCCGTGTTGAGTGGCAATGCTCCCGTAAAGGGGCTGATCGCCGGAGGCCTTGGTCTGTCGATCGGCATGGTCGGCATGGACCCGCAGACCGGCGTCATTCGCTGGTCGTTCGGCCAGCTCTACCTCTGGGACGGCATACCACTTGTTCCGGTGGCGCTGGGGATCTTTGCCATTCCAGAGATCGTCGACCTCGTGATCAAGGGGACCAAGATAGCCGACGTACCGAAGGAAAGACTCAAAGGCGTCATGGTCGGTATGCACGACGTGTTCCGTCACTGGTTTCTCGTGTTGCGCTGCAGCCTGGTGGGAGTCTGGGTCGGCTTTACGCCGGGCCTGGGCGCTTCTGTGGTTGACTGGTTCGCCTATGGCCATGCTATGCAGACAGAAAAAGGCGCCCGCGAGAGCTTCGGCAAAGGCGATGTGCGCGGGGTGCTTGCCCCAGAGAGCGCCAACAACGCCAAAGAAGGCGGAGCACTGATACCCACGATCGCCTTTGGCGTTCCCGGCAGCGCTTCGATGGCGCTCCTTTTGGGCGCCATGACGATCCAGGGATTGACTCCCGGTTCGGCGATGCTGACCAAGCATCTCGACGTCACCTACACAATGATCTGGAGCCTGGCGTTGGCCAATATCTTCGGCACTGTAATCTGCCTGCTCTTCACGAATACACTGGCTAAGGTTGCGTTGGTCAGAATCCATCTGCTCGCTCCTCTGGTGGTGGCAGTGGTCTTTGTTGCTTCTTTTCAAGCCACCGCGCACTACGGCGACTTGTGGTCGCTTCTTTTCTTTTCTGTTGTCGGCTGGTTCATGAAACGCTTCGGTTGGCCCAGGCCGCCCATCATTTTGGGACTGGTGTTGAGCAAGATTATCGAGAATTACCTCTATATTTCGGTGAGCCGGTACGGGGCAGCGTGGCTTATGCGGCCGCTGGTTGTCGTCATTATTCTGTTGACCATTGCCAGCCTGGTCTATGGCTTTCGCATGGTGGGGAAATCGGGAGAAAAATCACAGCGACACTTTGGCTTCAAGTTTAACTTTGCGGCGCTCTTTACGTTGGTTTTCTTTGCCATATTTGCTTTGTTGGTTTTTACCGCACGCGACTGGCAAATCCAGGCGCGCATGTTTCCGTGGGCCATAGGCGTCCCGGTGTTGATCCTCACCAGCATTCAGCTGTTCAAGGACTTTTTTGTTAGAGAAGAGGCCTCTGCCGATGATCAACTCGGCTTTATGGACCTCCCCGTAGACCGCAGCGTACCCGTCTCTACTGTGATCAGCCGTGCCGCAAATACGTTCGGCTGGATCCTGGGTCTGTTTGCAACCATTTTCCTTATCGGCTTTGTTGTCAGCGTGCCGCTCTTTGTGTTGTTGTATTTAACTTTACAGGCGCGGGAAAAGCCGTGGATCGCGGTTGCCTATTCTGTTGGCATGCTCGCGTTCATTGTCGGCGTCTTCCACGTTATTTTGAGCGTTCCATGGCCCGAGGGTATCTTCCCGCAGTTTGAAGCGTTTGTCCTGCAGTGGTTCTAAATTGAGGATCGAAAAGCCAAGCGAGGCGATACGAATGAAGCGAACTCCATGGCGAGCAACAAGTGTGATGGCATGCGCTGCGGTATTGACGTTGCTGGTCGCCGGATCGAGCGCGTTGGCCTCGGGCTTTTTCCAGGAGAAGAGACTATCGATCATTGTGCCGTTCGGGCCCGGCGGTGGCTGGGATACTTACGCGCGCCTGACGGCCCGCCATATGGGACGACATATCCCGGGCAAGCCGTCCTTTATCGTCCAGAACATGCCGGGCGCCGGTGGCATGATCTCCTACAATCACCTCTTCAATCGCGTCAATCCCGATGGACTCACACTCGGGATGTTTCAGACCGTGGCCGTCATGACACAGTTGGCCGGCGACCCTGCCGTAAAATTTGACGCAAGAAGGATCCTCTGGATAGGCGCGTTTACGGACAGGGCCAGTGTCTGCGTCGCACGCAGCGATACGCCATTTAAAACCATAAAGGACGTTATTGGCGCCAAGGAGGCGATGCACGTTGGTTCCACCGGGCGTGGCGACGCGCTTGGCACCGCGGCGCTTTTGCTCAATGAAGTGCTGGGAACAAACTTCAAGGTGATCAGCGGTTACAAAGGCACAGCCGACGTAAGAGGAGCCCTCGAGCGCGGCGAACTGCAGGGACTCTGCGGCTGGGGCTGGTCTTCTGTCAAAGCGACGGGAATGAATCTCATCGAGGAAGGCAAACTGCGCATCCTGTTACAGATCGGTGAGCGCCCGCACCCCGAAATACCCAAGGACGTGCCCGTGATCACCGGGCTTGTGCAGGAAAAAAATAGACCCCTGCTCAACGCCTATCTGATCCCGGAAATCATCGGCTGGAACCTCATATTGCCGCCGGGCGTGCCCGCGGATCGAGTGGAAATTCTGCGCAGCGCTTTTAACCAGACCATGAAAGACCAGGTCTTCTTGAAAGAGGCGGAGCGCGCAAAACTCGATATCGCGCCGATGCCGGGCCCGCTCATTGCCTCGATGTTCGAGCAACTTTTTAAAGAAACTACCCCCGATGTTATTGCTCGGCTCAAAAAGATCATGTAATGGATAACGGAATCTTAAAAACCACAGGAGGTGTTTCGATGGAGGAAAGGAAGAAATCTAACAATAGGATGATCGCGCTGACAACGCTTGTCGTATTTCTCGTTGTCGGCGTGCTGGCTGGTGAGAACTTGCTGCGCGCGCCTGAGGCGGAAGGTCGCTGGGTTTTTATTAAGGAACAGCCCACTCTGTTTATATCGCCGGTTCCGGTGCCGTATCAGAGAAAAGTCAGTGTGACGCTCTCGGGTTCGGGATATGAGCCCAAACAGGAACTGTCAGTGAAGGTTGACCTTGGCGGCGTTCCCTCGGACATTAGTTTTATGTTGCGGCCGCGCCCCGTTCCCAATGAGTTCGGTGCTTTCTCATCCGTGTGGCTGCTGGACGGCGAGATTGGCGGCAAGCTTTTAGATCCGACCGCGTATACGGTTCGCATCGAGGATGAAAACGGGTTTGTGCTCGCGCATGCGCCACTCGTTCTGGAGGCGCCGAAGAAGGAAAAGAAAAAGGAAGAAAAGAAGGGCGAAGCAAAAGCAGAAAAGAAAGCAAAGCAATAGCCGCTTCTCCGCGCCGGATGTTTAACGTTCAATGTTCAAGGTTCAGGTTGGAGGCAACCTTGAACTTTGAACCTTGAACTTTGAACCCCAAACGTTCTAATCTGAGCATACAAGGAGGTGATTCCATGAGAGCGCCAAGAGTAGCTCGACTAGGGTGGTATCGTAGTACTTTGCTTGCCGTCGCCACTTGGATTTTGGTAACGGCGACAGGTACGGCACTTGCCTCCACTCATGAGTTCTATAACGGCAAGCGCATCAACATCCTGATCGGGTTTACGCCCGCCGGAGGTCATGATCTCGAGGCTCGTGTCATGGGGCGCCACTTGCCGAACCACATACCCGGCTTGGCAGGTGTTGTGGTTCAAAACATGCCGGGCGCAGGCGGACTGATGATGGGCGCCCATATGTACAAACGCGTCAAGCCCGACGGTCTAACCACCGGCGTGTTCGGAGGCACTCACCTCCAGAGCGCGATCCTGGGCGAGGGCGTCGAATACGACGTAGGGAAAATGAACCTTGTCTGGGCGGTGAGTGGCGTCAGGGTCGGGCTCGTTCGCGATTTTTTGAACGCCAAAAACGCGGCGGAGCTTACCCGCGTGCCGGCGGAAAAAATCGTTGTCTCGGGCCGCACAAAGACGGACTCCTCATGCATGATGGGCAATCTCGCTATGGAGTTGCTGGGGATAAAGGGCCACAAGTCTGTTTGCGCCTATGCCGGAACGGCAGTCATCAAGGCCGCCATGGAACGCGGCGAGGTGAGCTTCTTTGATGCCAGCGATGCTCACCTGGTCGGCGGCGGTGCCTATGTCGAGCTTTATCAAAAGAAACAAGTGGTGCCCGTCTGGCAGGCCGGTCAAATCCGGCCGGATGGCAAAATCGTTCGCTCACCCACAGTTCCGGAGTATGTCCCCACGTTTTACGAAGCCTATACGCAGGTCCATGGCAAACCTCCGTCAGGGCCGCTTTGGGACGCATTCAGGATTCTCTACAACACCGTACACGGAAGTTTGACACGGGTCCTGGTTATGCCGCCGGGGACACCACAGAATCGCATCGAGTTTCTGCGCAAAGCGATCGAAAGCATGGTTAAGGATCCGGCGTTTGTGCGTGATTGGGAGAAGATCTTTGGTCAAGAGCTCGCCCCGGTCGTGATTCCCGTTAAACAAGCGGAGGCACTCAAGGAAGAATTTCTGAAGCCGGCTCCCTGGCAGGATCAGCTGAGAAAATTCATTGGTTTCTAGAGCCGAGCGTGCGCTGTAAACTGGCTCATTCACACCTGAACTGCGTGTAGGGGCAGGAAACCTGCCCCTACGGTTCGTTTACCGACAGTTGCAGCAACTGTTTTCTCTGAGCATTTCGCCGCCAACATAGAACACCACGTCGAAGAGGAGGAGCACCATGAAGAGGATCTTCGGTTGTTTCTTTCTTTGCTTCGCAGCCGGCCTGCTATTCGCATCTCAAATCGGTGCGCAAAAAGAAGCTTTCCAGGGCAAGCGCCTCACCTGGGTGGCGCCCTTCTCTCCCGGAGGCGGCGTCGACGTCATCACCCGCGCCTTGGCGCGCGAAGTCAACAAAGATCTCGGCGTCACGGTCATTGTTCAGAACATACCTGGAGCCGGAGCTCGCATCGGCACATCACACGTTTTCCGCTCTCAACCCGATGGCCAAACTCTGGGGACATTTGTGGTTGGCACGCTGATCATTCCGCAGGTCCTTTTTGATGAGGCGCCGTATGATGTCAGGCAGTTTACGTGGATAGCATCGCCCTACAAATCCCCTTTTGGCGTCTGGGTGGCGAAAAATTCGCCGTTCCACTCGCTCAAAGACCTGCACAAGCTCGGCCGTCCGGTTTGGATCGCCGAGACCGATATCACCGCCACCGCCGTTCCCCCCGGTGTGCTGATCATGAAGGCCCTTGGTCTCGAACACAAGTACGTCACTGGGTTTGGCGGCCAGGCCCTCATGAACCCGGCAGTGATGCGCGGCGAGGCCGATCTTTTCGTGCGCTCGATTCCCAGTCAGGTGCCCTGGATGCAAGATATGCGCAACATTGCTACGCTGGGCCCCTCGCGTCATCCTCTGACCCCCGACGTACCGACGCTCGAAGAACAGCTCGGTCGCGTCGCGGATGAGATTGTGCCGTTGAGCAGCGCTATCTTTCTGATCGGCGCCGCCCCCGGAACCCCGGCCTCGGCCGCGCAGGCGTTGGAGCGCGCTATCCTCAAGGCGGTAGAGAAGCCAAGCTTCCGCAAATGGGCCGAGAAGGCCGGTTTTATCCACGATCTGGAAACGGTGGGCGGGGCCGGGACGAAGAAAATCGTCGAGGATTACATCGCGAGCCTTAGCCGCTACAGGGACACGCTCAAAGCAATTATGAAGCGTTAATTGGAGTGATGGAGTAGTGGAGTATTGGTTTCAAGTACCATCCATGACTCCAACACTCCATTACTCCAAGT
>CAYPHJ010000160.1:0-7445 GCA_964410485.1 uncultured Syntrophobacteraceae bacterium
GATTTCCCCTCTTTGGAAAAGAGGGGCCAGGGGAGATTTTGGACAAGAGTGAGTTGGCTCATTGGCCCGCGATATTGCTCCATGGCTAGGAGGGATCCATGCCGGTCACGATTGTCGATGGAATTGAAGTGTTCTACGAAAGGCGCGGATCGGGAGCGCCGATCCTGATGTTTGCTCCGGGCGGTTTTGACGCAACGATTGACAAGTGGTTAAGCGCCAGCGCATGGAAAGGCATCAACGCGCTGGACGCCCTTTCGACCGAGCACACGTTGATTGTTTATGACCGGCGGGAATCCGGGCAATCGGGGGGTCGAGTCGAGCGGCTCAGTTGGTCCAGTTATACGCGGCAAGCCAAAGGACTATTGGAATACCTCAAAGTGGATCGGGCCCACGTCATGGGCGGTTGCATGGGTTGTTCGGTGGCGCTGGCGTTTGCTGTTGATTATCCAGAGGCTACCCGTAGTTTGATCCTGCACTGGCCGGTTGGAGGTTACCGTTGGAAGATTAACGGCCTCGATCGATTTGAGCGGCATTATCATTTCGCCAAGCAGCAAGGGCTAAAGGGTGTCGTGGAGCGGGCTCGCGTCGGCAAGAGCTTTTGGCTCGATCCGGAAGCGGGACCGTGGGCTTCGGTGATTCATAAGGACGACGGATTTGCCCAAAAGTTCATGGCACAGGACCTCGATCATTATCTGGGCATCCTTGTGACCGGCGGGCGACATTTCTTTGATCGAGATACGGCGCCTGGAGCGGCGCCTGAAGAAATCACGGGCATCAAAGCGCCGGCGCTCATCATACCGGGCGACGATGCTTCGCATGCCACGTCAGCAGCCCATTACCTGCGCGAATGCCTGCCCAGTGCAGAGTTTTGGAACATCTTGCCGCCCGAACAAACGACGAAAAAAAACTGCGAGAGGATCTTGGATTTTTGCCGCCGCACATAGGCGAAGGCAGATGGCATATAGCTTACGGCCTATAGCATACGGCGTGATCAGAACCCGAGACTTTAGCCGCGAGACTCGAGACCATTGGCGGTGCGTTATGGACCGCCTGATTAAAATCTGCTAGACAAAAGGCGACTTAACGTCATCACCGCTGAAGGAGGCTTGCCGGTATGGAGGTTACAACTAGAACGGTACAGCTCGATACGTCGGATGGTAAGATGGAGACCTTCGAGGCGCGGCCCAAAGACGGCGGGACTTACCCTGGAATTGTCGTGTTGATGGAGGCCTTTGGTCTGAATGATCATATCAAGAAGGTGACCGAGCGGATTGCGCAGGAAGGGTACGTCGCGGTGGCTCCTGATCTCTATTACCGCGAAACCGAACGAGTGGTGCCGTACAACGAGTTACAGAAGGCAATCGGGATTATGAATCGGTTACAGGATTCGAAGGTGATGGACGATCTCGGAGCAGCCCTTGCTCATTTGAAATCCGCAAACAATACCAAAGCGGGTGCTCTGGGAGTTACCGGCTTCTGTATGGGCGGACGTTTCACCTATCTAGCGGCTGCACATCACAATAAAGACGTCAAAGCGGCTGTGGTTTTCTATGGCGGGGGTATTCCCATGGGTAGCCCGAGCCCGTTGGACAGGACCGGAGAAATCAACTGTCCGATGTACTTGTTCTTCGGCGCAAAAGATCCGTTGATTCCTATGGAACACGTCGGTCAGATCAACACAAAGCTGACACACGAAAAGAAGAATTCTATGATGAAAGTTTATCCCGAGGCGACGCACGGATTTTTTTGCGACGAGCGGGCGAGCTACCACGAAACCTCCGCCAAGGATGCATGGGACAAATTCAGGTCCTTCTTTGGGCAACATTTGAAGTAATCCGCATGGGGCCGCCTCTCGAGAATGAGCGCGAAAACCCTGCAGGATCTCGGATTTCAGATCGCAAATCTCAGACAGGCCAACCTTGAAATCTGAACACTGTCACCTGAGATTCCGAGTGAAACGAGGAGAAGCGCTTGCCCTGTGGATGCGGGCGCGCAATAGTTAAACCAGTGGCCGAAGCGAAGAACAAAGATCAAGTCACCGTCGGGCTTGTTCAAATGGGCTCGGGCGACGATCCGCAGGAGAATTTGGCCAAAGCCCTGTCGCGTATTCGAACGGCGGCAGAGCGAGGCGCGCAGATCGTTTGCCTTCAGGAGCTGTTCAGATCGAAATACTTTTGTCAAACGGAAAACACCCGGTACTTCAAGCTTGCCGAGCCCATTCCGGGCCCGAGCACGGAGGCTCTGGGCGCCCTGGCGAAGGAAAAACAAGTTGTCATTGTTGCCTCGCTTTTTGAAAGACGTTCGGCTGGAATTTATCACAATACGGCGGTAGTCATCGATGCGGACGGGGCCGTTGCAGGAAAGTATCGGAAAATGCATATCCCCGATGACCCGCTCTACTACGAGAAATTCTATTTTACGCCCGGCGACCTGGGTTTTCCCAGTTTTCAGACGCGCTATGCGAAAATCGGCGTTCTGGTGTGTTGGGACCAATGGTTTCCGGAGGCCGCCCGGTTGACTTCGCTCGCGGGCGCGCAAATCCTTTTTTACCCTACGGCCATCGGCTGGATTCCCAAGGAACCCCGGCCGATCGCGGAAGACCAGCGCACGGCATGGCAACTGATTCAGCGCGCTCATGCGGTGGCGAACAGCATCTATGTCGCCGTGGCGAATCGGGTCGGACGTGAGGGCAAACTCCGGTTTTGGGGTAGTTCGTTTGTTGCAGGTCCATTTGGCGAAATCGTCGCGCAAGGCTCTTCGGATCGCGAAGAAGTGCTCATCGCCCAATGCCAGCTCTCGAGAATCGAAGAGACGCGACAAAATTGGCCTTTTCTCCGAGACCGGCGCATCGACGCCTACGGCCCATTACAGGCCCGGTTTGTTGGCGAGAATACGCGCTAGTCGGATGTCAATCTTTGAAGTATCCCGCTTGAACTGACCTTGAACTGTGGAGATCTTACGCCGTCGCGGCTGCAGTTTTTCCTCTCGATGAGCACCACCCAAACATCCACACCGGCGTCCCTGGGTTATGCCATGCCGGCGGAATGGAGTCCTCACCGGGCAACCTGGCTCGCCTGGCCTCACAATGTTGAGACCTGGCCGGCGCGACTCACCGAAGTCCAGGAGATCTGGATCAAAATGATTGAAGTCCTCTCGCCGCAAGAAGAAGTCTGTCTCCTGGTTAATGACGACCAAACACTACGCCAGGTGCGCTGCCGACTTGAAAATGCCCGCGTAGCAATGGACCGGGTCTCGATCATCGGCATTCCGACTGTCGATGTGTGGATGCGTGACTACGGCCCGACGTTTGTGACGAGAGCCGGCCCGGATCAGCCACTGGCCTTCAATGATTGGATTTTCAACGGTTGGGGTGGAAAATACCGCGCCTACGAAGAGGATGACCGCGTCGCTAAGGAAATCGCGGCGCTTCTGGGTGTCCCGGTGTTCGAGCACTCGGTGGTGCTTGAGGGCGGCTCGATTGATGTGAATGGCGCGGGAACGTGTCTCACGACCGAGCAATGCTTACTAAACAAAAATCGTAATCCCATGCTCAGCCGGGAAGACATCGAGCGGCTTCTCAAAAACTCGTTGGGAGTTGCGCAGGTTGTGTGGCTCGGAGAAGGGATCGTTGGCGACGACACCGACGGGCACATTGATGACATTGCGCGCTTCGTCAGTGTGGACACGATCGTGTGCAGCATCGAATCGAATCCGAACGATGCCAATTATCGCCCACTGAAGCAGAACTATGAGCGGCTCACAGCAGCCAGGGATTTGAACGGCCACAAGTTCACGATTGTTGAGCTACCCTGCCCGGATCCGCTGTACTATGAGGGCTCGCGGTTGCCGGCCAGCTACGCGAATTTTTATATCGCGAATGAGACGGTCATGGTGCCCGTGTTCGATGATCCCGGGGATGATCAGGCCATTGGAATACTCCGGGACATTTTCGCGGATCGCCGCGTGATCGGATTGCGCTGCGCTACGGTGGTTGCGGGCTTGGGTGCCCTTCACTGTGTGACCCAGCAGGAGCCGGCTTTTTTGACCTCCAGGTCTTGACTTTAACTCGCACAGGCTTCTATTCTACTTCCCGATATGGGGCAGCTCATTCAACTTCAACGACTGCATCAGGCGCGCCGACGCCGTTCCGAAAAGGTCAGCATGGAGCAGTGCGTAGAGTTGCTGGAGTGGAATTTGAAAAAAAGTCTCGACGATTATTTTGCTTCGCCTCCTGAAGAAAGATCCATCCGGGCGACCCAGATCCGCAAGCTCAGCGAAATTCTTGAGTATGCGCTGAGGCTCCTTTAATCTTTTTTCAACTGCCAGACCACTCGTGCGTGCGCTTGTGGAGTCGTTGAATACCATTCTGATCCTGTTGTCGTTTTTTGCGGCTTTGGCTCTGCTCGGGTGGTTTTTTCTGGTTCGCCTTCAGAGCATCGCCAAAGCCAAAGAGCAGGAGACTTCCTGGTTGATGATGCAGCAACAGATCGACCAGCTGCGGGCGCACTTGGGCCAGGTTGTGGACAGCCACACCCAGCTCATTCAGCAGCAATTGGGCCAGCTGCTCGGTCACGTCAATGAGCGCCTCAAAGAAAACGGCGAGATCCTGCAGAGATCCCAGCAAAGCCTCGGCGAGCGCCTGGACAGCGCAGCTCGTGTGGTGGGTAGTGTTCAGAAAACACTGGGCGGTCTGGAGGAAACCAACCGGCGAATCTATGAAGTTGGAAAAGACATCGCCTCGCTCCAGGAAATCCTGCGGGCGCCCAAGCTCAGAGGCGGGCTTGGTGAGTTTTTTCTCGCGGACCTGCTGGCCCAGGTCCTTCCACCCCACCATTTTTCAATGCAGCACGGTTTCCGTAGCGGCGAGAAGGTGGACGCAGTAATTCGCCTTGGCACTTCATTGGTGCCGGTGGACGCGAAATTTCCACTGGAGAATTTTAAGCGCATCTTGGACGGGGCGACGGAAGAAGACAGGGCGCGTGCCCGCAGGCAGTTTTTTGCGGACGTAAAGAAACACATCGATGGCATCGCGGCAAAATACATCGTCCCCGACGAGGGAACTTATGACTTTGCCCTTATGTATATCCCCGCCGAAAACGTGTACTATGAGACCATCCTGAAGGACGAGACTCCGGGAGAAAAAAACCTGAGCGTTTATGCTCTGAGCAAACGGGTCATTCCGGTCTCGCCCAATAGCTTTTACGCGTATCTGCAGGCCATTGTTTTAGGCTTGAAAGGAATGAAGATCGAGGATGGCGCGAAAGAGATGGTACGTTATCTGACGCGGCTCCAAGGCGATTTCTCCAAGTTCAGGGACGACTTCACGCTACTTGGCAAACACATGGGGCATGCGGAGTCGGCCTATCAAAACGCTGAAAAACGGCTGGAACAGTTTGCCCAAAAGCTACTTTCCACCGATGCTGGCCAGGTCGAAATTTTGGCGGGCCCAGCCGACGGTTGCAAGACAGGCTAGTCGTTCGGGCCGACGAGAGGATATCCCTCAGTGCGCCTAAGTTTTTTTTCGCGACTGGTTTTAGGATATCTGGCGGTGTTTGCCCTCGTGGTGGCGGTAAGCTTTTATACGCAACGCGAGCTCCACCGTTTCAACGATATCACGAGATCAATACTGGACACGGACAACGCGGTTCTCGACTACGAGAAAAGGCTGACCGATAGCTTGTTGGGACAAATCCGCTACGAGCGCAAATTCGTTATCGCCAGAGATCAGGCGCTTTATACCGAGTTTCTCAAATTCAAGGCCGATTTTGATCGCTACCTGGAAGGGATCAGCTCGGTGGCGGATGCGAAGACCGCGGCCCTCTTGGAGGAAGTGAAACGAGACTATCAGCGTTACCAGGATCTATTCAGCAAGGAACGATTATACCTGACCAAGCGCACTTCCTATCCGCAGACGTGGTACAAGGACGAGAAAGACAAGGCGACTAACGCTATTCTGGTTTCGTTGGACACCTTGAGATGGGATAAGCAGCAGGAGACTTACGGGAAAGTCAAAAAGCTGGCGGATGCCGGAGCACGGGCGGGCGATGCCGCGATCGTGATTACGCTGGCCTCGCTTGCTTTCATCCTGGTGCTGTCGTTCGTGATCACTCGCAGCATCACCAAGCCCATCGCGATCTTGAAAAACAAGACCCGGGAAATCGCCCAGGGCAAGTTTGAAGCGGACCTGGAGTTGTCCTCTCCGGCCGAGATCGGCCAATTGGCCGCTGCGTTCAATCTCATGTGCCAGAAGTTGAAGGAGCTCGAAACGATGAAAGCGGATTTTTTTTCGTCCATGTCGCACGAGCTGCGCACGCCGCTGACCTCGATCAAAGAAGGAACGGGTCTTTTGCTGGACGGGGTTGGCGGCACGACGACGCCCAAGCAACAGCGGCTGTTGCAGATCATTGCGGAAGAGAGCAACCGTCTCATCACGTTGGTGAATTCGCTGCTCGATTTCTCGAAGATGGAAGCGGGGATGATGAGTTATAAATTCGACCGGACGAGTATTGGACCGCTGATTCACAAGGCGGTACATGAAATGACGCCACTAGTGGAAGCCAAGGAGATCCGCTTGAATGCGGAGGTGTCGGCCGACCTCCCCAGCGTCAACATCGACCGGGAGCGAATCCTTCAGGTCTTGCGGAACTTGATCGGAAACGCGATAAAGTTTACTCCAAAAGCCGGGTGGATCAATGTGAATGCCGCGGCGAACGGGGACCATATTACCGTCTCAGTACGGGATACCGGGCCGGGCATTCCCGGCGAAGACGTTAAGACGATTTTCGAAAAATTTCATCAAGGAAATACGCGTCCGGCTTTTTCAGCCAACGGCACGGGTCTCGGCTTGGCCATAGCCAAGCACGTTGTGACCTCACACGGCGGTCAGATATGGGCAGAAACTCATCCAGACGAGGGCAGCACGTTTACTTTTACCTTACCTTGCTGATGTTGTTGTGCGGTTGCAGTTTGATAACTCGGCCGGCAGCGCTTGAGCAGGTGCGAGTCGAGCCCGGCTCGAGACCGGCGCCGGAGATCGTCGCGCCCGAACCGCCGAAGCCGGAGGTCGTTGTAGCGCCGGTAGAATCCAGGGAAGTCCATGATCGCCGTCAGGCTCAGCTCCACCTACAGTCGGCGCATTACTCCCTCGCCAAAGGTCATTACGAGGATTCGCTGCGCGAGAGCCAAAAAGTGCTGAGTTTAGTCAAAGATCAACCGCCCGCGGATGAGGCGGTGTTCAATATGGGATTGGTTTTTGCCCACCCCAAAAATCCAAAAAAGGACAACAAGCGGGCCATTGCATTTTTCAACCGCGTTGTTAAACAGCATCCGGAGAGTGCGTTTGTAGAGCAGGCGAGAATCTGGGCGGGCGTTCTCGACGATCTGGAAAAGCTCAAGCAAGTCGATATCGAAATCGAGGAGAAAAAAAGGGATAGGAAGAGGTAAAT
>CAYPHJ010000161.1:0-2959 GCA_964410485.1 uncultured Syntrophobacteraceae bacterium
GGTTTCACACTGTGAAAAACAGTTATTTTTGTCTCGGCACGACCGCCCATGCCTCAATCTCAATCAGCATGTCCGGCAAATCTATGCCAACTCCGCGCAGCAACGTGGCGGGCCGGGGATTGCGTCTCAAATCGGGCTCGTGCTCCTCAAAAAACTTGTACATCTCGTCACGCATGTCAAACACGTCTTCCCGTCTCTTGAGAAAGTAGCGAAACATAACGATGTGCTTCAGCGTCGCGCCCATCAGCTCGAGGCTGTTCTTGATATCCTCGAGTGTCTGACGCGTTTGTTCCTTGATCCCGCCGACCACCTTGCCGCGCCCCGCCCGTTCTTCATCCGGAGTCCTGCAAGGCGCGTCCTCGAACGGATCTCGGCCGGTGGATCCGGAGAGAAAAAGAATATCTACGTCTCCTTTGGTGCGAAATCCCGTCGCCCAGTTCATCTTTTCCTTGTGGTAATGCGGCCAGAGTGTCCCCCAGTCGTACTCCACCTTCTGTTCTCGTTGTGTTTGCAGCGCTTTTGAGTTTGTCGCCATAGAGATCCTCCTTCTAGCTTGGTATCATTGTCGAGTTATTGCTCGTTCGATTGAGTCGCGGCGGATGCTAATACCTGCCGCTTCCGATTTCAAGCCGTCGCGGTTTTGCAGCGTCTTGGCCTCAAACGGCCTGACGCGGCTCATCAAACCTCGGGCGGTGAAAATGAATGCCGTGTTGATTGGCATTCCGCCAAAGCTGAGCGCCTCGCCGACCCACGTATTACAGTTCCGCAGAACATGGAATCGGCCCCGCGCTGGATAAAACCCGCTCGCGGGGTGATGACCTGGTAGAGGTTGGGCGGTCGTCGTCGGAACCGCGCGCAAAAAAGTGTCGGATATGAATTGCATGATCCTGTGCAACATCTGATCGTCTACCATAAGCTCGACGATCTCGTCGTAGCCGACATCGTTTATGGACCCCGTGATACCGACCAGGTAAAGCACGCTTCGGGTCGGCCAGAATGCAGCCTTTAACAGCAGCCCAAACCCAGGCTCCGCCGCCTGATAATAATCCCAATCGCCCCAGCCAACTTCTAAAAAACGCGCTCCTGGGAAATCCCTGACTTCCGGCAACACTCGCTCCGAGATATCGGATGTGCTTACGGCAATTCCCGAGTGCCAGCCGTAATTGACAACGAATATCTTTGTGAACCCGTCACCCATGCCGCCATGGCGAACACCGGCAATAGGTTGTGCGCACGCGCCGACCAACAAAGACACCGTTGCAAATATCGCGAGCTGCCCCCCAAATCGCGCAAACCCTAAGCACGCGAGATCTCTCAAGCTGCGGGCCGCTGCTCGATCACGGGGAGTCTGAGCGCCGATCATCTCGCAACCTGGGCATGACGAGCCGACAAAAACGCTCCATTGATTTCAGGACGTAATCTTGCCGCAGCCCGCCGAAGTGAAACACCAGAGCGACGTGCGTAGCCCCAAGCGTTCCGATGATTCGCTCGAGGATACGAACACAGGTGTCCGGTCCACCAAAGCATCCTCGATTGTCGCGAATCATCGCGTCGTAATCCAGGTGCTGAAACACTCTTTGATAGGCTTCCCCTTTGCTGCGGTCGAGACCCATCGCCTCGAACGCAAACTCGCGCCATCGGCACCAGTGCTCCAGGACTTCCGCGCGAGCGCGCGAGTCGGTCTCCGCGACATACGCAGGGTACATCACGAATACGTCTTTTTGTTCCACAGGGTGTCCACCCTCGCGCAGTGCATCGAAATACATTTCCACTCGGCTGCGCTGTAACTCGTTGGTCGCAATCCAGGGTAAGGTCATCAGATGATGGCCGCGCCGGCCGATCATATGAAAACTCTCAGGGTCGCGATTGGCGGTGACATAGATGGGTGGATGCGGCTTCTGGAGGGGTCGGGGATATACGGTCAGTTTGGGATAGCGATAGTATTCTCCGTTCCACTCAAATTCCGCGCCGGTCCACGCGCGCACTACGACGTCCAGTGCTTCAGGCAGACGCAGCTGAGCGGTACTCCAATCGGCATTGAACGTGGCGTATTCCAGCGGATGCATGCCGCGACCGGCGCCAAAGTTCACCCGGCCATTTGAAAGCAGATCCAGCATTGCGAAGTCTTCGGCAATACGGATTGGGTGATGCATGGGAAGCAAGGTAACAGCCGTACCGAGGCGCATCCGTTTTGTGCGCTGCGCAGCTGCGGTCAGAAGCAATTGTGGATTCGGAAGCATACCACCGAAGTAGCGAAAATGGTGTTCTGTGGTCCAGAATGAATCGAACCCCAGCTCTTCAGCCGCATCGATCTGTTCAATCCAATGGGCATAAAGCTCGGGACTATCCCCATCGAATTCGGGAACGTAGGTGTTGAGAATGTAGTAACCGAATTTCACAGCTGCAGGCAGTCCTCGCTTCGCGAGGAATCTCAGATTGCAGATTTCAGATTTCAAAAAAGGCTTGAGATCTGAGATTTGTTATCCGAGATCCGAGCGCAGCAAATGCCATCGCCCGGAAGGGCATCGTTCGATACTCTGGTTCATTCTGAAGGACCCGGCCAGGTGATTGACAGGTCTATTAATAGGTCCAGGAAGTCGGCAGTGTCAACAAGAACTCACCGTTGTCTTTTTGGCGCATGCTCGGAGAGCCGGCGAACCGCAGTCGCTGCGCCGATGGCCCCGGCGGTGTACACCAGGGTTTTGAGCGGGTGAAGATAAGCGGCGGTGAACAGGCTTGTCTTGGTTACGTATCCCTGATACCCGCCACTGACTTCCCCTTCAGGCGCCGGCGGCCGATACAAGGAGTCGTCCACCTTGTTCGGTTCTCCTTGGGCGCGCTGCAGGGTAAATCCGAACCGTCGCAGGAGCCTATCGCTCAGGCGCGGCATCAGCTTTTCCATCCAGATCAAACCCACCCCACCCAGACCTCCGACAATGACATCGCGGTGATAGCGTTC
>CAYPHJ010000161.1:3059-7175 GCA_964410485.1 uncultured Syntrophobacteraceae bacterium
AGGATAGCGGTTGTGATCAAAGGATGCATGACCGCCGAGGTGTACAGGCTCGATTGCGCTACATAGAAATTTTGATCGCCTCTCTCCCGGGGAGGATGGCGGGGAATCGAGTGCAGAATGTCATCTGTGCGCCGTTCGCCGGGCGTTTTTGCGCCCGAAACATGACGTGGCGCATGATGAAATCAGTGAGCACGGGGAAGTAATGCTCGCCAATTTCAGCCGCCTTCGCCGCGCCGCCGATCACCATCGATCGGCGCGGGTGTTCGGCGCAAAAGAGAATCGCTTTAGCAGCGATCTCAGGATCGTACAGGGGGAACGGGAGGCGCGCCCGCTCCTCCATCAGATTCATCGAATGCATAAATCCCTTTGCGCCTTTGCGTCTCTTATGAAAATGTGACTACACGCAAATCCCCCGGTCCTGCGGCCGGCCCCCTTTGCCAAAGGGGGCTACAGGGGATTTATCGGCACGATACGAACCACTGCGGGCTCATTTTCATCCGCTGTGTTGTACCTTTGATAATGAATTACTTTGCGGGAGAGATTCCGAGGTTTGATTGCGGCTTCGCCGCTCTAGGTTGACTGCCGCCTATCCGCGAATCGAGGGGAATACGAGTGCGGTGAGATAATGATGGTTGTTCACGTTTGAGGCGGCGCGGGCGAGGAAACTTCCACTCGAACTGAGAAAATCCGTTTTTCTTCCTGGCGGAACGCGCCCACCCCGACAGTTTGCCGCGAAATCAACTTTCCCGTTTGGTCATGAACCTCCAGGAGGATGGAGTACTCCACGGGCTCTCCATCCCCGGGATGATCGATCGTCCCCTCAACAAGAAGCGGGCAGACAGTAGGACTGACGGGCGCACTGGCGCCCGTAGAAGCGAATCGAAGGACGTGTTGACAGATCGGACAGGTTACCGAGCTCTTTAAAATCGTTGCCTTGCAATGCGGGCAAGTTCGCGACTCGCCCGCGACTGACACGTGGCTCGCTTTCATACGGCAGAGCCGTTTTTCCCGCTGTCATGGGAGCGAATCGTTGCGACCTTGGCGCTCTCACCGTCATTCCAGCCAAACTCGACGTTGCCGCGCATTCGCGCTCCCGGGGCCACCGTAAGAGTCTTTGCCTTGAGGTCCCCGATCACCTGCCCCGCCTCCATAAGCTTGATATGAGCGCTGGCAAGAACGTTTCCTTCCAAGTGACCCTCGATGACAACCGTCTCGGCATTGATCTTTGCGGTAAGATGAGCGCCCTTTTCGATAATCAAGTCCCCACCGATATGAATATCGCCCTTGAACTTGCCGGCCATCCGGATGTTGCCGTCTCCTTCGATTTTTCCCTCGATGGTGACCCCGGCGCCGAAAACCGACTCGTGGCGACTGATCGATACCGGTTCCCTGCGATGACTGATGGGAGTCACCTGGGCCGGTTCCTCCAGTAGCGGTCTTTCACTTTGCTCGTTAGCTGGCATCTCTTTCCATAAGGCCATAGAAACCTCCACTCGTTTGGATTGTCTGTCGCGAATGATTTTGCCTTGAGAACAGGACCGAAAGACATGACAAAACATCGCAAAGCCGGTGCCAGCATCAGCCTGCCGATTTGCCTCATTGTGAAACGGAGACCAAGCTTAGAAACGAGTCAGTGCTGTTCAAAAATGTCTCTTAGGGGCTAAACTTGTACGCAAAACGCAGCAGATATTCGCCCGGATCGTGACACACTGTAATCGAACGATGGGTCCTGAGGGGCAGTCCTCGCTTCGCGAGGAATCTCAAATCCCAGATTTCAGATTTCAAAAAGGGCCTTGAGATGTGAGATTTGTTATCTGAGATCTGAGCGCAGCGAATGTCATCGGCCTGGCAGGGCTCATCGTTCGATGCGACTCGTTCACTGGGATAATCCGGGTTAGCTCTCAAGCGTTCCCGAACTACTCGAGCGTAAGCGCCAGGCGAAAGCCATAATCCGAGTACTTGAAACCAGGCGGCAGCGAGCTCCTGGCGCCACAGCGGCTGAATTTGATCCGGTGCCGCCAAGAGCCTCCGCGGGACGCCCGGCGCTGTCCGTGCGAAGGCCCGGTCGGATTTCTCCCTGGCGACACGTGATAATACGCCGCATCGTAATAGTCGCTACACCATTCGTGAACCCCTTCACTCATATCATGGAGGCCGAAATCATTTGGCGGGTTGGCGCCGACTCGTTGCGGGCCGCCAGTTTTGGCGTCATAACCCGCGTATGGGCGATTCCATGGATGCTCATCGCCCCATGGATACAGCGCATCCTTCCTTCCACCGCGCGCGCCGCGCTCGCGCTCGGCCTCGGTGGGGAGGCGAAATTTTTTGCCGATCCGGTCGCTTAGCCAAACACAATACGCCACTGCATCATACCAACTCACGCCAACCACCGGTTGGTCAGGATCTGAAAAGACGGGATCCGTCCAGAAGGGCGGAGCGGCAGTTTGGCTTGCTTGGACGAAGACTCTGTACTCCCGGTTGGTGACCGCAAATCGACCCAACGCAAAGCTATCGAGCCATACGCGGTGGCGAGGCATCTCGTTCTCCGGTCCGTTTGCGGATCCCATCCAGAAAAAACCTTCGGGAATAGGGACCATGTCGGGAGCCGGTGTATGCATCGTGTCGCTTTCAAAGTTCGGAGTTTTTTGTTTGCGGCCCCTTCGAGCTTCCTCAGGACGTGCTTGGAACCCTTCGCCGTGCGTTCAGCACATCCTTTGCGCGATATATTCCGATTTTTCGTATCGACGCAAGTTGGCCCACGAGCATTGCCCAGAAACTCAACTTGCCGTATAAGCTGGGTGACTTTGCGAGGTCACGACGCTGTCCGGCGTGGAAGTCGAAGCACAAATGCAGGAGGTAATGAACCAGCCGCGTGAAGTCATCGAGCGAGTCTAAAAACTGACGCAGTAGTGCCAACGGGGCACGCCTTTCTTAAGAAAGGTCGCCCCGAGACAACCTTAGCCGCGCCTGAGATTGCCATGAAAAACCACGTTGATGCATTGACTTTGCAATGGCCTTTGATAGGTAACGACAAGTAATCTTGAACAGCGGAGGATAACCATGGGACAGATAGTGACATTCAAGCGCCCCGATGGAAAAGATTGCAGTGGCTATCTTGCCAGTCCTACTGCCGGAGAGAAGGCTCCCGCCGTCGTTGTGATCCAGGAGTGGTGGGGCCTAAACGATCAGATCAAAGGGGTAGCGGACCGCCTTGCCGCCGCCGGGTACCGAGCGCTGGTTCCGGACTTATACCGCGGTAAGGTGACGCTTGACGCCGCCGAAGCCAAACACATGATGACCAACCTCAACTTTGCGGACGCGGCAACTCAAGACGTTCGCGGCGCGGCACAGTATCTGAAACAATCCAGCGGCAAAGTCGGCTGCGTGGGCTTCTGCATGGGCGGCGCTCTGACAGTTCTGGCGGCAATGTACGTCCAGGAGATGAACGCTTGTTCTTCCTGGTACGGTTTTCCACCGGAACAAGCGGGGGACGTCAAAACCATTCGCGTTCCGCTTCAGCTTCATTTTGCCGAGAAAGACGCCTCCTTCGCCCCGGAGGGTGCTCGCGCTTTAGAAGCCAAACTCAAGGAAGGCAATGTACCGTTTGAATCGTACTGGTATGATGCCGGCCATGCGTTCGGCAATGAGAAGGGGCAGAACTACAACGCCGACCACGCAGCCCGCGCGTGGGATCGGACAATGCAGTTTTTCACCAAACATCTGAAGTAAAACTCGCTCGTTCCGTTGGTCGGGCACGGAACTCGATTGCCGCGCCCGTTATTCGTGAAAGTGGCGGGCGGCCTCACTGGCAACATTAACGACCGCAGGAAGCGGGCAGAAGCCCTGCGACTCCACGGCAAACACCGGGTTGAACTTGCTACGGAAATTCTCCAGCGCGATGATGGCTGCCAGCTCAACCAGTTCTTCTTCTGTAAAATGCCGCTTTAGACGATTGAAAAAACGGTCCGTGACCCGTTTGTTGGTGTAGGTCATTCGTTCGCAAAGCTCGAGCGCCAGTTTCTCGCGAACCGAAAAGAGCGGACTTTTACGATAAGCGCCGAGAGCTGCTTCCACTTTCTCATTCGAAGCACCATGTTGCATCCCACTGGATGCGTT
>CAYPHJ010000162.1:0-7167 GCA_964410485.1 uncultured Syntrophobacteraceae bacterium
TACGGCAAAGAGAAAACGGCTCGCGTCTTGGACCGCTGGTGGAACGTCAAGGACGCCTCTGCCGACAAATTAGCGGAGTTGATAACGATGCTTGATGTGAAGAGTTAGTGGAACACTTTAAGTTCAAAGGTTCAAGGTTCAAAAGTTCAAGAGTATCGTGGCCTAGCAAACTACCGCAATCGTGATTTGTGATCCCTCGCTACGGCCTTGTGGCCTACTCGGGAACACGGTCGTCACTTGCTTTGGACTTGCCTATTCTTCATCCCTGGAGAAACTTCCAGCTTTCCGGAATTCCCGAAAGGTCGAAATGACTCTCAAACAAGTAGCATTCACGGCAACGGATCGATAAAGACCGAGGGGTGAAGACGGGCGGATGCCGAACGTACTATCTAACTCCGGCTCTTTTTTCGTTTCCGGGGTTTCGAAGCATCTAACACAGCTCCACCGACCAAGTCCTTCGCGCGGTAGCGAAGGAGAATGCCGTTTCGAGAATTCCCGAAACATCGAAATGAGGACAGGTTGCCCTCTCCGAGGGTCACGGTAACTAATCATACCTGACGATTTTGCTTAAAAGACCCTCTGAGACTGTTTAGAACATTTGAACCTTGAATGTGCTGCGACCAGCGGCGTTGCCGCTAAACGTACTGCTGAATCCGCTGCAGGCTGGGGGGAAAGAACAGCTCTTCGACCGCCGGTTTTTTCTTGATCATTCCCTGCTCGTGCTCATAACGGATAACCGCTTCTAACGCTTTGCGGTTGTCTTCGAGATTGTAGGGCCAGGGGTCGGGTCCGAAAATCTCCCGCTGCTCACGCATCAGGTCCTGTACCCAGACGAGCGCAAAGCTACGGGGATCGCTGTTGCGCTCATAGCAAATCTCTTTCGCTCGCTGGAATGCGCGCACGAGACTGATGGCGACCCACGGGTGTTTCTCCAGAATCTCGTTCTTGATCACCACCGTATGCATGATCGGGAAATGGCCTCCGTTCTTATAATATTCAATCTCGGCTTTCTTTGGGTCGGGAAACAATAGCGCCACTTTCGGATTGCCGCTGCGTATCGATGGTAAGGTTTCCGGGTACAACGCTCCTTCCAGCTCGCCGTCGAGCAGCATCTGATCCACATTGTTGCCGTGCGGCACCCGCTTGACGTTCATCCACTTGGCAGGCTCGAATGGAATGTCTTCTTCCTCCTGGCACCACCACTCAATGGATTTGAGATCAACCGCGTAGTGATCCTGCAGGATGCCGCGCATCCACAGGCCGGCCGAGTTCTGCAAAGTATCCAGCGCGACTCTCTTACCGTTCAAGTCGGATGGTTTTTCAATACCGCAGCCGGTTCGTTTCACCACGTATTGATGGCGAAAGCGACGGTGGGGAAACACCGGTATAGCATTGTAGTTACAGCCCCGATCGCGCGATACCAGATACGCGATCAGCGACAACTCGCAGACATCGAATTCTTCGTGACGCAGCATGCGACCGTGCCGCTCGGGCGAGGCCATGGCGAGAACATTGAGCTCCATCCCTTGCGGCTGCAATTCGCCGTTAATCAAAGGGCGCAATAAATCGTAATCCCCGCATGCAAGTGTTAGTTTAACTTTAGTCATCTAAGCTCCTGATATATCGGTTTCCAATGATTCACACGTCCCAGGTTTGAATCTGGAACTGTTTATGCGGCTTTACGATTCAACGTCTTGAACGGAGCGAAGCGGTTGAACGGTTTGAACCACTGGAACGTTTGGACGCTAGCTTTTAACATGCCTTCGATACTCTTCCGGCGTGTCGATGTCGAGGGTTATGCCCTCATCCTCGGTGTCCACCTCCAGGGTCTCGGCGCGGTGTGCGTTCACCACCGCTTTCGCACCCTGCTCCATTGGTGCCGCCAACAATTCCGGAAACAACACGCGCGAAAAAATCACCGGGTGGCCGCGCTTGCCGTGATAACGCGGCACCACGATTAATTGTCCGCTCGCATAAAAGCGCTCGATAAGAAGATCCACAAGCGCTGCATCGATGTAAGGATGATCCACGAGATGCACGAGAATCCCGTCGCAGTTCTGTAGCGTTGCAACGTGCCGAATAGCGACCTGCAGCGACGAGAGTTGGCCGAGCTTGTACTCGCGGTTAACGAGAAATTCGACCGGCAAGTGAGCCAGCTTCTGCTGCATGTCAGCCGCGTCGTGACCGATGACAACGACAATCTTGCCGAGCTGCGTGCTTCCCAAAGTACTAACGATTTTTTCGACGAAAGTCTCGCCGCCTATAGGCAACAGCGCTTTGGGCCGGCCCATGCGGCTCGATTCCCCCGCCGACAGCACAACCGCGACGATCATAGACTTACAGAATCGGGTACCGGGAGAGTTGGAGTAATGGAGTATTGGATCAAGAACCCAAACTCCAATTGCACCCGCGCGAGCAGGCGATATTCTTTAACCTCATGTTTCTAATGGACGCGTTTACCTCTTGCCACCTTTAAGCGCGTTTTGTAACTTTCCTTTGAGTTCCGGGCTCATAGCCAGGAACTCTGAAACCAGTTTCTGGATCTCTCCCCCGATAAGTGGGTCGATCTCCAACTTCCCTTTGTTGGCATCGGTAAGCAGGCTTTTATCGGCAAACACCTTCGCAAACGCGCTTTCAAGCGCGGCCGCCCGGTCGGGCGGTACGCCCGGCGGAAGGACGTAAGTTTTTCCAAACTCGTTCGGGGTGCTGGTCCCGTATCTCAAGATCAGCCGCTGTTCGTCGGTCCTGGCGATCATCGGTATGGTTGGAACGTTCGGCACGACCAGGTCTTTGAGGGGCTTCTCGGACAACTGTGCAAGTACCAGCCACTCGCGGCTTGTGAACTTGTCGAAGGAAGTGATTTTTGCCGAAGTCCAGGTGTTGAAAAACCCCTGAACCTCGCCGCTATCGATTGCTAACCGGACATCGGCGGTTCCTTTAAAGCCCGATACGACCCTTAGATTGGCACCGACAATATCCCGTACGAGCACCGGTGCATGCTCAACAGTGGAACCCGGGATAGCGCCAAAAACCACTTGCTTGCCCTTGGGGCCGAGCAGTTCATCGAACTTCGTCACTCCAGGTTTGCGCGTGACGATCATGATGTAGGTTTCACTCACCGGAACCGCGAGGTGGCGAAATTTACCCATATCGAACTGCACGGCAGGGTTACCGAAGAGCTGTTCGAGTATGATCGGGCCCGAGATGTTGCCAATCAAGGTGCCATCCTTTGGCGCAGCGGTAAACGTGTGATTGGCGGCAATGATGCTCCCCGCCCCCGGCATGTTTTCCACGATCACGTTGGGATTGCCGGGAATGTGTTTCGAGAGATGGCGCGCGATCACTCGCGAATACTGATCATAGCCGCCCCCCGCGGAAAAGCCCACGACGATGCGCACCGTCTTGCCGCGATAGAAATCCGCTACGGCTTTTTCGTTGAATCCCGGTTTTGCCGGTTGAGCTGCAGAGACGGAGCTCGCAAAACCGCCGTAAAAAACGGCCAGTGCCAAAAAGAAAATCCTTAGGTTACATCTCTTCATCGTACTCAGGTCCTCCAATCATGGATGTCATGCGTCGCCAATTGCAAAGTTAAATCCGATACTTCTCACCACGGACCCGCAGAGCATTCGCTCTGCAGCATATGGGCCACTGGCCATATGCCAGTTTCAGTCGAATCCTTCGTTCCACTATCCCCAGGAATTTTTGCCGCACACGCAAATCTTCTGAGGCACAGATTGTAACGTCTCAAACCACAAGCAAATATCATCAACACCACGAAGTGTTTCATGATCTCACGCTCGCCCACAGAGAATGAAAGATCGAGCTTCAAGACATTCCTTCATTCCCGCATGCTTTTGGCGGGAATCGAGCCCCTCGATACGCCACCGAAACGTGGCTACTCGGGGAACCGGAAGTAAAGAGGCCGCCTGCCCTGAGTAGACCGCAAGGTCGCATCGAAGGGGGGTGACGTCTTTGATAGTAGCCCTTTCCAATCGGCGACCCCAGTTTTCAAAGGAGTGTTTCATTAGCTTACGCTCGCCGGCAGAGGATGAAAATGGAGGCAGCCCATTACCCGAACGCCAATATCGAGAAGGTCCGGCATTCCCTGCCCTCGCTACGCGCTTCGCGCTACTCGGGGAATCGGAAGGGGGTACCGTGTCCCCGAGTAGCGATCTTCCGAGATCGCGTATCGAGGGGGTACGGCCCTGCGGAGCATACGCGGGTGACCGTTCTGGGGGCGCTGTCCCTTCACTCCCTCTCCACCCCAATTTTCATAGGAGCACACGAAGGACAGGAAGTTCGGATAAAGAGTTTCGAACAATACTTTCTTCCTTCGTACTCTTCGTGCTACTATGTCTGATAATTTTCGCGAGACGCGCAAACCTTCTGAGGCAAGGATTGTGACGTCTCAATCAACAAGTAAGCATCATTTGCACCACGAAGCTCACGAAGGACGCGAAGCTCGGATTAGGGTTTCGAAAAAACATACTGTCTTCCTTCGTGGTCTTCGTGCCTCCTTAGAAAATTGAACTTATGCAAAACTCAGTCACCCGCTTGAAAAGAAAATCCCCCGGTCCTGCGGCCCGCCCCCTTTGCAAAGGGGGCTATTGGGGGATTTGATCAGCGCTTGTTCCATCCTGCCGCCGCCGTTCTGTGCCTGAGGGCTCATTTTCATTCTCTGCGGGCGAGCGTAAGATCATGAAAACTTCGTGGTGAACTCTTTTTCCCATTTGGTTGCGGCTCTGCCGCGCTGGGCCTTCGTGGTGAAAAAATGCTTCTCCCTTGGTTGCCGCTCTGCCGCGCTGGGTTATTGTTGTATTTCAAGGTCGACCCGGGGGCTTTCTATTGGCACCCAGAGAAGTGCTTTTGGCGCGAAACCTCTATAGGTTCTCCAAGCGCTTGAGCGTTGCAGCGTAATCCAGCACAGCTTTGTCGATCGGATAGTCGGGTTCATAACCCAATTGCTCTTTGGAGCGCGAAAAATCGCTTGCCAGTCGTGTTTCAGGATAAGGCATTGGTTTTCCACCCCTGGCCAGTTCGATTTTCGCATCGGGAAAGTGTTTCTTGATCGCAGTCAAAATCTCTTCACCGCCGACCAGTTGTCCATTGCCGATATGGAATAGTTGATCTTTAAACTTGTCCTTGAGCACTGCCAATACGGTGCCTTTTGCCGCGTCCTTTCCATAGAGAACCTCAGTAGGCGCGTAGGGCCAAGTCACTTTGGTTGTCTCTCCCTTGACTGCGGCGGCCCTGATCATCTGTTGGATTGCCTGCTCGCGAGTGGCCTTCAAGGACGTCGGCGAGGGTCCGTAAAGCCCGCCGACGTAACGCAGGCAAATAAACTCAAACTCGTAACGCTTGGCATAGGCTCGGCCCAAGAACTCACAGCTAGCTTTGGTCGCGGCATAAACGGAAGGCGGGTTCATCGGGATGCTTTCGTCTATTTTTGTCAGTCCTTCGCCGAGCGAGCCTAGATAAACCGTGCCCGAGCTCGGGAAAATTACCCGGGACACTTTTTCCAGCCTCGCCGCTTCAAACACGTTGATGGTGCCCATCAAATTCAAACGCACGCCGCTGTAAGGGCGCCGCTGCACCTCTTCGCCGAGGAAAGCAGCGAGGTGAATGACTCGGTCGCAATCGTTATCGCGAATGGCTGAAATTAATGCCGGCAAATCCAACATGTCGCCCCGGATCATCGTGACTCTGGTTGGGTCTACGCCAACCGCGTCGAGCAGTCGCTCGTTGAGCGCGACGTCAAACACTACGGGTCTCTCCCCTTTGTCCAAAAGCATGCCGACCGCGTAGGCTCCGACCAAACCTGTGCCTCCGGTCACCAAAATTCCTTTCTTCGCCATTCGCTCTTTCCTCCCGCGCTTGGCTATACCAGATTCCCGATAAGTGTCAAACTGAAGCGGCTGATGGCCTATGACTCGCTTTCGCTTTATGGCATATCGTCGAGCGCACCGCGCGGCGCGGCTGCGCACAGTCTCCGATGTCCCGAGTAGTGCCGCAGGCGCGTAGCGAGGGGATCCGGAACCGCGCACTGTAGCCGCGCCGCCTTGACCGGGTTAAAGGCAAAGTGCTAGCTTTTTCAGCCGGTCAAAGACAAAGACGCAATTTTTACAGCCACCAAGGAGGTTCATCAAATGGTAGACACAGAACATTCAATGTTGCGGGACGGACTCGGTCGCATAAAAGGTAAAGTCGCGATTATCACCGGCGCGAACAGCGGTATCGGTCGCGCTACGGCCCGACTATTTGCACGCGAGGGGGCAAAGGTGGTGTGTTGCGATATTCAGGAAACCATCCAGCCGCGCATTGATAAATTGATCGAACAGGATGGTGGGACGGCGGTTTTCGCGCAAATCGATGTCACGCAGCAGGCCGACTGCGATCGCATGGTTAGCGTGGCATTGGAAACCTTTGGCGATCTGGACATTCTGTATAACAACGCTGGCGCCGGCATTCGCAAGAAAGTCCATGAGCATACGGACGAGGAATGGAACTTTGTCCTGGATGTCAATTTGAACGCAATGTTTCGCGGCGCCCGTGCCGTGCTGCCGCACTTTATAAAGAAAGGCAGCGGCAATATTGTTACTACAGCGTCAACGTTTGGCCTGTTAGCCTCCGCCGATTATCCCGGCTACTGTGCCACCAAGGCAGCCATCATCAATCTAACCCGAGAGATGGCGCTCGATTATGGCCAATACGGCATCCGTGTAAACTGCGTTTGCCCGGGAGCCATTGAAACACCCCGCTTTCGCGGTTTTCCACCCAGACCCACTCTGAGTGAAGGCATGACAGAAGAGCAGCGACAAAAGATGGGAAGCAGCAATAAAGCGCTGCTGCGCATGGGGCGGCCGGAAGAAATTGCCTACGGTGTGCTCTTTCTCGTTTCCGATGAAGCTTCTTTCGTGACCGGTCACGCGTTGGTCATCGACGGTGGACAGACGATCGACGCGTGAGTCGAGCTTGAATGAATCTACGCTGAAAACTGACGGAGCAGCGAAAAAATATACTTTCGCTAGTTCGCTCTCTGCCGACTCTGCCGATTGCTTCGTTGACGGTAAAATACCTCCGTGGTAAAAAATGTCAGACGAGCCGAGGGTCCGGATGTCTACTCCGATGCATATACCGAAAGGGAAGATTGTTCTCACCTATGAGGAC
>CAYPHJ010000163.1:0-3706 GCA_964410485.1 uncultured Syntrophobacteraceae bacterium
ATTGTGGTCCTTGAGGATGGTGCGTATAGCGGCCACAATCTCCGGTCTCGGCGTGGGCACGAGGAGTGCCGCAAGAGCGCCGTGGTCCAGCTTCAGTTTAGCTGCGATGGGCAATGGCTTGCCGTCGCGAACCCGCTGGACAGCAGGCAGTAAAATCTTTTCTTCCATCGCGATGTGCTTGAGCAATCCCGCGCGGAATTCCGCGTATGCCGATGCTTCGATTTTGTCCGGGCGACTCACCGCGCGCTCTAACAATCGATCAAGTCGTGCATGATCGTCGGCCATGTAGCGATAAATTTTACCGTCCATGGCAGAGTCCTTCAGCTGTTGGGTTCGACAATCCGTCGGCCATATGTCACGTCTTCAGTTTCAATTTTAAATATTCACCGACCAAAATCGCGGCAGGATACAGAACCTCTTCTTCCGTTTGCGCGTGCAGCATCAATTTCTCGGCGAAGCGCGCGTGCTCCGGCTTGTTTTCTGCTTTTGCCGCAGCGATCAGATTATTCAGCGCCGCCACAACCGACTTATGCTCCTCCAACATCTCCTGCAATTCCGCTTTCAGACGGTCGGTCATGGCGAAAACGCTTTTCATATCCTCGTGGACCTCGCCGACCGCTAACGCTGACAATAAACCAATCGGAGGCAGGGCAAATTCTTCCTCTTTCACAAAATGGTCGTGCAGGACTTTCGCCACCGCCTTCGCGGCATCTCCCACCCTGCCACCTGCCTTTGTTGCCTCGACAAGCTCAGCATGAAGCTGTTCGTGCTCTATCTTCAATGGTCCTGGAATTTCGATTCTCACGGGCAGACCTCCTCTTTTGAACCGTCTTATACGTTGGATTGTCGCACTCTCAACTTCCTCGGCCTATGCTTTTTGCGGATCATCGGCGAGGATTCTGGTGTCGTAGCCGCCAAGTTCTTTCGGCTTTTTGGCTTTGTTAAGACGCTGTTCGACTATGGTCCCCAACCATGCGACTCCAAAGACAATGACCACGACGTAGAAAGCTCCCAATAGGAGAGCTATAAGTGTCATTATCGTTCCAAGCAAAAATAAACCTAGCGTTTCCATCGTATCGAGGAACTTATTGGTCTGGCCACACCTTACAGTATCCCTTTTTTCTTCTAAGGTCGAAACCGTGGGCAATTTTAGTCGACTTTAGGTAGCTATAAGTGATAATTCAGTGCCGCTTCTGGCTGGTAGAGTAACCCTTCTACTTTAAACGTCTTTCTTCCTGCCGGCACTCGCCATTCCACTACATCACCGACTCTGTAGCCCAACACGGCGGTTCCGATGGGCGCGAGGACAGAGATTTTGCCATTGGAGGAATCCGCTTTAGGCGGAAACACTAAGGTGTAAATGCCCTCATCTCCGGTATCCAAGTCGCTGAGCCGAAATGTGGAGTTCATGGTGATCACGTCGGGAGGAATCTCTTCGGGCCTGACTATCTCGGCCCGCTCAAGCTCTTCATCCAACTCTTCCAGATGCGGAATCATCCTTTTGTCCCACGACTCTTTAGCATACTTGATCAGCTCTTTGAGACGCCTCAGATCAAACTCCGTAATATAGATCTTATCTTTCGTTGCCATAATGCTGCTAAGTAGATTCGGTTAATACGGTGACTGATATCTTACGGGCGAGTGAACAACGGACCACGAAGCTCGAACTGGATGTCTACCGAGCTCTTTTCAGATACAGCTCGAACTCTCATCGGCGGGGGATGTCCGCGAAACGTGCCGACATCCCCTCCGCATTCAATTCTATTGCGGAACGCCAACAACTCCTCACGCCGCCTTTTTTAGCTTATCGGACATGGTATTGGCGTACTCCGCAGGGATGGCCAACACCGGGCACGGTGCATTCCGAAGAACACTTTCCGTTACACTGCCGAGGAACATTCTCGCAAAGCGACTCTTGCCTCGGCTGGACATGACAATCAAGTCGGCTCCTTCTGATTTTGTGGCCTCAATAATGTTCGTTTCAGGAGTGCCAATCTCCACCTTGTATTTGACTTTGACTGATGCCAGGTCCGACGCGATATTTTGTTTCACGAACAATCGTAATTGCGATTCGCAAGCAGCGCCGAATCCCTGCGAGCGCATGATAGCCAACTCATCCTCTCTTGCGCTGCGCGCAAATGCCACAATCTCCTGAAGTGCAATCATGTTATAGATGACGACTTCGGCATCGAGCTCCTTTGCTAGATTCAACGCATAGCGCACTCCTGCCAATGACGCGGATGAAAAATCCGTCGGGGCCAGAATCTTCTTGACGTTGATTCCCGCTGTTACTCGATGGGGTTTCGTCATAGGCAACGTCTGCGCGTGCGTTCCGTCGCCAACAGTACCTGGTAAACGCTTTCCTTCGACTGATTTCGTTTTCAATTTTAACACGATCAAACATTCCCTCCTCTCTTTTATGCCTAATAGTAGAGCAACTTACATGCCAACGCGCCGTGCATGGCTTCACTCGATCACACGAGGCGCGAAAATCGTGAAGAAGAGGTAAGCAATGCGGTCAACGTCAGAGGTGAGGCAGTATTGCATATGTACTGTGGCACATTTGTAGAATGAGCAAAGCACATGCCCTATTTCCGATTCCTCCGCCAAGCCGAGCAACACTTATACCTAGGCTCAGAGCGGCCTGGTTCTTGCGCCGGAAAAACCGTAGGCTGAGTTTGCGCCTAGCTGATCTAATTCGCGGGATATCCGGTGACAAACTAGGTTTTCAGTGATGGGTTACTATGAGTGAGTCAATGCATCCCATAACACAGGAGGAGGCACATGGAGACCACGTTGAAAGAAACCGACAGAGCGTTTCCATTCATCCCGCTTAACCAGCGCGAATCAAAGCCGCGGACCATCGGCATTACAGAAATCAGGGGGCCTTACTATACACCGGTCGGTAAGAACTACCTGCAGGATCTATTCGATACGATGGGGAGTTATATAGATGCGCTCAAGTTTGCCGGCGGCTCGTTTTCCTTGATGCCGCGCAAAGCGGTAGTGGAGCTCGTAAACTTTTGTCATGACCGAAGCGTCCTGGTGTCCACCGGCGGGTTTATCGAGCGCGTCCTGACATACGGGCCGGAAGCGGTGAATCAATACATCTCAGAATGCAAGCAGATTGGATTCGATATAATCGAAATCTCCACCGGCTTTATCACAATTCCGGTGGAAGACGTCCTCCGGCTGGTCGAAGAGGTGCAAAAAGCCGGCATGAAGGCAAAGCCTGAAGTTGGGATTCAGTTCGGAGCTGGAGGGACCACTACGGCCTCTGAGCTTGAGTCCGAAGGCACCCAGGATGTCGACTGGGCAGTGCAGCGTGCCAAACGATTTCTGGATGCGGGAGCATACATGATTATGATTGAATCAGAAGGGATCACAGAAAGTGTCAGATCCTGGCGAACCGATGTTCCGGCAAAGTTCGCCAACGCTCTGGGACTGGAAAACGTCATGTTCGAGGCGGCGGAGCCCGAGGTGTTCCAGTGGTATATTAAGAACTATGGTCCGGAGGTTAATGTGTTCGTGGATCACAGTCAGATCATTGAGCTTGAAGCGCTGCGTTCCGGTATTTGGGGCACAAAGAGCCTGTGGGGCCGGGTAGCAACGTATAAAGCGGCGGCACAAGTTCCAAAAAACAACCGTCATGCGCCTCGCCAAACGGGCCGCGGAGCTTGATTGCCTATACCTTGATTGCCTATAC
>CAYPHJ010000163.1:3806-7143 GCA_964410485.1 uncultured Syntrophobacteraceae bacterium
GCGCCTCGCCAAACGGGCCGCGGAGCTTGATTGCCTATACCTTGATTGCCTATACGTAGACTGGCCTATGACTGATTCTGCGAAAGACCCGACCTTCCCCCCAGTAATTAGCTTTCCCGATGTTTTCGACGACGCTCCGACGGGACTGACTGTGCTGAGCCTTGATGGCCACGTGCTACGAGTCAACAAAGCGTTCTGCCGCGTTCTGGGCGGCGACGAGAGGCAGTTTCTCGGCCGGCAATTTCATGGCGCAATTGTGGCAACTTCCGCCGAGGACTCAAGGAACATCGAGGAGCTTATCGCGGGCGCCATCCCGCAAATCGTAATGGAGCAGGACTACGCCCACAACGCGGTTCAGTCCATGCGGATTCTCGTGAACATCGTCTTGGGTCGCGACAAGCTTGGGAGTTCCGCATACTTGATCGCGCAAGTTCAGGACGTCAGCGAGTACAAAAGAGTGGAGGAGGAAAAACAAAAGCTCGTAGATGATCTCAATGAACGTGTCAAAGAGCTCACCGCGCTTCATCATGCCGCGCGTTTGCTCCAGGCTGACGACCGGCCAACCGAGCTGCTGCTCCAGGAACTGATTTCGCTGCTTCCAGCCGCATGGAGACACCCGGACATCGCGGGTGCGCGCATCTCTTTTGATGGCATGGCCTACCAGACGCCGGGATTCTACGCCAGCGGCCCGACTCAAAGCGCCTTCACGACCGCCGGAGGGAAAAAAGGGGCAGTGGAGATCGGGTATCGAGAAACCGTGTGGGGACGAACGAAAGGTTCTTTCCTCGCCGAAGAAGATGATTTGCTACATTCGATCACTGAAATGTTGAAGCTCCATCTCGACCGGGTAGAGGCGAAACAGAGAGTGGACGAGATCACGAAGCAATTGCTTGAGCGTAACCGGGAGCTTTGGTCTTTGCAGCAGGAGACGGGCCGAGTGGAACAGCGCGCCGCGCTCGGCTGGATGGCCGGAGCGATCGCCCACGAGCTTGGCACCCCTCTAAATTCCGTCCTCGGATACACCCAGCTGTTGGCGCAGGAAGATTTGCCGGAAAAAGCTCGCCGGCACGTAAAGACGATCACGAGCCAAGTCCAACGTATGACGGGCATCGTGCAGTATTATCTGGACCGCACTCGCGGATCCCCAAGCAGGCGCAACCAGGTTAACTTAAACGAATTGATTACAGAAACGCTGCTCTTGTTAAACTCTGTTTTCGCGCAGAAAAATGTCCGGGTGGTCACGCATTTAGAGGAGCCGCTGCCGGTGGTAAACGCCCATGCAGGATCACTCCAGCGCGTTCTAATCAACCTTCTAAACAATTCGGTGGCTTCTATCCGCGAGCAAGGCGAGATCACCATTGCTACCCGCACTGCGCCACTCTCGGAACACCACCGTCCGGGTATTGATATGGAGGTCAGCGATACCGGAGCGGGCATTCCGGGAGATCTCCTGCCGAGGGTTTTTGATGTTTTCATGACAACACGACCTTACGGCAGCGGAACCGGTCTTGGACTGGCTGTGTCGCAGGAGATTGTAAAGGAACATGGCGGCAAGATAACGATCAGGAGTCAGGTCAACCATGGAACTACGGTCACGGTATTTCTTCCAATTGGCTCGGAGGGTTTGGTGGACTCGTGAAGGCGCGCATTTTGATCGTGGATGACGACGATGTAAGTTGCCGGCTTTTTACCGAAGTTCTGGAGGGAGAAGGTTACGCAGTTCACCAAACCTATAGCGGCGAAGAGGCGCTAGAGCGCCTGCGCAGCGAACCTTACGATCTTTTGCTGGTCGATGTCCGGATGCCGGGAATTACAGGGCTGGACGTTACCCGGACTATGCGGCAAGAACAGCCACAACTCCCGATCATCGTGATGACTGCCTTCGGCTCAATAGAAACGGCGGTGGAGGCTATTCAGGAAGGTGCTTTCGACTATGTCTCAAAACCCATGAATCTGGATGAGCTAAAAAAAATAGTTTCGCGGGCACTGGGGCAGACAGCACTACGTGCTCGAGGCCGCGCTAAAATCAAGCAAATCGAGGATCCGGAACAGCAAAAAACAATCATTGGGAGGAGCCCCGCGATGGTTGAGGTCTTCAAGCGAGTGGCGCGAGTGGCTCCCACCAAAAGCACGGTACTGATTCTTGGCGAAAGCGGCACCGGCAAGGAGGTCATCGCCCGCTCGATCCACCGCCATAGCGATCGCGCACAACGCCCCTTCGTAGCCGTGGACTGCGGCGCTCTCACCGAGACGCTGCTGGAAAGCGAGCTCTTCGGGCACACGCGCGGTGCCTTCACGGGAGCGGTGTCGGACAAAAAGGGAGTATTTCAGCTAGCGAACGGCGGCACCTGTTTTCTCGACGAGATCGGCGACATCAGCGCCAATATGCAGGCAAGGCTCCTCAGGGTGGTGCAGGAAGGGGAAGTGCGACCCGTGGGGGCAAAGGAATGGCTGAAAGTCGATGTGCGGGTACTAGCCGCCACGAATAAAGATCTCACCGAGCTGGTGAAGAGCGGAGTTTTTCGTGAGGATCTCTACTATCGCTTGAACGTCGTGACCATCCGCCTTCCCCCGCTCAGGGAACGAACCGAAGACATTGACGCACTGGTGGAGATTTTCATTCGGCGGTACTGCGAACTCGCGCGCAAACACATCACGGCGATCTCACACGAGACTCTGGAACGTTTGAAAAGCTACTCATGGCCGGGGAACATCCGGCAGCTTGAGAACACGATCGAGCAGGCGGTGGTTCTTTCAAGGAGTCCGGTACTCACAGTGGAGGATCTACCTCGTGAGGTGCGCGAAGGCTTGCCCGCACTAGATGAGAGTAAGACCGAAACTGGACAGCTGCCGGTATCGGATATGCCGAGCCTGGAAGAGATGAAAAAGCGCTACGCGCTATATGTCATAGACCGGGCCCGGGGAAACATCTCGCAAGCCGCGAAGGTTCTGAACATCGACAGACGTTCACTTTATCGGATGCTAGCCCGATGGAAAATAGAGCCGTTTGCAGCCGACGATGCGGAAGGCCCCTGAACCCCCCTAGCAACGGTTCGAGACGCACCAAGCAAGGGACATAGCGCCTGTCGACTTGGACGCGGCATGTGCGTTGCGAGGGCAATCAATGAAAAGAAGAACGGAGGCTTCGTGCGTATTCTAGTAGTGGAAGACGACGAAACATTCTGCGCATTTCTTGCCGAGATATTACAGGGCTATGGCAATCACGTCGATTGTAGCACTGACGCCCTTGATGGTTATCACAAAGCGCGATCCCGTCGTTACGACCTGATCATTCTTGACGTTCGGATGCCAGGGTTCTCAGGCACTGAAATCGCAA
>CAYPHJ010000164.1:0-7084 GCA_964410485.1 uncultured Syntrophobacteraceae bacterium
TGCTCAGCTCTTGGCGGAACGCCTTCACGAGGACCGCGCTACTCGAAGCAGTGCTTGGATCCAAGTAACCTACGCGGAAGATTTTTCCCGTCTGCTGCGCGCCGGAAACAGCGGGCAGAAAGACAGTAGCCAGTACGCAGAGAAGGACAAAGAGTCTCAAACTCCCGCGTTCTGTCGTTTTGCCGCTTACTGTTTTCTGCTTACTGCTAACTGTCATCTGATCACCCTGTCCGCCTGCGCCAGCACGTTCGATGCTATCGTATCCCCATTTCAATAGTTGACGAGCCAACCATGGCTTGTTAGTGTGCTTTTCCAAAGGAAAAACACGGATGGCGAAACGGCGGCGCAGGAACGTTTCCAACAAAGAGTTCGATTTCTTCATACGAGCCGACCTTTCGCGCTTCGCTGGTCAATATATCGCCATCGTTGGCGAGGAGGTCGTGGCCTCCGGATCAAACGCACGGACGGTATGGCGACAGGCCAAACGACGGTACCCTTCTTCAAACCCGACCCTGGGAAAACTACCTCGCGCAGAGACTCTGGTGCTCTGTCTCTCATGGAAATAGAGTTCGCCTTCCGTAAAGAAAGCAGCGGATTGTTTGGTTCCATTGGGCGTCCGGTTGCCCGTCTCATTGTCATTCATCGACGGCGGCGTGTGCCGCAGTTGTTCTACGTCGATTCCGGCGCTGACATTAGCCTGATTCCGAAGTCCGTCGGAGATCTCCTCGGCTTAACTTTGGCCTCCCCGCGGGAGATCCACGAGATCAAGGGAATCGGCGAACGGGGCGTCCCTATCGTCATACGCCGTCTTCGACTCCAGGTCGGTTCCAAGATATTTCCAGCCCGGGTTGGTTGGTGCCTCCTTGAAGAGGTCCCCCTACTCCTCGGCCGCCTGGATTGCTTCCGTCTCTTCGACATTTCGTTCCGCCACGACCTAACCACTGCATTTAAGTGGTAGGTGCTTCCCTCCGGCCTTTCCCACGGTGACGATTTTGGATTTTCGATGATTCGACATGGCTTACCACAGGTTTTCGATTCTTTGATTCCTGTAGAAGTTTTGGATGATTCAGTCATCGGATTACTCGATCGGCTCTAGCCAAGACATTCGGTGGAATCGTGAGACCGATCTGTTTAGCCGCTTTCAGATTGATGACGAATTCGAACTTCGTCGGCTGCTCGACCGGCAGCTCGGCAGGTCTTGCGCCCTTGAGAATCTTATCGACGTACGTGGCGACACGCCGATACAGGTCGGCAGTGCTCACGCCGTAGGACATCAGCCCTCCAGCTTCTACTTCTGCTTCCCTTTCATACATTGCTGGAAGCCGGCCCTTTATCGCGAGTGCGGCGACCTCTGTTCGGTGGGGAGAAAGGATGGGACCCGGCACCCGGAAAAGGCCCGCCTGAGCCCGTCCCTTGGCTGCGGTTTGGAATGCACTCTCAAAATCTTTGGCACTTTGGATGTCGAGGGACTGAAGCTTCACTTCTAGCGCCGCTGCGGCGAGTTCCATCTCCTTGAACACTTGTGCATAGTCCGCGCTTCTTGAACTCGCGAAGACGGCTATGCGGGAGAGCTTGGGAACGATCTCCTTCAGAAGCTCCAAACGCTTTCCCGTTAGCTCCGGGCGAAGGGTTGCTAAACCAGTAACGTTCCCGCCGGGGCGCGACAGGCTGGCGATGAAACCGCTTCCAATGGCATCACCAGGGTTAATCATGACAATAGGAATTGTGGCGGTCGCCTCCTTGGCCGCGCTTATATCTCCCGAACCGCCCGCGACTATGACATCTACCTTGAGACGCACGAGTTCGGCTGCTAGCACGCGCTGGCGATCTCGACTTCTTTCACCAGATCGCCATTCGATAACAATGTTTTCCCCTTCCACGTATCCGAGGTCGCGTAGACCCTGCCGGAATGCCTCCCGGGTTTGCGACTCAGCGGAAAAGGGCGTGTTAGTTAGGTATCCGATCCGGGGGACTTTCTTCGTCTGCTGGGCAGCGGCTAGACTGGTGAGAACGAATATAAGTGGGAGCGCGCTGACCAAGATCGTTGCCTTCATAAGGCTCCTCCGAAAAACGCGCCTAGAAACAACCAGTCGGGCTATAGAAGGGTAGATCCGAGTAGCTGCCAAACCATGTCCGGCTGGCACGGGCGGGGGAAGCAAGCTGCTTATTTCACCGCCAGTTTAGACTGTCAAGAGACTTCTGACGGTCACAAGGCAAAGCCAGTGCCAACTCTGGAGGCGGCCGCAACTTGGTACTGGCCCTTGTAATCAAGCGCAATTTTAAGCGATCCGGCTCATGTACGGGCTGGAATAGCGGGGTAACCCGTCTCTAATTGGCTACGCCAACGAGCAAATTTGATTCACTTCTCGAGTTGCATAGCAGGGGATAAAGATGGATGTTGGCTCCGTCGTTTTCGAGCTTGAAGGCATGAGCCGATTGGGTGTAACACCCGTTATGGCTACCGATCTGAAGCTGACAGCCCGTGGATTTTTGGACGCGGTGCTTGTCGAGATGATCGCGTTAGGATTAAAGTCCATCACGATAAAGGGATCTACTTGTCAACCGGAGCCTCGGACAAATGCGAAAAAGGGAGGGGGTCATGAACGGAGGGATTTTCATTGCTTTCCTGCTCGGCCTCGGCGGTCTCTTTATGGTCGAGGACGCAATCGTGTCGGACAGCGCCAGCTATAATCCAAACGTCGGCTCCAGAGTCCAATGGCAGTCGATGCAACGTATTCCTTAGGAAGGGTGATTTGTGCGCGTGCTCGTACAGGGGCTCCGGTTTAACTTAAAAGGAGGAAGCCTGCCAGCGACTATCAGTCGCAAACACGCGCTTTCATAGACTGGTCGCGGGTGGGGGAATCCGCACCGCTTCTTGACAAGAAATTGGCCCAGCCATAGTCATAGATTCGGCAGTGACGGGCACCAAGCCGGTGCGGAGAACAATAGGATCGTTAGTTGGCCGTTAAGGCTAAGCTTCGTAGACAAGGGGGAGATCATGTTTAGCATAGGGATCTCGGTTGTTAGTTTCGTGGTTGTTCTCTTAATCGGGCCGAGCTTGGGTCTTGCCGCCAGCCAGGATTTTTTCAAAGGAAAGACTATTCGTATCATTGCAGGATTTCCACCCGGAGGTGGGGTAGACACTGACGCTCGGCTCATTGGACGCCATATAGCGAAACAGATTCCCGGCAAACCAAGCGTGCTCGTCGTGAACATGCCGGGGGCCGGAGGCAGAATTGCACTTACCCATATCCACAGGGTAGCCCCGAGGGACGGACTCACCTGGATCTTGGTTCCCGTTACCGCCCCTATGCTGCAGATCATGGACAAAGAGCGCAAGTTCGATTTGACGGAAATGAGCCACCTCATGGGCAGCTCTGAACCTGGCGTGGCCGTGATTCGTGACGTGGTCGGCGCCAAAGGATATACGGATGTACCGAAAGTCGACCCATCAAAGCTCGTTATCCCGGGTAGGGCGGCACCGGATACTCCTCAGATGGCGCTTAGAGCCGCCCTCGACCTCCTTGGCATAGGCATCAAGAGCGGTTACAAGGTTTCATTTGGTTACCCTGGCACTGCGCAAATCACTGCGGCGCTGCTTCAGGGAGAAGCTACGTTTTACGAATGGGCAATGCTCAATCTGCTCAAGGGGGGAATCCTCTACGATCCCATTCGAGAGGGAAAGGTAATTCCGTTGTGGCAGACGGGGGTTCTGAATGCGGCCGGAGAGGTCGTCAGGGATCCGCGAGTGGAGTTTCCGACTTTTTTTGAGGTCTACCAAAAGATCAGCGGCAAAGCCCCTTCGGGGATCGCCTGGGAAACCTACAAGATACTTGGTCCCGGGTTGCGCACTCTCAACCGGGCGGTCCTACTGACTCCCGGAGTCCCTTCAGATCGCGTACGGCTCCTGCGCGAAGCGTTTAACAAGATGCGCAAGGACCCGCAGTACCTGGCCGAAACCAGCCGTGTTCTCGGATTTGAGCCTCAGACGTCTTCGGGGGAAGAGGCGGCAAAGGTTTTCACTAATGTGATTGGTAGAGTTGACAGCGAGACGCTCGCCTATATGGAGCGTATTATGCAGTAGAGATTCTCTGCGTGCTCCGTTGCCGATCTAGAGAAAAAATCCAAACGACCAAACACGAGCGGAGACCGATCGCCTCCGGGCGCATGTCCACAGGATCGTTAGATCCTGAGGCGGTTTACGGTCGGCCGTCCACCGTCACCGGCACAGGTTTCGATATCGACGCGTTCCGGTGGCATGATGCATAACTGTCCGTTTGGTCCGGCCGCCAGTGTGTGGATGTAGAAGTAGGCGGCTTGCCGGCCTGCGGCCCCCATCACTGGAGACGGCGCGGAGACGATCCGTGCACCGCCGCATTCACCGATCCAGTCGTAGTGCCGGTGACCATGCATTGCTACAACCCTGCCACTCAGAGGACGGAGTTGGCGCACGAACCAACTGTCGTTGATGAGCGCTGCCCCGACCCGTCCTGCCAGGGTTTCGACCGGTTTTGGGTACTCGACAACATGATGGTGGAGTGCCACGATCCAGTGTGCCCGAGGAAATTGCCGGGTAGCAGCTAACAGCTCCCGGGCCTGCATAGCGGGAACCAGACCAAGCGCATTAGTAAACGAAAAGTGCGTTTCCGCATTGGAGTTGAGCAGAACCACTCCGAGTCCATCCGCGCGATCCGGCGGCAGCACCATGGGAAAGGTATCGTCCCATACCCGTGCAAGCCTGGCTCCGAGGAGAATACTTCCCGTATCGGCAAACTCCCTGATGGTATCGCGGTAAGGTGCCAGCTCGGCGGACAACGTCTTGCCGGGTCGACCGCTCTTACGATCGATGACCAGGACCCGTTCTCCCTGTATAGCGGCAATGGCCGAGAGGGCGCGCATCTGACGCAGTCTTTTCCCACTGCTTATCGGGAGCTCGAGGCGCGCGGGATTTGCGCGGTCAACGATGTTGAGGTCGTGATTGCCCGGTATGATGAGCATCCGCTCCGCGAGGCGAGGATGCCCTGCGAGGGCGGCGAAGAACTCGGCCCACTCCGTTGAGCGGCCCGTATCCGTGACGTCGCCCGTAATGAGAACGAGGTCAACAGGTTGCTGCGTGTTAATAGCATCGAGACGGGCGAGCACCTCTACCACCATGCTGTTGCCTCGCGGTCCTGATCGTCCACTTTCGATGCGAAACTCGTAGCGGCCACCGACGACATGAAGGTCCGACAAATGAACGATCCGCCACGTTCGAGTCTCCGAATGGGCCGAATCGAACACCGTGAGATCCCGGGGTCGGTCCATTGTTGCATCCGCTATTCCCCAGAGGAGCGACGTTGCTGAGAGGAAGAGCCCCATCACGACGACGCTATTGGCCAGCGCTGGAACGATGAGCCGATGCGGAAAGCTGAGATCGGCTACGTTGCCGATCCAGCGCGATGACGGCCATACGAGAGCGACGATGCACACGGCAAGAATACACAGGGCGATACCGGCGGCGGCGGCGCTTACAGCACGTACCCGGGCACGGCTTTCGGCAGTTGCATTCGCGCGCAAAAAACTCTCCGCGAGATGCCGTAGGGTCTCCCGACAGAGTAGGTAACCTGGTTGCACGGCGAGCGAATTCAACGACCAGAAACTCCGCTCCACTGCGCGAAAGAGGGTGCGTCCGCCGAACCAAACAAGGGCGGCGGAGAGGACGAGCAAAAGTATCGGTACAATACCCACCAACTCGGAGGCGCCCCTGGTTGAGAGAATGGCGTATGCTGCGGAGATGACGAGCGGAGCGAGCCCGAGCAGCACGGCCGGGACCACGATCATTGTTAACAAAGCAAGCACAAGCTTCGGCAGACTGATTTCTGCGAGCAAGCTTCCGGCCATCAGAAAGAGAGACCGGTGCTTGGTGCTGGAGGCATCATCCTCCACATCGCCAAGGCGTGGGTCAATGATTGGATCCATGGTAACGGATTACCCGGTTTTAACCAGAGTGAGGAATCGTGATGACAGCCGGCTTCGTTTGTCAGCCATTGTAGATGAGTCCGCTCTTCGATTGGTATAGGTCAAGAACATTTTTGGCTGCCTGGCGCTGTACGCCAAGTACGATCTCGATTCCGCGAGCCTGCAGGTAGGCATGCGACTCCGGAAACACCGGGCCCTCGTCGAACCGACGCGCCGGGCGTCCTCGCGACGGGCGCCACAGACAACCCGCCGAACTCCGTCCATAGGATCGCTCCCAAACACATCGCCTTCGAGGCCGTGGACGGCGAGGTTCATGCGCGATAGAGCAGCGGTAGCGCCGACCCGTTCCTGTCCATGTAGGGACAACTCACGGCTTGGCTCACCTGAGTAAACCGCGAGTCCCTCACCCCTTCCCTCTCCCACTGGGAGAGGGCGACGCCCCGCGACCGGTGAGGGTGACGAAGTCTTGTGCTCCTGGACGAACCGTGCGCTCTGTACGAACATGCCGCCGGAGCCGGATGCGAGATCAAGCAAGCGGCCGTGAAAAGGCTCGATGATCTCGACGATCAAACGGACGATGCTGCTCGGCGTGAAAAATTCTCCGCCCTTCTGTCCTTCCGTGCGCGCGAACTCGGCGAGGAAATATTCGTAGATCCGGCCGAAGGCGTCGAATTCCAGGCTGTGGGGAATCTCGGAAACCTTCTTGAGCAGCTCTTTTAATAATGTGCTGTTGAAAATCTGATAGGTGCGCGGCAGCACGCCGGCGAGCTGCGGATTGTGCTTCTCGATTTCCGCCATTGCCTCGTTGATTTCTTTGCCGACGTTCTCGCCCTCGGGGAGGTTGAGCAGTCGATCATAGCGAGCGTTGGGAGTGAGGTAGATGACGCCGTCGGCGTGGTATGCACCTGGATCATCGATGCGTGACGGCCCACGTCGCGACGAACTCGCGGATTTTTCCAACTGTGCTCGACGCTTGGCAAATCGTGCTTCCGCAAAACGCAGAAAGATGAGCCCCAGGACAGGCGTTGAATACTGCGCCGAGGTCAAGCCGGAATTGGCACGAAGCTGATCCGCCGCCTCCCACAGACGCTTTTCAAGCGTGTGATTCGCGTTATCTCGCTCAGAT
>CAYPHJ010000165.1:0-7025 GCA_964410485.1 uncultured Syntrophobacteraceae bacterium
ATCTTCGGCAATATAGCGATTCGTAGCGACCACCGCCGCCACAGGCTCACCGACGCAGCACGGCGGCAATGGCTTGCTTAAATAGGGACTTCAGCGCCGCGCGTTTGTATTCCTCTGAGCCGCGGATATCCTCGATGGGCTCGGCTGCTGCGGCCAATCTTTGCGCTGCTTCTTGAACACTCTTCGGGCCGATCTCTTTTCCAGTCAAAAACGATGCTGCATCCATTGCCCGAATTGGTGTGAATCCTGCGGCTCCCAGCGCGATGCTTGCATCGCGACAGACTTTCTTTTCATCCAGGGCGAGTTGCACGGCAACACTCGCCACCGCAAAATCACCGGCACGCCGTTCGAGCTTGACATAGGCGCCACATTGATCCGGCCCAGGAGTTGGAAAAATCACCTCGGTAATGAGCTCATCATGATCCAATCGGGTCGTGTAGGCGTCGATGAAAAAGGACTCGGCGTCAAGGACTCGCTTGCCGCGCGGGCTGGCACAACGAATGCGCGCTCGTAGCGCCACGGCGACCGGCCCCCAATCCCCGGCCGGGTCCGCTTCCGCCAGAGCCCCACCTATTGTGCCCCAGTTCCTTACCTGGCTGTCACCAATCAGTCCAACGGCGTCATTCATAAGAGGAAATCTTTGGTGGATCAGCGAAGATTCCAGGACACTCGCGTGGGAGGTAAGGGCGCCGATCCGTATATTCGTTCCTTCGTCGCGCACATATGCGAGGCCCTCCAGCCGGCCGATGTCTACCACCCATCTAGGGCTCGCAAGGCGAAGCTTCATCAGGGGAATCAGGCTCTGACCACCCGCCAATAGCTTCGCCTCCTCACCAAAAGATGCGAGTATTCCTACTGCTTCTTCTATGGAATGAGGAACGAAATATTCAAAAGCTCGTGGATACATTGTTGAGATATCGGTCCAACACATACTCCACTGCTCTCGTTCGAGTCAATCACCTTGTTCTACGTTAGCACGTCCTCTCCCGTCTTTCTCATTGTCATCCTGAACCGAAGGTGAAGGATCGGCTTTTTCCCTCGGTGACACAGGCTCAAAAGCAGATCCTTCGTCACGTGTTCCTCAGGATGACAAAACGACGGCTGACCGACGACCGCAGACCGCGGAGAAACAAAGTGCTTGATCTTGTCTGTCGATGCCGAGCGACGTAATAATGAGACGGGGTATGCGATGAAAATCGACACGAGCCTTCTAGTCCATGACCTTACTCAGATGCCAGCTCTGGCGCGATCCGCCGACGAAATGAGTTTCGACGGGCTCTGGACTTTCGAAACAGCGCACGAACCTTTTTTGCCTCTCGTGCTCGCCGCCGAACACAGCCGGCGCTTAACGCTTGGCACCAGTATCGCTGTGGCTTTTGTGCGCAGCCCGGCGGTTCTCGCCCACATCGGTTGGGATTTGGCGCGTTTCTCCAGAGGCCGGTTTATTATGGGGCTCGGCACTCAAGTCAGGGGACACAACGAGCGGCGGTTTGGTGTGAAATGGGAGAAGCCTGTCGAAAAAATGCGCGAGGTCATCCTCGCGATCCGCGCCGTTTGGGACTGCTGGCAAAATCAGACCCGGCTCAATTTCCACGGCGAATTTTTCACCCTCACTCTGATGACGCCTTTCTTCAATCCCGGCCCAATCGACCATCCGCGTATTCCGATTTATATCGCCGGCGTTAATAGGAGGATGTGCCGGCTCGCCGGAGAGCTGTGCGAAGGGTTCCATGTGCATCCGCTTCATACGCGGCGCTATCTTCAAGAGGTCATTTGCCCCAACATCGAGCTTGGTCTAACCATGAGCGGCCGGCTGCGCCAGGCAATGGAGCTGTGCGCGAGTATTTTCGCCATCCCTACCAACGACCCTGAACAGGCGGCTATTCACGAATCCGAGGTTCGCCAACAAATTGCCTTTTACGCCAGCACCCCACCCTACAGGCCGGTCTTCGAGATGCACGGATGGGGCGCAGTGGCGGACAACCTCCGCGCGCTGGCAGCCAAAGGTAAGTGGAATGAGATGCGCCATTTGATCACCGACGACATGGTTGATACGTTTGCCCTTCGCGGCAGTTGGGAAGAGCTGCCGCGACAAGTGCTGGGAAAGTATTCCGGGTTGTTGGACCGCGTGAGCTACTATTTTCCTTTCGTACCGGGTCAAAGCGATGATGGTTGGCGCGCCACAATCAGTGGTTTTCGCCGGCTACATTCAGCCGAGAACCACTAGCTGGGCGGGCGTAAGATCATGAACCGTGATTCCTATGAAACTGTGACTACACACAAATCCCCCGGTCCTGCGGCCGGCCCCCTTTGCTAAAGTTTAACAAAGGGGGCTAATGGGGGATTTATAGGTGTTGATACGAAACACTTAACATACGTGATCCCATTTCTTGTTTTGAGAATTTATTGAGGAGGAACAATGCCGTTGTTTTTGAACAACGAAGAAATCGACCAGTTACTGACGATGAAAGACACGATGGAAGCTCTGGAGATTCTTTACCGTGAAGTCGGTGAAGGAGCGGCGGTGACAGCGCCGCGATCGGACGTGCATAGCCCGACCGCGGCAGTGCAGAGCTCCGAGGGTCCTATGGCGCACTATTTAAAAAGCATGAGCGGCGCCAGCCCGCACTTCGGCACCGCTGCTTTACGTTTTTCGTCGGATATCGTCACGTGGCGTGATAGCGGCGGCGGCATGCGACGTGAAAAGCTGCCGATGTTGCCCGGGCAACGCTGGATGGGTATCGTGTTGCTCTTCAGCACGGCCAATGGCGAGCTGCTCGCGATCATGAACGATGGCGTTTTGCAGCGCCTTCGTGTCGGCGGCGCCAATGGCGTATCGACCAAGTACATGGCCCGCCACGACGCCGAAATCGTTGGCCTGATTGGTTCCGGCTGGCAGGCGGGCACCCAGGTGATGGCAGTTTGCGAAGCGCGCAAAATTAAGAAGATAAAGGTGTTTAGCCCGACGAAGGCGAATCGCGAGAAGTTTGCCCAGGAGACCAGCGCTAAAGTAGGCGTGGAAATCGTTCCGGTGGATTCCTATGAATCGGCCGTCAACAACGTCGATATTCTTATTACTTCGACGAACTCCCGAAAACCTTTTCTCGGCAAGTGGGCGCTCAACCAAGGGCTCCATATCAGTGCAATGCAGCGGGATGAATTTGACGATGAAGCGCTGATGAGCTGCAGCCCGCTTGTTTTGCATACACATGCCACGGAAAACAACGCGACATCGTCTGCGCTGGCGCATTTCGAACGCGATGATTTTAAGCTGCGCGATCACCCGACCGTTCGTGGCATCGAATGGAAGTCGCTGCCCACGCTGCCCGACTTGCTTTGTGGCCGAATCAAGGGGCGCGAGAACGACAAGCAAATCACGGGTTTTGTTAATAATATCGGCATGGGCGCGCAGTTTGCTGCGGTGGGCAAGAGAGTGTATGACGCGGCAAAAGCAAGAGGTTTCGGACGCGAAGTTCCGCTGGACTGGTTCACCCAGGATGTTCATCCGTGAGCGGTATAACCAGCGCCCATTTCAGGCTAGAGTCTAGCGTCGGTTCCCGCGCGGACCAATAGTTATCATAGGGAGTGATAAGGACGCCGGCAGAGAGAGGCCCATCGTTATGGCGCTGCTCATCTCAGACCAGATTGTGAATCAGGTCCTCACGATGCGAGAAGCGATTGATGTCTGTGAGGCTGCGGTCGGCGAGCTTCACGAGCGTAAAGCTGAAAACCGGCCGCGCAATCATTTTTATGTGGCCAGTAAAAACGCCACCTTCATGATGCGTCAATTTCAAGGAGCGCTGCCTAGCCTCGGAGTTTTCGGGCTTCGAGTTACGACGGATGCGATTGGCGCTGTTCCTCATACGCCGCAAGTGCGGCCGTTCGGGATGTTTTTTCTCTTCGATCTGCAAACTGCGGCGCTCTTGGCCGTCATCCATGACCACGAGCTACAGAGAATAAGGGTCGGGGCGGAAACCGGTGTGGCGGCGCGCTACCTGGCGCGCACGGGCGCGGATACGGTTGGCGTTCTAGGATCAGGGTTTCAGGCAGAAATGCAACTGGCTGCCGTCTGCCAAGTGCGCCCTATCCGCCGAGCGGAAGTGTACAGTCCGAATCCGGAGCATCGAGTGCGTTTCGCCGAAGAGATGAAAAAGAGACTGGGTGTCGACGTCGTGCCGGTAGACTCGGCAAGGCAGGCCGTTGAAGAAAAGGCCGTCATTTTAGCCTCTACCAATTCGTCAAAGCCGGTTCTGAATGGCGCATGGATATCCCCAGGCGCTCATGTGACATCCATCGTCAACAGCGATCGACGGTATCCTCGCCGCGAACTCGACAACGAGACCTTCGCCCGCGCCCAAATCGTCGTGTTGGGCTCCGCGGAGCAAAGCCAGCAGGATCACGCAGCGGACATCTTTGAAGCGATCGATGCCGGCGCGCTGACTTGGGAAAAATTATGTGAATTGGCAGATGTCGTCGCTGGGGAAAAGGGAAGGCGCGGCGAAAGACAGATCACTATATTCAAAAACAACGCATTGGCGGTAGAGTTCACGGCTCTAGCCTGGAAAGTCTTTCAGAACTCGCAGCAGGCGGAGTTGGGTGAAGAGATTCCCGCCCGTTATTTTCCTGCGCTCGAACGCCACAGATAAGAGCCGGTCCTACAGCACCAAACGAGTCCCCACACTGTTGGCAATAAACGCTTCGGGGAATTCCCTGGCGATCTCATGGATGGCCCGCCAGCCGGTGCAATGCTGTGGAACAATGATCTTGGGTCCGATCTCTTTGAGAGCCTGGATGGTTGGAGGAATCAAGGGCTCGAAGACGCTCCCAGTCAAGTGGAATCCTCCGATCACCGCATAAATGTCCTTCATGCCCGTCATGTGTCTTGCGTGCAACAGTGTATTGATGACACCCGCATGGCCGCATCCTGTCAATACTACTAAGCCTTTCTCCCTGACATGAATCACTATCGCTTGATCGTCGTGGATCCATGGATCGGGCTGCCACTTCCCGTCGATCAGCGCAACCTGATTGGGGCTGCCTTTCTCGTACGGTGTCGTGCGCGGAATTTGACCTGTCACAAGAGCGCGGTTACCGATCAGCATCGTTGGCCCGCGTTCCTCGATAATTTGCACGTCTTCGGCTTCCAAGTCTTTTCTGCTCGGCGGGAAATGCTCCGACTCATGTCCATCGGGCTGAACGTTCTTGCGCTTGAGATAAGCGTCGGGGTGCAACACGATTGGGACTCTGGACCGCCCACAGCGCTTGATAAATCCAAGCAGGCCGCGGGTGTGGTCCGTGTGGCCATGACTCAAGACGACTGCATGCAACTCGTTGCCTTTGATTTCCAGGATATCCATGTTGTGCAGCACGCCGTCGACGGTCACCCCGGTGTCGAACAGGAAAGAGTCTCTGTTGCCGCTCTCGGAGGTTGTCACAAGCATCGAGACGCCATGCTCTGCCCGCAACTGTGGCCGCGAAAGCGCATCTCTGCTGCGTTTTAGCCGTTTGGCAATCGGGGTACTGGTCATAAGAACGTCGATCGAATTATCCATGACGCTCAAAACCTCGACGCTGTCAACGGCGCGTAGCGTTACACCGGCCATAACTCTCCCCTTTGCCCTGCCGCTTCGACTTTCCTAATCTCACGACCTGCCGCTCACCCCTGCACGACGCTGCCGGCAGTGGTTAAAACACAGGCTGCTTTCGCGGGATCGCGGATTATTCCCTTAGGGTCTCTGCCTTCGTTCATTGCCTGAATAGCCTCCCTCAAGATCCTCCGAAACATCACCACCCCTCTGTCAGACGACACCAGGTGCTCCAGTCCGTGCAAAGCAATCGGTCCCTGCCCCTCGACCGCCTCTTTATCATCGGGGTGGCGCTGCGTGTATTCGTAGCTTGTGTCTTTGCGACTGCCAGGCGCAAGCTGTTCACGACCCGTGAGCACGCCGTCCTGACGATTGGGAATCCAGCGAATGCTTGCACCAAGCTGGTGCGTATCATCGACAGGCAAACACCAGGTTACGGCGCTCACCCGCTCGGTTTTGGGTTCGTCGGTATAGACTAGATGAACGTTCAACGGCATGATCATCTCCCAGATGAGATCCCACCGTTTGCCGCTATCCAGTTTTCGCTTGAGAACAAACCTCATTCCCATATCCGTCTCTTCGTAGCGAAGGTCATCGGGATTTATGCCGTAGGCACTGGACGGAAATTGGGACCCGCTGTGCAACGTGTGCAGCCAAAAGGTATGAAGCGCGTCCATTAGATTTTCCTCTGCCTGAAGCCAATTACAATTCATCGGGCCGCCAACACGAGGACCCATACGCGCTTTCAACGCTCCTTCCTCATGCTTCCAAATATCATAAACCGGGAACTCGGGGATCTTATCCGGCGGTCCCATGTAAGCGAAAACCAGGCCGCCAAACTCTCGCACCGGGTAACAGGGATGTCGAATCTGTTTTAGGAATGGATTAGTCGCCGGTTCCAGAGGCATTTCCAGGACACTGCCATCAACGTCATACAACCAACCATGATAGCAGCAGCGTAATCCCCGTTCCTCGACGCGGCCATATTCAAGAGAGGTCCCGCGATGGCTGCAACGGAAGAAAAACACACCCACCCTCCCCTGGCCGTCGCGAAATGCGACCAGATCCTCGCCGAGGATACGCAACCGCTTCGGCAGCTCTTTGAGGTCGGCTGACAGACAAGCAGGCTGCCAGTAACGCCGCATCAGCTCGCCGCACGGGTTCCCTGGTCCCACGTGAGTGAGTTCCCCATCAGGTTCTGGGATTCTGAGCCCGTAGGCACTTTTCATTGACGGCCCGCTCCCTTCTTTTAATCTCCTCTATCGCCGCACCACGAAGTGTTTCATGATCTTACGCTCACCCACAAAGAATGAAAATGGGGCCTTTCCCTCGTACAGCAGGCCTGTCATCCTGAATCCTTCGGCAAAGCTCAGGATAAACTCCGTGAAGGATCTGCTTTTGTTTTTGTCCCGTTCGAAGCCGAGAACAAGCAGATTCTTC
>CAYPHJ010000166.1:0-7017 GCA_964410485.1 uncultured Syntrophobacteraceae bacterium
TAGCGAAGTAGATAATTGAGGCGGTTGAACCTCGAACCCAGGGCTCGGAGGCTGTCGGGCAATAAAGTCCACACAAAGAGGAGGAAATCAACATGGCAGTAAGGGTCAAGAAGATCGTTCTGTGGCGCAAAGAAGTTGAGAACAGGGCCGGAATTCTTGCGAACGCTCTTGCGCCGCTCGCCCATGCCGGCACGGACATCCATGTGGTGATGGGCTATCGATTTCCCGGCCAGGACTCCAATGCCGCAATAGAGCTTTACCCGGTCACCGGAAAGAAATCGGTTGCCGCGGCCAAAGAAGCGGGATTCAGCCCGTCTGGCATCCCGGCGCTACTCGTTGAAGGCGATAACAGGGCAGGACTTGGTTACGACACCGCGCAGGCGATCGCCAATGCAGGGACCAATCTCAATTTCCTTTTGGCCCAGGTCATCGGAAGAAAGTATTCAGCGGTATTCGGCTTCGAGTCTGACGCAGACGCGGCAAAATGCGCAGCAATAATTCGGAAGGCAGCGGTGGCCGTTAAGAAGAGGAAATGACCTCTCCACCATGTGCCATACCAGAATGCTTACTCATCCGTGGGTTTAGTCTACGACGTGAACCTCGCGCCTTAGAGGAATTACTTTAGGCCCCGGGCGACATTCTCCACATAATCCAGCTCGCCGGTGAGCACGTGGAGCTGTGCGTCCTCGTGGCAAACGTCAACATCCGGCTGGATAGTTGCCGTACTTGGAAGAGTCGCCAGCACTGCTCCCGCAGAATCTGTGACGAATACGCCTATTAGACCTCCCCAAAAGGGCACTCTGTCGCTTAAGACTCCGCGCCAGAAGCAATTCCCGAGAAGTGCAATGAACAATTCTGTTTATGAAAACCAAAGTTAACCGACGTAACATGCAAGATTATCTGACAAATGAAGTGACCCGCCCTCAGTAAATCGGCGGATACGACCTAGCAGTTTCCAGTAAGGCACGCTGCTGGCAGACCGCCAAAACGGAGCCCACGAGCTTCGCCGCTATCGGCTTTCTTGAATAATTCCAAGACTCCGACCTCGAGCGCATTTTCTGGATTCGAGAAAGATGATAAACAAAGGGGGCACCGCGTCGAGTGGGCGTCCGGTTTCAAGGAGGGTTATTATGCTGGCAACACATCAATCCGGGATATTTAACCGATTCCATCCACGGTGGATACCCGGCATTGTCTTAGTCATCGTGCTGTTTTTTGGCGTCGCACTCGCCGCGCAGCCGGAACCGCTGGCGGAGGTCAATGGTGAGAGCATCACAACCGAGGAACTGAACCGCGCGCTCGGGGCCAGGCTCGCGAAGCTGGAAGAGCAGATTTACGAGCTCAAACGCCGGGAGCTCGACTCGCTCATTGCCCAGCGCTTACTGACTCAGGAAGCGGCTAAGCAAAAAACTTCCGTGGCGCAACTCTTGGATAAGGAAGTCACAGCAAAGGTTGGATTGGTCACCGAAAAGGAGATCGAAGATTTCTATCAGGCGAACAAGGCCCGCATACGCGGCGATGAGCCGGATCTTCGCCAGAAGATCCGCGCTTTTCTCCAACAGCAAAAATTAAATACTCGACGCGAGCAGTTCATCGACTCCTTGCGTTCCGCGGGCACCGTGGTGGTCCGCTTGGAGCCGCCCCCTGTTACACGCGTTCAGGTGTCAACCGAAGGCGCACCGTTTCGAGGCGCACCTGACGCGCCCGTTACCATTGTCGAATTTTCCGAATTTCAATGTCCGTTCTGTCATCGAGTCCAGGCGACGCTCAGGCAAATTTTGGAGCGCTATCCCGGCAAGGTGAGGCTGGTCTACCGCGACTTTCCGCTCGATAGTTTGCACCCTCTGGCGCGTGGCGCTTCCGAGGCCGCGCGTTGTGCCAATGACCAGGGAAAGTTTTGGGAGTACCACGACATGGTGTTTGCCCATTTTCCCCAAGCCAGCCCGGAAAATCTAAAAGAGTACGCGGCACAAATTGGCCTCGACGTCAAAAAATTCGACGTTTGTATCTCGAGCGGGGTTCATAAGGCCGCGGTCCAGCGGGATGTTGACGAAGGGAGCCGTTTAGGGGTCAGTGGCACTCCTGCATTCTTTATTAATGGACGACTGTTGCAAGGAGCGCAGCCCCTGGAGGCCTTTACCCGCCTCATCGAGGAAGAGCTCACTCGTTTGTCCGCGGCAAAGCCCGTACAAAAATAAACCCGCAAACAAGATCGAGTAGAGCCCTTCCCGGCTGTCAACTAAGTTGATAGGGCGTAACTTTGTTGACATCACAGCAGTGCTGTTTTTCCTTTCTATATCAAGCCGCCAGGTGCGTTGCTGACCTCGCCCTGTAACCACCGTGCACGTGAAGCGGCGCCAAACTTTGTACTCGAATTACCTGCCCTACAATCTTTTCAATGATTTCAACCCGTTGCCACAAGCTGGAATCGTCCTTACTGAGTGGCACAAGCGTTGCTCTACACCGTACCGTACGAACTATCGCGACCAAAGAAGGAGGAAAGATCATGTCAGGACAGATTTTGGTTTCACTTAAGAGAAATGATCGAGCCGAAGACTTCCTCCCTTGCCTTGAAACCCTCGCTTCGCCTGATACGAAGGTCGTCTTTCTTGTCCGTAACTCAATTGATTCCTGGCAAGAGCTGCAAGATCACTGGATAACCGCTGAATCAATACGTGACGTGATAACCGCTGGTGAAAAACTCATCGTCAAATACTCCTGGGAAGCACAGAAAGCGAGCGCTGAGCAGAAGGTATCGGGTGCTCGACGGGAATTGCAAGCCAGAGGAGTAAACGTCGCTGTTGAGATTTACCACGGCAGCTTGAAACAAGCGATCGAAAATTATCGGATGGCCGGGGAATTGCGTCTGATTGTGATGCGCGGCGGTATCAAAAACCGCGTCCTGGAGATGTTTCGAGATATGATCCCTCGGCTCCGCTCTTTCAATCGGAGCGGCTTCTCTGCTGTAATGCTGTTACGTCCGCGCCGGACGGCCTAAGACGCCTTGAAGGTGTCGAGTCTTTTGTCTAAAAACTCGGGTTCTAACCACACAACTTCCCTTTAACTCCCTTCCAAACAGGGGAAGGAGACTTCGCTCCGAAGCGAGTAGCGTGTTTCAGGCGGCGGCCAGTGCGCTTGCCTTAGCGGAGTCAGCAATGCTAAAGAAGGTTGCTGCATTGGTCGGGCCAGCTCAGCGGACAGAGTTCAAAGAGCATTAAGCCCCGTTTAGTCGTTCAAAGTGCCTTCACGATGGGAACTTCTGGAACGACTGGAATGGCTTTGAAAGCGGCCGCTGGCTTAAAGAATGGAAAAGCCAACAGGCAATTTTCGAGTGTGTTTTTGGGGTGTTCGAGGAAGCTATCCCACTTCCAACTCCGCCACCCTGAAGTTCGGGGGGCACACATCTTGTGTCGAGGTACAAACGGGCGAGCACCGGCTTATTTTCGACGGCGGTACTGGCATTATTCCTCTTGGCAAAGGTCTGCTGCAGAGTGGCCGCTCGCCACTTCAACTCTATCTTTTCCTCAGCCACACGCATCATGATCATATCATTGGTCTGTACTTTTTTGAGCCCCTGCTCAAGCCAACCACACAGCTGTTCATCTTTGGGCCCGATACCGCTCGGAAGTCTTTAAGAGCAACGCTCCAGAATGCCATGAGCAGCGATTTCTTTCCGATTGGATTCGAGGAGGTCAAGGCGCGCAAGGAGATACACTCGCTCAATGGGGGCGAGACTATCCGGCTTAAATCTGGCAAAGTCAAGCCGAGTATTAGTCAAGACGCATCGGCACGCTTGAGAAACGGTGATGTGACGGTTACGACCCACAAAAGCCCGGCTCATCCGAAGCACGGCGTGCTGCTTTACCGGGTTAGTTATCGCGATAAAAGCATCGTGTACGCGACGGATATTGAGCAACAAAACGGCGGCTACCCAGAGGTCATCGAGTTTGTGCGTGGCGCGGACCTGTTGATTCATGATGCGCAATATCTCCATTGCGAATACGCCTCGCCAACGGATTCTCGAATAGGTTGGGGGCACACCACCGTAGAAAGAGCTGTCCAGGTGGCTCAGAAGGCCGAGGTCAAGCGGCTAGTGCTCTTTCATCATGAGCCCACTCACGATGACACGACGCTGCAACAGATAGAGCAAAAGGCGCAGCTTCTGCTCCCAGCCACAGTTGCAGCCTACGAGGGAATGACGATCGACCTCCTGTAGCTCGTCACTGTGAGACCATTGAATTCGCTCACGTCACTGAGGATACCGATCTGGATGAATGATCGGCGTCACGTCCCCTACCGAGCCGGTGTACGAATGTCCTCCTGGATTGTTTTGATTCCACTGGCTCTCTTATTTAGCTTTGCCAACGCGGCTGCCACCGACAGACTCGTATTGATTTCCCCGCATTGGGAGGGGATCAAATACGAATTCGATAGAGCGTTCAGGGCCTACTACCAAAAAGAAACCGGCCGAGCCGTGGAACTCGAGTGGATGGATGTCGGAGGCACGTCGGAAGTGGTACGTTTTATTCGATCAGAGTTCAAAAACAAGCCCGCTGGCGTTGGCATTGATCTGTTTTTTGGCGGCGGGTTGGAACCGTATCTCGCTCTCAAAGCAGCGAAGCTGCTCCAGCCGTATCGTTTGCCTGAGCCGCTTATGAGAGAAATCCCCCCTGACCTGGGCGGCGTTCCTTTGTACGACCCTGACTACATGTGGTACGGCCCTACTCTGTCGGGATTTGGTATCGTTTACAATAAGGTTGTCCTCAAGCTCGTCAAGTTGCCGGTCATCGAAACCTGGGAGGATTTGGCGTCGCCTGCGGCGTTCGGCTGGGTCGGCTCTTCAGACCCGCGCAAGAGCGGTAGCGTCCATTTGGCTTACGAGATCATTCTGCAGGCGTACGGATGGGACAAGGGTTGGAGGATTATCACCGCGATGGGAGGCAACGTTCGCAGTTTCACGGGTTCCGCGAGCCAAGTCCCAAAAGATGTCGCGATCGGAGAAGTTGCCTACGGCCTTTCAATCGATTTCTATGCCTGGGCTCAGGTGGATGAAGCGGGAGCTGACAAGATCGGATTTGTCATGCCTCCCAATCTCACCATCATCAACCCCGATTGCATAGGCATCCTCAAGGGCGCACCGAACCAGCCTGTTGCCGAGGCCTTCCTCCGTTTCGCTATGTCGGAGGCGGGCCAGAAGCTTTGGATGTGGAGGGTCGGATCGACCGGAGGTCCGCAGAAATACCAACTCAACCGTTTCAGCGTTCTTCCACAACTGTACGACTTCTCCACGCAGGACACGGCCGTACAGCTCAACCCGTTTTCTTGGCAATCGGGCTTTGTCTATGACGCTAAATTGGGCGCCGCTCGCTGGGCGATAGTCAATGACCTGATCGGCGCGTTGGTGATCGACCAAAAGGACGCCCTCACTCGCGCATGGGAAGCAGCCTTGGAGCGGGGACTGACTGAGCAGGAATGGCAAAGATTGGCGGCGATGCCCGTTACCGAGGCGGAGGCCCTCGAACTTGCCAAAACCAAGTGGCAAGATGCCGCCTTTCGCAATCAAAAAGTCCTCGAATGGACACAGTTTGCTCGCGCCAAATATCACAGTGGAATAAAGCAGCCGATTATCCGCCCCGAGTGGTTCAGTCTTTACGGTTTTATCACATTGGCCTTTGGCCTGTTTATCTACAGCCTGAGAAGAAAGCGTTGAAGGGAACGTGGCGGATGGTTAGCGTCAAATTCGATCGGGTCACCAAGGTCCTGGGGCATTCCAAGGCGGTTGACGGACTCACTCTGGAGATACAACCGGGAGAATTGTTCTTTCTCCTGGGGCCGTCTGGATGCGGTAAAACAACTGCGCTACGTCTCGTGGCAGGTTTTTACATTCCGGAGGAGGGACACATTTTCTTTGACGGAAGCGATCAGAGCCGGGTACCTCCGCACAGGCGCAACACGGGCATGGTATTTCAGAACTACGCGCTCTGGCCCCACATGGACGTTTGGAACAACGTTGCCTATGGACTGAAGATGCGGCGGGTGTCACAGGAGGAGAAGAATACACGCGTGGGGCGCGCTCTTGAGATCGTGCAAATGCAAGATTTCGCGCAGCGCCTGCCCAATCAACTCTCGGGGGGGCAGCAGCAGCGAATCGCACTCGCCCGGGCACTGGTTATCGAACCGGATGTCGTCCTGCTGGACGAGCCGCTTTCTAATCTGGATGCCAAGCTTCGCCTCGAAATGCGCGACCAGATCAAGGAGATCCATCGCCGAATAGGACGCACGATGATCTACGTCACCCACGATCAAGCCGAGGCCCTCTCTATGGCTGATCGCATTGCCGTAATGCGTCACGGGCGGGTCGTTCAGGTAGGGACGCCGCGCGAGCTCTACACGCGGCCCGAATCTGCCTTCGTCGCGGATTTCATTGGCGGAACCAATCTGCTCGCGGGGACATTGCAAGAACGAGACGACCTTTTGATGGTCAAAACTCGGCTCGGGATGCTGCACGGCTCCAACGGCAATCGCGCGCTGGCTCCGGGCGATCCGGTGATCTGCTCGCTCCGGCCTGAGTCTCTGAGACTATCATCGGCCAGAGAGCCCCAGCCACAGCCTGCGGCGCAAATGAACCGACTCACGGCTGAAGTGCAAAGCATCATGTACCTCGGGGACAGCGAGCAATACTCCTTACGCGCCGAGGATGGAACACTGCTGCACGCGGTGGAACACAATCCCGCGGCGAGAAACGCAGAGATTGGCGATCACGTCACAGTGCAAATCGATCCTCGCGATGTCATCGTCTTACCGCACGAGGATCTCGATGATTAGCTTTTCGACCATCCTGGCAGGTTGCTGAAAAAAGATTCGGAATGCTTCGACAGACTCAGCATGAACGGAAAATCCCTACTCATTTCAAGTTCCTCTCCGTTCGAAGGGTGAACGGAGAGTTTTTCAGCAGCCTGCTAGGGGTCGAATCTAAACAAGCTTTCTCCAGTTGTTTGGGATTTTAATGTTTCGCGA
>CAYPHJ010000167.1:0-7002 GCA_964410485.1 uncultured Syntrophobacteraceae bacterium
TGAGGCGGAGGTGTTAGGCAAGTTTTGGCTTCTGGCAACTATTATGGGTATCGTTATAATCTGATTTGTGATACGTTCCTTTGCCGATCGGGGAACCGAAGACATATTCAACGGTTTCGGTACGCGAGCGGCACGCAGGACGTGTCCGAAATCCCTATGGCCGAGCGCGCGGCGCAAGCTTGACCAACTCAACCGTGCGCGCGATCTTTCGGACTTTGCGGTTCCACCCGGAAACCGGCTTGAGCGACTACGGGGGAATTGAGTCGGCCAATACAGTATTCGAATCAACGAGCAGTATCGAGTGTGCTTTTACGGGAAGAATGGATATGCGGACGAAGTCGAAATCACGGACTATCACTGAGAAGCGTTCACAACGTGGCAAATCTGCGCACTTTCCTGTGGTGCGGCGGGCTGCCTAACAAGAGGCCTCCAACCCATCCCGGGGAGATGCTGCTCGAAGGGTTTCTCAAGCCCCTCGGAATAAGTCAGTCTGCCTTTGCGGTGCGCCTGGGGATCTCCTTTCCCCGCTTAAATGAAATTATTCGGGGTAAGCGTGGTGTCACATCTGATACAGCGCTGCGACTGGCGCACGTACTAGGGATGTCGGCGGATTTTTGGCTTGGATTGCAGCAGGATTGGGAGCTGTGGCATGCCTTGCGGAGTAAGAAAGCCGCGGCAATCGCTCGGCTCGAGCCACTTCGTCATGTAAGCTGAAACATTGCCTAACAAACGGCTTGAGATTGACGCTCCCCGAGTCGCGCAACTCAGCACTGGCGTTATACGTGGTTGAAGAGATTCCATGGCTAAGGGCATATTTCTGGAACCAGGTCAGGGAACGATCTATTCCGCGCGGGGAAGCAAAATGGCCTTTAAAGCTTTGCATGAGACTACGGGTGGCGCCTTCAGTTTCATGGAACGGGAGCTACCGGTAGGCAACCGTCGGCCCCAGCCTCACACTCATGAGGGTCCGGAAGGCTTTTACGTCTTGGAAGGGTCGATTGAGTTCATCGTCGGAGGGGAAAGCAGAAAAGGAGGCCCTGGATTTTGGGCACTGGCACCAAGCGGCGTGTCGCACACATTCGGCAATGCTGGTGACTCTCCCGCGCGACTACTGATCATTCACTCTCCCGCGGCAGACGCTTACTTCGCCGAGCTGGAAGCGCTTTGGAAGGATTCCATTCCCACGCCTGAGGAAGAACGAGAGCTGATGAAACGACACGGGCTTGAACCCTCTGAAACTTGATCTTGAGGTTGGGCGTAGAAGTTTTAGAGAAAAAGTATGGAGGCGTAGCGCCTAACAAAAGGAGGGAGCGAACGTGAAAAACGCGTCGCTCATCCTAGCTTAGGTGGCATGAGGAGCGAAGACCTGTGCCACTCGCCTGGAATGGGAACGGTCAAGCTCGCAGCGTGGCAGGGAAAGGGGTTCTCCCGGAAGCAAGGGTCGCCCTCAACCCTGGCTTGACAAGCTCCCCCGGGCTTCGCTAGCGTGAGGCCAGTCTTGTCCCAACACATTCCATTTTGAGGGAGGGAGCCATGAATGTTCACAGATCGATTCGATTGCTAACGCTGGGCGCTTTCATGATCTTGGGCGCGGCGCTTGTTCTCACTTCGAGTTCTGCATATGCACAGCAGGCGTTGCCTCGCAGCGTCAACTTTGGCACGCACGCCATCGGAAGCGTTTTCAACGCCGTGGGTACAGGGCTGGCAAGCGTGGCGACTGACCGTGGTAAAATTCGCGTGGTGGTGCAGCCCTTTTCCGGTCCTCCAGCTTGGGTACCCACGATGAACCGAGAGGGAAAGCCCGAAATCGGTATCATCAATGTGACAGAGCTATGGCAGGCATATACCGGGAAGGCGACTGCCGGGCCTCTACCGCCCGGTGCGCCGGAAATAAAGCCTCCGTATCCGCCTAACCCCAGTTTGCGCCTGCTCATGATGGGCACAGACCTGTTCGTCGGGGTCCCGGTTCGGGCCGATTCCCCGATCAAATCCATTGCCGACCTTAAAGGAAAGCGAGTTACTTGGGGCTACCCCGCATTTCCGGCCGGAATCCTGGCCGGGCTTTCAATGATGGCAACCTGCGGGGTAAGCATCCAAGATGTCGCGACTGTCCCTGTACCAGAGTTGATAAGCGGTATCCGCGCCGTCATGGAAGGGCGAGCAGATGCCGCCGCCACCGCCGCTGTAGGAATGGCGATTATTAGTGAGGCTGACGCGAAAGTAGGGATTCGCTTCCTGCCGGTTTGCCAGGATCCAAAAGGAGTCCGGGTGGCAGCGGGGATCATGCCCGGAGGTCAGGTGAAGATACGACCGGCCGGGTCGGCGGGAGTGAAGCAAGACACGCCGATGTGGAGCTATGGGATTTCGGTGGTCGCCTCTACTCACATGTCGGACGACGTGGCATACTCGCTTATCAAAACCTGGGCGGAAAATTGGAAACAGCTGGAACCCATCCACCCGCAGCTTCGAGGCTGGCGCCCGGAGGTATTCGTCCAGAAGCTTGCGACAATTCCATATCATCAGGGGGCTATCAAGTTTTACAAGGAAATGGGATTTTGGGGCTCTGAAATGGATCGCAATCAAGAGATCCTTTTGCGCGGCGAGTTGCCATTCCTCAAATGAGACAGTTTCAATGCGGAGCGGTTGGAGTAAGGAAAATGAAAAACCTGTTTGAAGTGGCGACAATTGGCTTGGTGAGCTTATTCCTCGCGTTGATCACCGGGCCTTCCAACAGCTTCGCTGCCGGTAAGCGACTGACGCTCCTGACAAGCTCGGCGCCCGGCGGTGGCAATGATATCCGGGCTCGGCTTGTAGCGCGGCACATAGCAAAGAATATTCCCGGCGGATTATCGGTTATCGTCCAGAACATGCCTGGCGGCGGCCATCTCATCATGAACAATTATCTGAACAACGTCGCCAGGCCGGATGCTCTGATCCTCGGTCAGACCGTGCGGGGCATCTACTGGTATCAACTTATGGAGGCCCCCGAGGCCCGCTTCGACCTGACTAGAGTTCATTGGATCGGGAGCACCAGCGGTGAGGACTCAACGCTGGTCGTGCGCTCTAACCTTGGTTATAAGTCTCTGGAAGATGCCCGCAAAGCCGGAAAACCACTGGTGCTGGGCTGCACCGGCCCTGCCACCTCCAACTACAGTTACGGGCAGCTGCTGGAGGTTTCTTTGAATGTCCCCGTCAAAATGCTGTGTGGTTATTCAGGAACGGCCACAATCAAGACGGCCATGGCCCGCGGCGAGGTTGACGGTTTGGCAGGCAGAAGCATCAGTAATCTCCTCACCCTTGACAAGGAAGAATTGGAAAAGGGTCTCTGGACGATTCTCGTGCAGTACGGCGAGAGAAGGCATTCCACCCTCCCGGGCGTTCCTACATCGCTGGAGCTGGCGCGCACAGAGGAAGCCCGAGCAATCGTGCGTGCCGCGACCGCCGATTCTTCCATTGGATGGCCCTTCTATGTGCGCAGCGAAATGCCGGCGGAGTGGGTAAGCATGCTACGCAAGGCATTCATGATGACGATGAAAGACCCTGAGTTCCTCAGGGAGTCGGAGAAGTTGGCTATTCCGATTGAACCCATTTCAGGACAGGAACTCGACAAACTCGTAAAAGAAGCTTTGAAGGTATCTCCGGCAATGCTACCAAAGCTGAAGCTCATCTATTATGGACCCGACGGGGAACCGAAGACAAAAAGATGAGTTTCTGCAATCGTAGGGCGGGAGCACTATACGTTTCGATTTTTCGAGCGTAATCAGCACCTCTTTTCACGCTTCTCACCTGACATTTCCGCGATAACGGAGCCGTACATTCGTAAGCCCGCCTGACGCAAGGTTAGCCTGAAGTGATGAGCCTCCACGCCGGCTACGATGGAGCCATTCCCGTTGCAATCGTTGGTGCGGGGCCCGTCGGCCTCTCGTTGGCAAACGGTCTCGCACGTCATGGAGTGCGCTCGGTTCTCCTGGAACGAAAGGACAGCACAAGTCAGACTTCCAAGGCCCCCGGCCTTCACGTCCGAACGCGCGAAATCTTTCGCCAGTGGGGTATTGAGGAACGTTTTCTTGTTGCCGGGGAGCTGATGCAGACGATTACGTTGCACTCCGTCGTTCCCGGACGCCATCCGCTGATGGTAATGGACTTCACCGAACTCGATGAAGAAGCCGATCGTCCCGGGCTGCTGATCCTGGAACAGGATCGGATCGAGAAAATCCTGCTCGACACGGTGCGGGAATCCGGTATGTGCGAGGCTCTATTCCGCGCGGAAGCTGTCGCTCTTGAACAAGCGGCGAACAGGGTAAAGTTGACGATCCGCCAGAATGGAGCAATGCGTCCGCTTGATGCGGCATTCGTGGTTGGCTGCGACGGGGCAAGCAGTTTCGTCCGCGACGCGCTCCGCTTGCCGTTTGAAGGCATCACGTATTCGCTGCGACCTCTGCTGGCAGACGTCCGTCTGGAAGACGAACGGAACAATCTTCCGTCGCCGCGCGCTTGGAATGGATCTGATGCCTATGCCTTTGCTGTCCGTCTACCGGCAGGTCTTTGGCGAATCGTTTGCCTGGACCGCGGCGAGCCTGCCAAAAGTGACGAAGTGCCGGACCGCGAGGTGATTGATCGCGTGAGCGTACTGTTAGGCCCCGGCCCCGCGAAGGTAGCGTGGTCGAGCCGATTCCGGATTCACTTGCGTTCAAGTCCAAAATTCCGCGTAGGCCGTGTGCTTCTCGCAGGCGACGCTGCACACGTCCATAGCCCCGCATCTGGTTTCGGCATGAACGGAGGTATTCACGACGCCCACAACCTTGCATGGAAGATCGCAGCGATCCTACGCGGTGGTGATATGGACCGCCTCCTGGATTCCTACGAGGTGGAGAGGCGGAACATTATCGTCGAGCGCGTCTCTCGCTACACCGATCTCCTCACCCGTTTCTTTATTGATGCGCCGCAGTTTTTTCGTCAGGTGGCGTTTGCCTGCATGCGTTTGGCGCTGCGCTTACCGGGCCCGCGTAAAAAAAGCCTTCGGCGCACCACGATGATCGACCTCGACTACACAGAATCTCCGCTCCTGAACCCACGAGAGCGATCGGCCGGCGTGCGCCTTCCGAATCCCAAGCTCTTTTCACCTGATGGCGCAGAAGTTCGTTTGTATGAGCTGCTACCGGCAGGCCCCGTGATCCTCGATATGGCGCATGATCGGGATATCGCAGACGAGTTGCGCGTGGAAAAGGTCATTCGGATTGGCCCGGCAGGATATGAAGATACGTCCGGATTGATCCGCGGGTTGCTCGGCGGGAAGGAGGGTTGGATCCTGGTTCGGCCCGATGCTCATGTAGCCTGGGCACGGGAGCATCTGAACGGAATCGATCACGCGACGCGACACGCTCTTGGAGCAAAGATCTGACCCGGAACACTCGTCAGAAAGGGTCAGCCTTCGATATCACGCTACTCGCCCCATCTAGCTAAGCTAGCGCGGGGCCGCAGCTCCATAAGCGCAACACGGTAGTGCGGTGTGATATGCAGTGTTGTCATTGCTCGGCATCAGCCGCCGGCTAAAGCACCGCCGGATCTGCGGCATCAAGCGCCAAGGAGATTCACATGGCAAAGAACGGATTCAAAGTGATGGACTCCGACATGCATGTGTTCGAACCCGCCGATCTGTGGCAACGCTATATCGACCGTAAGTTTGCTGATCGCGCGCCGGTGGGGCTCAACCGTTCGTTCAGGGACCTGGGAATAATGGTCGAAGGAAAAATTTTGCCAATTCCACGGCAACCGGAAAACCCCGCGCTGGCGAAATATCGACAGAATTTCTTCGAGGAGAAATACGGTGAAGCGGGCAGACGAAACTTCGACGCTATTTCGCAAATCCAGGCCATGGACAAAGAAGGCCTCGATGTCGCGGTCCTGTTTCCAACGCGAGGGCTGTGCGTTTTAGGTATCGACGGCCTGGATCCGGAATTCGCCGCGGCCATGGCCCGCGCCTACAACGACTGGTTGCATGATTTTATTCAGGCTGCGCCGCAGCGCATGTACGGCGTCGCCATGGTGGCGCCTCATGAGGTCTGTTCCGCGGTGGAAGAGATCCGGCGCGCCGTCAGCGAATACGGCTTTCGCGGCATCTTCATCCGTCCAAACCATGTCAACGGCCGCAAGTGGAGTGACCCGTACTATGATCCGTTGTGGGCAGAGTGCGAAAGGTTGAGTCTTCCGGTTGGCTTTCATGAGGCCGGCAGAGTTTATCTGCCGCAGCCGGCGATGTTTCAATTCTGTTCCACGTTTTCCATGTTCAACACCTTCGGCTTTCCGTTCGCCAACATGCTCGCCTGCGGCGATATGATTTTCGGCGGCGTGATGGAGCGCTTTCCGAAGCTCAAGGTGGCGTTTCTCGAGGGCAACTGTTCGTGGGTGCCGTGGCTGCTCTGGCGCATGGGCGAATACGCCGAGACTACCGGCAAGGCGGAATATCCCGATCTCACCTTGAGCCCGCTGCAATACTTTCAACGCCAGTGCTACGCCGCGGTGGAATGCGATGAAGCCACCGCGAGACACATTCCCGAATACGGTCTCGAAAACAACGTGGTCTTCTCGACCGACTACCCGCACCTCGATGTCAAATATCCGCACGCCGTCGATACATTTCTTCAGTTACCGTTTTCCGATGCAACCAAGCGCAAATACCTGTGGGATAACTGCGCGCGCATGTACAACTTCGATTGAAGAACACCGAAGCTCGAATTATTCACCCGCCAGGAGCATCAAACCCGACGCGATATGCGGAAGAACCATCGGCAAAGCTCGTCGCTGACCAGTACCGATTCGCCGGAAACTCTGATGAGCTGGACGCAGAGGTTGCACGCGGAGTGTTCGGCTGGAAAACATTCCGGCACAATAACGACCTTTACGGTATGTAACCACCACAATTGCGTTGCGCTCGTTTATCACATATTAGTTGATGTAAAGCGTGTGTCGTTACCACGCTTTCCAGAACCTCAGCACGATCCC
>CAYPHJ010000168.1:0-6979 GCA_964410485.1 uncultured Syntrophobacteraceae bacterium
TTGTTCCTATGCTTCGTTAGGCTGGACGCCACCAAGCCGAGGTAAGAAAGCCGGCGTGGAGGCCATGTAACGTCTGTACGTCTCGCCGAATTCGGCAAGCACTTCCCTTTCTTCGCGCCGCGCGAGCTTCACGTACATCGTGATCAGAATGGGAAACATGATCAGCGTGATGAGCGTTGGCCACTGAAATAGAAAACCAAGCATGATCAGGATAAAACCGGCGTATTGCGGGTGACGTACATACGCGTAAGGGCCCGTATTCGCCAGCGTATTTGTCCGTTGCGCCTCGTAGAGCACTTTCCAAGCCGAGGCCAGCAGGATGAAACCGCCAAAAATAAGAATGTTGCTCAAAATGTGGAGCGGGTCGAAATGCGGATTGATGTCCCACCCAATCAGCGTATTCCAGAGATGTCCCGCGTCATGGGAGAGCAGATCCAGGGCGGGATACCGTTTGACGAGCCATCCAGATAGCAAATAGATAGTGAGCGGGAAACCGTACATCTCGACAAACAACGCGATGATGAAAGCCGAGAAGGCGCCGAAGGATCGCCAGTCGCGTTTCGTCCGCGGTTTGGTGAAGCTAAACGCGAAGATGATGAAAATCAGAGAGTTAATGATGACAAGCGACCATAAGCCGTATGCAGGTGGCTGTTCCATTATTTTATTCCCCTCAAATTACGGGCTCACCCATGATCTCCGTGCTGCCCGCTCTTTCCAGGGCCATTTCCGTGCCCTCGATGCATGAACAAGTGCAAGAGCGGACAAAGCAGCAGCAAGACAAACGGCAATGCACCTAACAGATGAGCCCTGTGCTCTTGCCACAGAAAGAAGACGGCAATCGCCGCAAATGCAAGAAACACGATGATCGTTCGCGACCGCCACCATCGAGTTACACCAAATTGTCCTTCCGTAGACATGCTCTTTGCTCCTGATAAACTTCGCTTTTCAGAACTCACCAATACTCTAAGAAGCTCGGGCGTCAAGCACGATCTCCATGCAAAAATAAGCGATCTTTCTGTCATCGATCATTTCGTGGAACCGTTCGTCTAGTATCAATGGCCACGGTGCCCCGGAGCAGACTTGAGGGAGTTCAAATAAGCGGCCAGATCGGCCACCTGCCGAACTGTGAACACGTCACTGTAATCCGGCATTCGCGATCTACCGTCCTCGGTAAGATAGCCCTTCTCCGCGGCGTCATGGTCGATGACCGCATTTGGGTTGATGATCGATTCGGCAAAAAACTCAACCGTGTGCAACCCTGCCATGCCCGAGAGTTCCGGCCCGATTCCCTTTTCATCCGGAGGCACGCCAGGAAAGACTTCACCTTTAATCTCATGGCACTTGTAACACTCGGCGTCCACAAACAGTTGGCGGCCTGCCGCAGGATCTCCTTCTGGCAGCGTAAAGGTCCAACCCGGCGGTGTTCCGTGTTCCATTTCTTCGTGGGCGATTTGTGTTTCTCTGGCACAGGAGACAGACAAGAACGCCGAAGCAATGAGCAGTAAGACAATCGCAACCACTCGGCTCGCGGTGGTCTCCTTACTGATATTTTCAACGGATTGCATGCATCCCTTTCTCCTTGCGGGCGCTTCAGATCAGATCTTTTTTGCGCGCTTCGAATTCGTTCTTATCGATCTCGCCGCGCGCGTACCTCTGACGAAGGATTTCGAGTGCCGAATCTGATCGCGCATCTTTTGTCTGGGTAACTAGCCAGCGAATCCCCAGGATTAGCCCTACAATTACAAGGCCCCAAAACAAAAGCATCATGAACATCATTCCAATCCCCCAGGCACCACCCCACCACCACATCGGATGCATGTCCCATCCATAAGAGCGTTCTTGTGCGAAGGTCAGTCCGGGCAACAACCAGATCGCAAACACCGCGTAGATTTTCGACAGTACTCCGTGCATCGGACACCTCCTCTGGAACGGCTTTACTTTACTTCGCTTTGGTCATTCCTCGGCCCATCCGCTCTGACATCTGCTTCATCATCCCGGACATCTCTCCCATCATCTTTGACATGTTCTGCATCTCTTCCGGCGTCATCTGGCCGCTTCCCATCATTTGCCCCATGTCGCCCATCATGCCAGACATATCGGCCATCATCCGGCCCATTCCTTTCATGTCCTCGCTCTTCATCATCCCCTTGCCCTTCATCATTCCACCCATGCCCTTTCGCATCTCGCCCATCCTCCCCTGCATTTCCTTCATCTTCCCCATCATCATGCCTTCACCCGGCATGCCCTCTTTTGCCGGCATACCTTCTTTAATAGGCATCCCTCTTTTTTCCTGGGCAAAGAGAGGAACGGAACTAAGAGCTCCTGCCAAAACAACTGCCACGAGAACCTTCATAGTAGCCTCCTGTGTTTTTTAATCTGTTTTATCTCACTCCCTTGACCATACTGGCGTTGTGCATCCACGCGATGTACCAACCCACAATCCATGCAAAGATTCCCAAAAGCACCGCGCCCCACAGCATGCTTATCGGATTTCCCCATACGAAACCCGGCATTAGTTCGAAAAGGCTATGATGCAACTCTCTTGCCTTCTCAGAGAGGACAAAGCCGTAGCTAAGACAGACGACATAGAATATTTCCATGCCTAACACACACAATGCGGCGTACTTCGGAGTAGACAACATCCGTTTACCCTCCCCTGAGTTTATTCTTTGCCGACCTTGCCTTGGCCATTCTATAGTGTCACGTTCGGTCACTCTATTCCGTTGGCTCTCTGTAGCTCTCGTAAGTAAACAATCATTCGATCAATGTCCTGCCGATTCACATGGGGCAGCGGGGGCATGCTTCCAAACAGCCAGTGGTGCTGGGGCACACCCGAAGTCACGGCCCGGACAAACGAAAAATCGCCGTGATGAGCCGGACGGTAGATGGGATGCACCAGGGGTGGTCCTTTATCCGTTCCCGCGGCGTTCTTTCCGTGGCACTCAACACACTGCGTTTCAAAAGCGGCCATTCCGATCGTTGCCGTCATAGAAAGTTCTGGTACTGTGACAGTGACCTCTTGCTCGGCTTGACGGATCAGGTAACGCCCTCCCAAGACGAGCGCTACTGCCGCAAGAACGATTCCAGCAACAAGCGCGGGCTGCGCCCGTTGCTTGTCAAAGAGGCTCCTTTTCATTCGAGATCCCACCGGAAGACTCTCTCTTTCACTCCGGCAACACCTTTGATTACCATCTCCAGACGCTTGGCACCTGGAGGTGTCGTAGGGAAAGTCAGAGTTACTTCTCGATGATGTCCGGCTCCCTTGCTCTCCACTGCGGTAGGAACGTAGTCTCTTCCAGTATCATCGCGCAGAACAGTTATGCTCTTGAGATCGTACACATCAAGGTTAACCGAGTGCGTATCGAGAACAACCTGAAACCGAGGGTCCTCCGCGGTGTTCGGATTCAAGTAAGCCACCTTCACGGTGACCCCGCCTCCGGAAACCGTTTGCGGCGCGCTCGCTGCCGCACCGAGCGCTCCCTCCGTTCCTGAAAACCCACCCAAAACCAAGGCCATTACCAACATATTCAATGCTCTCATATAGTCTCTCCCAACACGTACCCGAATCTCTGGACAGAAAAAACGAGGAACACCTTAAGAGAAAACAGCCTTAAACAGGCGCCCTCAACGAGTGGAAGAGAAGCTAGATTCTCAGAACGGAGAGAAGGAGATGGCGTGACGAACGAAAAGGTGGCGATAGATTAAAGACCCAGTCGAAGAAACGTCCGGAAGACTCTCTGTGATTAGAAGATATTCCGCTGAGTGAAAGGTCGGTTCTCAGAAAAACTTTCGATATACCCGCCGCTAAATTTATTTCATCGTGTAAGCTAACGCAATGAATTCTTTCGCTCGGCAGATGATCGGTTCTCCGTGAATTCTCCACAACAAGCAGTGCGTCCGACTTACCAGTGGCTTCATGTGCCGCCGGTTCATCAAAAAGCCAGCCTTTGTTCGAGCAACCGTTCAAGGCCCATGCTACACCTGAATAGGCAAGCACAATCGAAAGAATAAATACCCCTAGTCCCTTCGCCCAATAGCCGCCCATGGTCCTACCGTTACGCAATACCTATGCCGCTGACCCGATCCGTAAACCGAACGCAATATTTACTTTTACCCTGATCGTTTCGCAAAGCCAAGAATCTTTCTCTCCTTCATTCTCGAAATTGCTAAGCGCTTGACGGACGACGAACGGGGTCAATCCCTTGTGAAAACGGTTGGGCAGCTCTATCCGTAAGTTGTTTTTCCATTTCTCCTCTGACTTCAAATGCTCCATTGGTGTGGGACGATACTCAAGACGATTCCTAATCCAAGCCCGTAAAACAGATGGGGAAACCGTCGGCGAAAGTACGGGTCTCGTGCCTTGAGGGGCTCCGAGCCCGAAGAAACCCCAGCCGAATGCCGGATAGAAGATGATCCAGGGTAAAACCGTTATCGCCAGCCTCCACAAGAGAGCAGGGAGCACGTGATTGCCTGGAAGGGACACACCCCTTTCTTGTATTAATCTTTCAGTTTCACAATCTTTGTGATTGGTCGCAGCCCTTCGTGGACACCCATCCTCTAGCTTAGCTAAGCTAGGATGACGCGTATCGATCTCTGCCGTCCCTAAGCGAGATGTTAAGGTAAGGAAAACTAGCAGCGCAATTCCCAACCAATTTTTTGTTGTAAGGACACCCATAAGTTCCCTATCAAGCAGAATGCAGTCTTTCGTTGTGGCAGCTGATCTGGAGGATCCGGAAAACTGAATAGATTACTCAGGCACGGTTATAGGTGCAAAATGGAGAGGAAAAGGTGGTAAGGAATGGTGGGTCGATAGGCAAAGGCGGGAGGTCCAAGCCAGCTATGCAGCGCCACCCCTTTTGTCAATTCGGCTCGTTCTAGCAGGATAGGATCCTCATGAAACGATGACAGGCGGTCCGTTGAACGGTCCAGTTTAGGGCTGGAAGCTCTGCTGGCCGCTGTCACCTGCTTGGCAAGAGAATAGCAATGGATCACCGAGTGCGATTCATTCGCAGGATGGGAGTGATAAGTCGAGGACTGGGAGTGTCGATGAATCGCGCCTGCGCTCTGGTTACCGTGACCTTCATGATCCGAACATAACACCAAAGCCCAAGCTGCCCCACCATGAAGAACGAGAAACGATAACACGATAACTACCAGACGCTTCATCTCAATTGATGTGATGATACACGATGTCCTTGAACTTTCAACTCCAACTCGCCGCAGTCAACGTCTCGGGGATCTGCTTTGCAAGTTGTTGACCGAATAGACTACGTCGACGTGCAGCACACCGCCGTCGACAATCCTTACTTCTCGCGATCTCATGCCCAACTTCTCATGCCAAAATTCTAGCTTGTAAGTGCCCGCGGGCACATCTTCGATCACAAACTCGCCTCTTTGGTTGGTGACGGCGAAATACGGGCTCGATGTAACTAATATGTACGCGGTCATCCACGTATGCAGTACGTCGCAGTGGACTTTGATCAGTCCTTCCCTGTCGAGACGCTTTGTTACGGTCCGCCATTGAGGAAGGCCCACGTTGAAAAGCGTCTCCGCTCCCAGTCGGGCATGGACATTGTGCAGAATCGGATCGCTGTTCAAGAGCAATATTTCAGTTCCCGGCGAGACGACTTGGACATGGGGAACGAACACGCACTTTTTGTTATCGAGAACGGCTTGATTGAGCTGTGATGATTCCGCACTGCGCCGAAGGCCAGGGATTGAGACAATAACGTTTTGCAGACCTCCTTCGGTCCCGACCAAGAAGCTCTCGTTGGGCACTTCGCTCCCGCAAAAATCGATATTCTTATTGACCTTGAGTGGCGCCGGAATTTCATAACGGCCTTCGACACTGACTCGTCCGACCAGCTGCCCTAGTCCCTTTTCTTGGTTTCTATCACGGGAATCGACACCTGTTGGCGCAGCAAGAGCGCAAGCCAAAACGGTTACAAGAAAACTGCTTACCAAGCGTGGATTCATCTTCGTCCCGATTTCCGTGCTTTTAGATTACGCTTTCTACGTAGTCTTCCGGGCGGGCAGCAAATTGCTTGGCGCATTCGAATGAGCAGAAATAGTAGACCTGCTTGCCGAATGGAAGTCGTGGCGTCTCCGCGCCTGGCGTCACGCGCATTTGGCACACGGGATCGACGACCAGTATCTCACTGGTCGCTCGTGGACCCGAGACGATCTCGAAAATTTGGACTGGTTCCGGCACATTCTTGAAGCGGACCGAGCCCAACGGCCGATACGCCACATTGGCGAAATCGGCCGCTGCGTGTGCTACTTGCTCACTACAAAGAATTTGTCCGGCCCGAGCATGGCCGGCAACTCGCGCTGTGAGATTCAGGGCCGCGCTGAAGTAGGCGGTTTCCCGAACGATCGTCAATCCCCTGTGAATTCCGCAGCGGATCGCTGGAAACAGAGGCTCCTGATCGATCAATTCGCGCAGCTGGATTGCTGCTCCAACCGCTTCCGCAGGACTATCTGCCACAATCAGAAGTTCGTCCCCCACGCGCTCGACGCGTCTGACTGAAGGCGTAAGGATCGAATCTGACAATTCCATATAGCGCTGGATGACCTCGGCGGCGTGATGGTTTCCGTGCGCCTCGGTCAGGGCGGTATACCCCGCGAGATCGGAGATCAGGAAAGTCACGTCGATTTCCGCTGCTCGCTCCATTGTCGTAGCCCCGTCAATTTTGCCCTTGTGTTCCCCCGCGAAAAGGATTAAAGGCTTTCCCGGCTCTTCACAGTGAACGGAGGGACGGTACTCGCTTCGAGGTTGAAACCAGGCGCCGCTTTTGTCAAGAGGAGGATCACCATGAAAAAAACCCGCATCGTTTTCGTGATCTTAGCTGTAAGTACGTTCTTACTGGCAAGCCATACTCTTTTTGCCCAGACCAGAGGTGAGGTGAAGATGGAGTGGCTGAGCCACTCTCATTTCCGTTTCACGTCACCTACAGGAAAGGTCTGGCTTACCAACCCT
>CAYPHJ010000169.1:0-6850 GCA_964410485.1 uncultured Syntrophobacteraceae bacterium
TCTTGCTCGCGGAGTCGGGCAAAGCTGTCGGTTACAAAAATTGTAGGCGGGAGAGTTCGTCGGGCAGAGAACAAGTTTGTTTGTCGTGAACAACAATCGTCGTCTCATGCCTGCGTTCAGAGATAGCGCACGACACCTTTGGATCAGTTGAGCATCAACCGTTGCATTGACCAGTTCTTCTCAAGTTGTCAGTAGGTGACGCGGGCGGCCCTAATGTAGCTGCATTTGCGATAGAGTGACATGATTTTTGCGTGTATGTTCCTGATCGATCACAACTTACCACTATGAATATTGTCGGTGTGGCATTGGCGCGACGATGAAGATTGCTGTACAAAGAGACGGTCCCATGAAATTCGGCATCTTTATCTTTGGCGATAACCATCCCGAGCTTGGTCGTTCCAATCAACAATATTACGAAGAAGTCCTTACGCTGGGGGAGTGGGCCGAGGAATTGGGATTTGATTCCTTTTTTCTTGGTGAACACCATCTTTACTGGTACGGCACGTGTGTCTCACCTCCGACGGTGATTGCCGCGCTCGCTCAGCGAACTAAAAGAATTCGTTTGGGTCCGGCTGTATCCGTCTTGCCGTTTCATAATCCTCTCATCGTCGCAGAGGAGTATGCCCTGGCGGACAATCTTTGCGGCGGACGGTTGGATTTTGCCGTTGGCAGCGGTTTCTCGCCGGTGGAATTCAATGCGTTCGGCATGTCGATGGAAGAGGCAAAGGCAAGATTTTGGGAGACGCTCGAAGTTATTTTGAAGGCGTGGACTCAGGATGAGTTCTCACATAGCGGAAATTATTATCACTTTGACGGCATATCCTTATACATGAAGCCGCTACAGGAGCCGATGCCGCCGACCTGGATTGCGGCATCGAGCGACGAGACATTGCAAAGAGCGGGCGACCTCGGATTCCCGATCATGGGCATTCCTTTTGCCCGGTCAAACACTATAATGGACGTCAAGGCGAAGAACGATCTATTCACAGAATCGTACTTTCGTGCCGGTCACCAACGAACCCCGGATATCATGGTCGCGCTGCATGTCTACCTCCACCCCAAAGAGGAGGAAGCACTCCGGCTAAGCCGGCCCTACTTTGAACGCGCGATTTCTTTCCACAAGACGCACCGCCGTCCAGGCTCAAAAATCCCTGATTTCGATAATACCAAAAAGGAAAGGCTCGCCGTCTTCAGCTCTCCCGACGACGCGGCGGAAATCTTCCGTGAGTATCAAAAGATCGGTGTTACACACGTGATCTGCATGGTTAACTTTGGCGGCGTGCCCCTGCCAGAGGTGCGCCGGACTCTAGAGTTGATGGCGCGAGAAGTGATGCCGATGCTTGATCGGTGACAATTCTCAACCCGTTTCGGGTTGCGGGTTTCGCGTTCCGAGTTCTGTTCCTCCTCAACTGAAACAGAAGTTAAACTCATAATAGTTGGATGTGTTCTGTGGCACCCAAAACGACGGAATCCGTAACCGAGAGAGATCTCCCCGGAGCGCGTAACTGATTGTTCCGGGGCGTCGTACGGGGTCTCTTCGTGAATGCGGTCCAGCACCCCCGCGACGTGATACGCCAGATCATCCGGGAAATTTCTCATGTACGACGCTTCGAGCCTGCGCCATCATGTCGGCAGCATGCTCGCCAGCAGCGTCGCCAGGCCCAGAAAGCTGAAAAACCCGACGACGTCGGTCACGGTGGTGAGAATGATCGACGAAGATTGCGCCGGATCCTGGCCGAGCGCGAGCAAAATCATCGGTATCAGGGCCCCTGCCAAGCCGGCAGCCACCATGGAAATAACCATGGAAACGCCGATCACCAGAGCCAGGCCGAGCGATCGGCTCCAGACATAAACCCCGAGCGATGTCGTCAGCGCGACCGCGATGCCGTTGACAAATGCGACGTTCACCTCTTTGAACGTCATGCGCAGCCAGTGGCGCGGGCGAATTTCCCGCAACGACAGCCCGCGCATGGTCACCGCCAGGGCCTGCGCGCCGGTGTTGCCCGACTGGCCGGCGACGATTGGCAGCAGAACCGCCAGCGCGGTAAACTTGGCGATGATCCCTTCGAAGATCCCGACCACCGAAGCGGCGATGAAGGCCGTGACCAGATTGATCTCCAGCCACGGCAGCCTCTTGCGAATCGCAAAAGAAACATCGGACAGGGCGCGCTCCTCCTTGCTCGCGCCGACCATGGTCTGAATATCAACGCTCGCTTCTTCCTGGGCTGCGGCGATGAGCGCCTCGTGGCGAATCACGCCAACGAGTCTTCCTTCAACGTCAACGACCGGAAGGCTCGGCAGTTTAAGCCTCGTCAAGAGATCCACCACCTCCTCTCGACCCGCCATGGCGTGGACGCTGGCCGGCACCCCTCGCACCAATTCTACCAGTCGCTCAGAGGGCGCCGCCAACGCGAGTTCCTGAACCGCCACAGCACCGACGAGGCGTCCTTCCTGGTCCACCAGATAGACGTCATGGATGCGTCTGTGCCGGAGGGCGCGAATCCGACCCAGGGCTTCTCTCGCCGTCGCATCGGGACGAAAAGCAGTGGCTCGAGGATCCATCATGTGCCCGGCGCTATCGGAAGGATAGGCCATGAGCGCCAGGAGTTCTTCGGCCGAAGCGGGTTCTAGAAGAGCTAGCAGCTCGCTACGGGGCTTCTCATCAAGCCGAGCGAGCAACGGCGCAACCCGACTCGGATCAAGCGCGGCGATTATTTGACTCGCCGGCTGCCTCGCCATCTGTTCCAGCACCTGCGCAGAGACCTCCGCAGTAAGCTGCTCAAACACCGCGGCTGCGCGTGGCGCCGGCTCTGCCTCCAAGAGGCGGACAATTTCAGGTATCGGACGGGAATCCAGCAAGCGCGCAGCATCGCCTGGATAAAGCTGAAGAAAACCCTGTAGCAAATGTTTAAGCGCTCTCTCAGCGTTTGGAGCCATCGTCGCTTTCCTTGTCTTGCTGTACCACTTGAGGAAGGATCGTAGCTGCCACGCCTGCCAGCACCCCGGTCAGCCCGATCCAATAAAGCTCGCCCAGGCTCAGCATAGTCGAAATGGCTTGGCTCGCCGGCCTGCTCGCAGCGTCCTCCAGCCTGCGCAGCTTCTCATGCCGAATGACGCCGACAAACGCACCGCTATCGTCCACCACCGGTAGAACATGGAAGTCTCGCCAACCCGGATGGGCTACGATGGAAGCGAAATCAGCGCGCGCCGGCAACCGGAGTACGTGAGGACGCATGGCTGAGGAGAGCATCGTTTTCGGTGACGCCAGCATCAACTCGCGGAGAGTAAGGACTCCTATCAAACGCTGCTCTCGGTCGACCACATACATATAGGAAAGGAGGCTGTTGGGCGCGCGCCGCACGCGTGTCCGTGCCTCACCCACTCTAATATCGCCGGGAAGCGAAAGCGCTCGGGGCTCCATCAGCGCGCCCGCCGTTCCCTCGGGAAACTGAAGCAATCGACGCAAAGAGATCGAGAAATCCGCTGGGGCATACGCGAGCGCGCGATCCCGGACCTCCGCATCCAGACGACGGAGCAAACCCGCCGCTAGGTTCAAGGGCAAAGCCCTAAGGACCGCTACGGCAGCTTCAGGCGCGAGGCAAGCTATACATCCAGCGGCAGCCAGTGGGGCCATGGACTGAAAGACCTGCGCCGCAAGCTGTGGCCGAGTTTTCTCCAAAAACGCGGCCGCTTCCTCCGCCGGAAGCCGTTCAAGAATGACCGCGCTATCACGAGGGTGTGACTCTAGGAAAGCTTGGGAGAGAAGCCAGTCTGTTTCCATCTTCAACCTTGGCCTGTGATCAGGACCGAAACGCCTTCACTAAATTCCTTCGCAGGCACGAGCACCCGGCCATCCGAATTTTCGAGAATCACGGCTGTCGCGGTAATCTCAACGATCTTTCCGTGGACGGCACCGATCCTCACACTATGGCCAACCCGGTATATCTGGCGAAGATAATGGGCAGCGATAATGTTGCTGACCGCGGTTCGCGATCCGAGGCCGAATGCGAGGGCGGCGCCGCCGATAATGGCCGCGATCACGATTGTGATTGTGGCTGTCAGAAACCGACTTTCGATGCCGAGCTGATCCACTCCGGTTACGATGGCGATCAGCAGGATCACGCTCTGAGCCGCCTTTCCAAGCAGGCTGCCGTATCCCAGGCGCGCCGCACCCGCAGCTCCGATGATGGCATCGCGTGCAAGATTGCCAGCCAGTAAGCCGGCAAACACGATCAGCACCGCAACCAGAACGCGAGGAAGGTAGTAAGAGACGCCGGCAAGCCATGTCGCGAGCACCGGCAGCCCCAGGGTTTCTGTTGCAGCGGTGAAGAACAAAAGGAAAACCACCCAGAATATGATCCTACTGATCACGTCCGACGCCCCACGATTCATCCCGATTCGTCGAAGGAAGCTTTCGATCGTTGGGGTTAGGGCAAACCAATCCAGGCCACTGATCAGGCGTCTGCTCCAGGTTCGCAGGAGGTGGGCAAGTCCCCAGCCAATTAGAAGCAGGGCAGCAGCCCCCAGGAGGTTCGGAAGTTGCTGGCCGATTCTCTGCGCCAGAAGGTTGAGAGAATTACTTAACGGCTCGATCCATTCTGTGTAATCCATATCAACCTCCTTTCTTCCCGCTCAAAACCGCTGCTATTTCCATCTGTAGCCTGGAGGCGTGTGCGCGTTTGTCTAACGCAGAGGAGAAAACGGTACGTCGATAACGTTCGCAGAGAACGGCTCTGACGCGCAAAATCGCGTCATACCGAAGATGCTTCCAAGAGGTATCACAAATCTTAATCAATCCCAACAAAAAATCCTCTGCTTCCCATCATTCTGTCGATGAATATTTTCGCCGCTCGCACAAATTTTTCAGCGCTGGTCGTGAGACAAAATCGCTTCATACTTCGAGAACTCAGCACGAACGGATGGCGCTTTGAGCGATTGAAACATTTGGATTTGTTTCAAAATTCGGATCTGGTATTTCGCGCTTCTAGTTCAGCAGCTAATCCCTTCTACCGCCGAAGAGTGCTTCTCTGCCTTCCTGCCAATATGATTTCGCGCCGCTGAATCCGGCGGCTCTCAACCAGGCCAGTTGTTTTCTCAAGGGGACAAACACCAGATCCAGGTTGAGAAAGCAGCCGCCAGGCTTTAGGATGTGAAATATTTCCTTATAGATCTCCTCGATGACTCCGGGATCACGAACATTGTGAATAGCTATTGTTGAAACAACGACATCGAACGATCCATCAATTGCCCGGCTCCATCCGGGGTTGCTGAAGTCCGCGATGACATAATCAATGCGGTCTTGCAATTTGGCCATGCGCCGCCGTCCGAGCTTGACCATCTCTTTCGAGCCATCCTGGCAGACGGCCGTCGCGTTGGGGAACTGTTCCAGTAGAAATTGCGCCAGCGCGCCGTAACCTGCGCCCACATCCAAAATCCGTATAGACTCATCCCTCGCAAAAGGGATAGCATCGGCCAGCATTTGGAATTGAGGCCGCCGTTCGTCTTCATAACGGTCCTGCCGCCTCGCCCAATCCTGGACGTATTCCTTTGAGCTCCAGTCGTGAATCCCGTGCGGATCCGAGATTTTCGCCATGGGAAGAACCTCTCGAAGGATAAGAGGACTACACAGGTTATCCCGCCAAGCATGTCCTGAATGGAAGCGAAGGGACGCAAAGGCGCAAAGGAAAAACGCAATGGCTTTTCTTTTTCTCAACTAAATACATACTCCGCCCGGTCGGACAGCGGGCCCTTGATCATCTTCGTGCTGTAGGCAGGGGACAGTACACGTTCCGGTTGCCTGTGGTGGCGGTCAGCCGTCTGCGGTCTTCCCAATCGAACTCCGCGCGTCAGCGTTCCGGTCTCCCGTCCCCGGTCCCCGGTCGTGTTCCTCAAAACCTCGAACTTCGAACGTCGCACCTCGAACTCAAGATTCAATCCGGCACTGTTAGAACGGCCAGGATTAAAAGAGACAGGAAGATGGATTTCATAATTCCCCCTTCGGCCGCCTCTTACCACAAGATGGCGTTTTCTGTGCATGTAAAAGCCATGGCTGTCTTGCATCAAAACATCAAATTATTTATGCTTTGATGCATGCGAACGACGATAACCCTGGAAGAGGACGTAGCAGCGGCGCTCAAGAGACTCGGCAAAGCACGAGGTTTGAAATTCAAGGATTTGATCAATTTGTTGCTCCGGCAGGGGATAAAAAGCATGATGAGCCCGCCCAAGAAATCCAAAGTCTTTCAGACTCGCGCCGTCAATCTCGGTCGGTGCCGAGTTGGGAATGTCGACAATGTTGGCGAAATCCTTGCGATTGCGGAAGGTGAGTCCTTCAAGTGATTTTGGTTGACGCAAACCTGCTCGTCTATGCTCACGTTCGTTCGTTCCAACAACACGAAAGCGCACGTACTTGGCTAGATTCGGAATTCAACGGGGATTCTAGGGTGGGCTTGCCATGGCCCAGCTTGCTGGCGTTTCTCCGCATTGTCACCAATCCGCGCATTTTTGAACTCCCCGAGACGATGTCGGAAGCTTGGAAACAGGTCGAAGCGTGGCTCGATTGTGAAGTATCTTGGATTCCCGAACCCACAGAACGACACCGCGAGGTTCTCGGTTCGCTCCTGAATACCTCCGGGATGCAGGCGAACCTCGTGCCAGACGTACATCTTGCGGCGCTCGCAATCGAACATGGGTTGATACTCTGCTCCACCGACGGCGACTTCGCACGTTTTCAAAATCTCCGCTGGCAGAATCCGCTCGCCGCTTGAATCATCAATCGGAGTAGCAAAGCTTATTGCTCGTTGGCCTGGGTTGGTTTGATCTCCAAGATAAATGTATCCGGATGGTGAAA
>CAYPHJ010000170.1:0-6723 GCA_964410485.1 uncultured Syntrophobacteraceae bacterium
CGCGCGTGGCAAACTCGCGCAAAACGCTTTCCAGCGTATCGAAATCGGCGAGAGTCCGTAGCGCCGCAAACGTGGGGAAACCCATCGGCAGTTGACAGTGGTGAAAGAGCTGCAGCGCTCGATCCGCCGTGAGCCAAAGCGCATCTTCAACTTCTAGCCTGGCGACAGGTTGCTGGCGTTCAGGTAGCGCCGCGAGAAACAACCGTGTAGCAAAAGGTGTCCCGCAGGACGCGGGAATCAGCCAATGAGAGAAACTCAAGAGCCTGCCGGCATCACAAAATAAGCCCTTGCTTTTTAGCAGCCGCAAAAAGTTTACCCCGGGTTTCTCGTTGGGCCGGGCGTTGCAATCGGGCTCCGCAGAAAAGGATTCGTTGGCCTCAGCGCTGGCAAGCAGTACTCCTGTTTGTTCGAAAAGCTCTCTAATAGCCGCAATCCAGTATCCCAAAGCCTCACGCGCCTTCAAATGAGCCCCGATAGTCCGGCGCGCGACATCTTGAGAAAGTCCGCGGCAGCGCATCACCATTGATGGCAATGAGTCCTCTGGCCGCACGCATCCGCCCGGGAAGCAATACACTCCCCCAAAGAAGGCCGCCTCTTTCGGGCGGCGAACGAGAAAAATTTCAAAACCGCCGGACTCGGCCGGACGAATCAAGATCACGGCAGCAGCCGGCTTGGGCGGGTTTTCTGTACTCATCGGATATCCAGCTCGATTGCCGGTTCAAACCACGTTCGACACGGTGGGCCGGGACAAAAAAAAGTTTTCACCTGCCTCTTGGCTCGCGTGTAAACAATGATGCTCGATGAGACGGTTCCAGAAGCGCCGGCGTGTACACAGATCGCCTCCCTCGGGTCAACTGAACCATTGCCCAGCGAGTGGTCTCCAAGGACGGGAAGAAATACCCGAGCCCAATCAAAGGTCTCCCGGCCACCGAGCCGGAGGGTATCCTCAAGCGCGGCAAACTGCCCCTGCACCCGGTTGACTTTCTTCGATTTCAGATGGAAATCCAACGTATTGCCAAAGACATGGAGTCCCGCGGGCAGTTTTTCGAGGGCAAGCTCCTGACGAACATTATTGACGGCCCAGGCCTCCGTCGGATCGGCAAAAACGAGCGTGAAAGGTTGATATCTTTCCCTGTGGCTGCGCACGAATTCGATCCCTTGTGCAGCCTTTTTTGAACGAAGCATGTCAAGGCAAAGCAACCCGCGCGAGCGGATGGGGTAATCCGTATCCAGTCTCGGTCTCGTGTCCCGCGTCTCGGATCTCGACTTGGTTCCAAGATGTTTTTGGCGCCCAGCGTCTCGGGTCTGGGGTTCAACTCGGGACTGCGAGCTATCGGCGGCACCGCTAGCGGTCCGGCGATTCAAGATCGCGGCGGTGAGCCCATGTTCGTTGACTCCCAGCCAGGTTCCACCGGCCCAAAGATCCTTGCCCGCGACAATAACCGGACTTGTCTGCCAAGCGTGAGGCACCATTGACGGCCGGTCATAGTGCTCATCCCGGTTGGCCGCGATCACCAACGGGTAGTCCTCAAAAACACGGAAATAAAGCGCGAGCGTACACACAAACAACGTTTATAGAAAGCTCCTGGATTCTGCAAATACGCCGCCGGTATGTAGGTTTGTCGTCGAGGGGGTAATTATGTTAGCTTCGAAATTAAGGAAAGATCGTCATGTTTCAATCAGTGGATGAGGTCATCGCCGGATTGAGTGGGGAAAAGTACATCTGTAACAAACAGGTTGCCACTGTGGTTTACCTAGGCACCGCGCTTAAAAAACCCATTCTTGTCGAGGGCCCGGCGGGTGTCGGCAAGACAGAACTGGGCAAGGTTCTGGCCAGCGCGCTCGGCATGGAGTTGATCAGGTTGCAGTGTTACGAAGGCCTGGATGAAGCAAAGGCTCTGTATGAGTGGGAATACGCCAAACAACTCCTCTATACACAGATTCTCAAAGAAAAAATCGATGAAATACTACAAGGTGCTCGCACGCTACAGGAAGCCGTTGACTGTATCGCCAAGCAGGACGGCGTGTTTTTCTCTGACCGATTCCTGCTGCCACGGCCGCTACTCCAGGCGCTTCTCTCGGACAAACCCTCTGTCCTGTTGATCGATGAAGTGGACAAATCCGACGCGGAATTTGAAGCCTTTCTCCTGGAAGTTCTAAGTGACTTTCAGATTTCGGTGCCTGAAATCGGAACCCTCAAGGCAAAGCACCTCCCGATCGTCGTTCTGACAAGCAACAACAGCCGTGAAATGTCGGACGCTTTGAAGCGGCGCTGCCTCCATCTGTATTTGGATTTTCCCGATGCACAGCGGGAAATGGAGATCATCAAATTAAAGGTTCCAGGCGTGACCGATCAGCTGGCCCAGGACGTCGTTCAGCTGCTGCAGCGCATGCGTAAGCTCGACCTCAAAAAAACACCGAGCATCAGTGAAACGCTCGATTGGGTGAAAGCACTGACGCTTCTCAATGTGAAGCAACTCGATCAGGAGCTCGTAGAGCAAACGTTATCCGCATTGGTGAAGCACGAAGCCGACATCCGCAAGGCCAATAATGAGCTGAAGGCCTACCTCACAGAGCGAAAAAGCCGCCAATCCTCGCCCAGCGTGAGCAGCGATAAGGACCACCTGCACTGAACCATTTTGTTCGATGGAAGAGAGAATCATTGAATTTGCCAACGTCCTGCGGCGTAACGGTGTCCGCGTATCGCTCGCCGAAAGCATGGACGCGTTCCGCGCGCTGGATCTCCTCGGCATTCGTGATCCGCTATTGTTTCGCCACGCGCTCAGAACCACATTGGTCAAGCGTTCCATCGATATCGGTCCTTTCGACGAGTTGTTTGACTTCTTCTTTTTCGGCATCGGCGCCGCTCTCGACGCTCTCGACCACCGCGCGATGCAGGAGTTGGGACTTATGCCGGATCAGTTCCAGCAAATGCTGGAGCAGATCCGAAGTTTGTTGAACGGGTTCGACGGCGAGATCTCCGAATTGACCAGGGCACTGCTGCAGGGGAACAAGGGCGAGCTGGAACGATTGCTGCGCGACGCAGTGACCGGGGAACGCCAGGCGGACGCGTACGACGGTTTTCGGTCTACTCCCTACACCCGGCTGGCCGGGCGACTCGGGCTCAATCGGGTGCAAACGGAAGTCGAACGGTTCAAGGCAATGCTCCAGATGCTGGCGCAGAACGGCGAGGACCTGCAAAGCGTGCTGCGCTATCTCGACGAGCGGATGCGCGATCTCAATCGTCTGTTGCGCGAACTCATTCAACAAGAACAACGAAAAGACGGAGTGGAGCCTTCGGAGCGGATGGCACGGGGCGCTTTTGCCGACAAGAGTTTCGCCTTCTACACAGAAGACGACGTACGGCGCATGAATGAGGCAGTGATGCGGCTCGCACAGCGTTTGAAGAACCGCTTGTCGGTGCGCCGCAAGAAGGCTGAACGGGGCCGCTTCAACGTAAAACAAACACTGCGCAAGAATCTGCGCTACGGCGGCGTCCCGTTTCGGATTGAAGTCGAGCGCCGCAAAAAAACCAGACCTCAGGTCATGCTGCTGTGCGATATCTCGGACTCCGTGTTGAACGCCTCCCGCTTCATGCTACAATTCGTCTATTCCGTCCAGGACCTGTATGCCAAGGTACGTAGCTTCGTATTCGTGAGCGATATTGGCGAAGTCACGAAGCTCTTTGAAGAGGAGCAGATCCATCGAGCGGTTGAAAGCGCTCTTCGCGGCGAGGTCATCGACGTCTTTTCACATTCCAATTTTGGCCGTGCCTTCGAGCTCTTCTATAAAAATTATTTTTCCGCTGTGAACAGCAAAACTACGGTATTGATCATCGGCGATGGGCGCAATAATTACAATCGGCCGAACGAATGGGTGCTAAGAGAAATCCAACATAAGGCGAAGCAGTTGATCTGGCTCAATCCCGAGACCCGAATGACATGGGGAGTAGGAGACAGCGAGATGCCGCGTTACCTCCCATATTGCGACGTCGCCGAAGAGTGCCGCAATCTCAACCAGCTTTATAAAGTCGTAGATTTAATCACGCCATGAAAACCTTTTACATTCAGACCTACGGTTGTCAGATGAACCAACACGATTCGGATCGCATCCGCCGGGTGCTCAGTCGCAAGGACTACGTTGTAACGGAACAAATCGAGAATGCGGATTTGATTCTTCTGAACACCTGCAGCGTTAGAGACAAAGCAGAGCAAAAGGTATACAGCGCTTTGGGAAGCTGGAAGGCTTTCAAGGAACGGCGCGAGAGCGTTGTCATAGGCGTGGGCGGCTGTGTGGCGCAACAGGAAGGGGAGAATCTTCTCAAGCGGGTACCTCACCTGGATCTCGTCTTCGGCACCCACAATATCCACAAACTGCCGGACATGCTCGACGAGGTGTACGAGAACCGTGCCCATCCTGTGGAACTCGCTTTCTACCGTGATCCCTCGTACATGGAAGATACGGCCGGTGGAACTCAGTTGCGGGGCGCCAAAGCGTTCGTGACCATCATGCAGGGATGCAATAAAGTTTGTAGCTTCTGCATCGTCCCACGCGTTCGCGGTCGGGAGGTTAGCCGGCCCAGCGCAAAGATTTTGGCCGAAATCGAGTCATTGGTTGGACGCGGCGTCAAAGAGGTCATGTTGCTCGGGCAAAATGTCAACTCCTATGGCAAAACGTCTCCCGAAGAAGTCACTTTCGCCGAGCTCTTGCGCCGCGTTAATGGCATTCACGGTCTTGAACGCATTCGTTTCACGACCTCGCACCCTCAAGACCTGTCCTCGGAGCTAGTCGACGCCTTCGCCCAACTCGATAAACTCTGCGAGCATTTACACCTCCCGGTCCAATCAGGGTCAGATAGCGTCCTGACGCGAATGCGCCGTGGTTATACGCGTCGTGAATACTTGCATCGTATTCACTCGTTGAAGACGCGTTGTCCAAAAGTTTCCCTGAGCACCGACATCATCGTCGGTTTTCCGGGAGAAACCGACGGCGAGTTTGAGGAAACGCTAGAAATGCTGGAGCAAGTAGAGTATGATGAAATCTTCTCGTTCACCTATTCGCCGCGACCGCAAACCGTTTCGGCCAAGCTCTATGACAATGATATAGCCGAAGAAATAAAAAAACAGCGTCTGAAGAGAGTCCAGAGCTTGCAACAGGCCATCTCATTGCGGAAGAATAGGGACAAAATCGGCACCGTGGAAACAATACTGGTAGACGGCAAATCAAAACTGAAAAACGGTCAGATCATGGGTCGCACGCGCAGTAATCGTATCGTCAATCTCGAGGGCCCGCACAGCCTCGTCGGGACACTGGCTTCCGTACGCATCACAGGGGCGACCGCGAATTCCCTGTTGGGAGAATTAGTCGGCGATCTGCCTGAATTCAAGTCAGAAGGGGTAATGGCATGAGCAAAAGGGAAGATACGATTCAAATGTCTGTCGGTGGCTTGACACTCGATCCCGTAACCAAGACACCGATCGTGATTCTAAAGGACACCGATAATAAGCTGAACCTTCCGATTTGGATCGGCCTACTCGAAGCAACCGCGATGGCCACGGAAATTGAAGGCATTAAGATGGCCCGGCCGATGACCCATGACCTGTTAAAAAATATACTCGGCGAGGTCGGTTGTTCTGTCGAGTCAGTGGAGATTACCGAGCTTAAGGAAAACACCTATTATGCCCTCGTCCGCTTGAATGTGGCCGGACGCCAGGTCATGATCGATTCGCGCCCGAGCGACGCAATCGCGCTCGCGCTACGAACGAAGAGCCCCATCTACGTCGCCAAAGCGGTTTTAGAAGCGTCGAGCGTTCTGCAACAGACAGAAGAGGGAAAAGAGGCGGCAGTGGAAAACGTGTCCAACGTCTCCAAAGAGAAATGGGCAGAGATTCTCGAGAAGATGTCTCCCGAAGATTTCAAATACAAGCAATAGGCTGCGGTCCTTCCTTCCTGGTTATCGCTGCTTCTTTCGAATGATCCCTCCGGCCCTGTAGGCTCGCACATATGCCGACTGCCAAAAGATTGACCCGCAAGGATCTGCGCCAACCCGATCTGTTTCAAAGGGCAACGCGAAGAGTTTTTGAAGGCTACGAGAGCAACCGCCATGCTGTCTGGCTGGCGGTTATAGCTTTAGTGCTCGTCGCTATCGGTATTGCAGCGTTTCAGATGTTTAAGGAGAGGCAAAACAGCGCTGCCGCACAAGCTTTCGCCGGGGCTATCGACCTGTATCACAACGGGAACTACGAAGAAGCAGTTCCAGCGTTCGAAACCGTCCAGAGCTACCGTTGGTCACGGTACGCCAATTTGGGCCACCTTTACCAGGCCAATGCGTATGTTGAGTTGAATGAACTGGATAAAGCGGCTACTGCGGCGCAGCGCTTTGTTATCGGAACCAGCGGTAACTCGCTCATGCGTCAAATTGGTCTTTTTACGCTTGGCAATATCGAAGAACGTCGTGAGAATTGTAACGAAGCACTTCAACATTATGGCGAAGCTGTTACGATAACCGGAGCCTTTCGCGAGGTCGCGCTACTGGGCAAGGCACGATGTTCCGAGCAAGTTGGCGATTTTAAAGCGGCCGTCGAAGCGTATAAAGAATATTTGAAGACCCAACCCGCGTCGCCGATAGCGCTTCAAGTCAGAGAACTGGAGTCGAAGCTAGCCGCCCAGCCACCGGATAAGTAGCTATCACCTCTGGGAGTGTTCCAAGTTCCAAGTTCCAAG
>CAYPHJ010000171.1:0-6549 GCA_964410485.1 uncultured Syntrophobacteraceae bacterium
GGGTTCCGGGTTTCGCGTTTCGGGTTCCAACTCGAAACGCCCGACTCGGCCTGTCGTAATGAGGAGATAATGCCTGAACCAACGGTAACCTTGAACGTGACGCGCTACCGGCCGGGCCAAGATCGAACACCGACCTCGCAAAGGTACGCCGTGCCTTATCGCGCAGACTGGGTCGTCCTGGACGCGCTCAACCACATCAAAGATCAGATCGACGGGACGCTGAGCTATCGCTGGTCGTGCCGCATGGGAGTGTGCGGCAGCTGCGGGATGATGGTGAACGGAGTTCCCAAGCTAACCTGCGCTGCTTTCCTGCGCGACTATTATCCCCACGAGATCCGAGTCGAGCCTTTGAGCTACTTCCCGGTGATCCGCGATCTGGTCATCGACATGAGCGACTTTCTCGACAAACTAAAGAGCGTGAAATCCTGGATCATCCGCGAGACCGAAAAACCCATTTCCGAAGGCGAGTACCTGCAAACACCGGCCGAGTTGGAAGCCTACAAGCAATTTTCGCAATGCATTAACTGCATGCTCTGTTATGCGGCATGCCCGGTCTATGGACTCGAGCCCGGGTTCCTCGGCCCCGCCGCTATCGCGCTGGCGCATCGATACAACAAGGATTCGCGCGATCAGGGCAAAGATCAAAGGGCGCCGGTTCTCACTGATCACAACGGCATTTGGCAATGCACGTTTGTAGGCGAATGTTCTGAGGTATGCCCAAAGAATGTCGATCCCGCCGCAGCCATTCAGCGCTCTAAGGTGGATTACACAAAGAGTTGGCTTAAGTCTGTTCTTCTACCGTGGGGTGGTGGGAGGTAAGTCGTGCTCGTTTCTCGTGGCTCGTGCTCGTTTTCGAACAGAAATCACTTCACCCGAGTCAAGGGGAGGAGGATTGCAGGATGAGTGTCGTTCGGCCCGACAAGTCCAAGCTCTACTATCGCGAGATGCCCTTTTCGTGGTGGCTCACCAAGCGAAGTTACTTTCTATTTATGATGCGGGAGCTTTCAAGCGTTTTCATAGCCATCTTTCTCATCGTCTTTCTCATCCAGCTCTATCAACTGACCCGCGGGCCGGAGGCTTACGTGGCCTTCGCGCAGCAGCTTAGCTCGCCGGGATGGCTTATCTTCAATTTCGTTACTTTGCTGTTCGCCCTTTACCACAGCATCACCTGGTTTCAATCCTCCGCCATAGTCGTGCCGCTGCGGCTAGGCGAACGCGAAGTACCGCGCAACGTATTCGTGGCGTTAAATATCGTGGCTTTAGCAGCCGTGTCTCTGGTCATTCTACTATTATTTCTAACGTTGAAAGATTAACCATGTCGCAAGGAAAAAATATCGAACCCCTATGGTGGGGGCTTTTCTCGGCAGGAGGGGTTGTGGCCGCCTTCCTGGTTCCAATTCATATCATCATCTTCGGTTTTGCACTGCCTCTCGGCTGGGTTTCGGACACCGGTATGCTCTACGGTAACCCGCTGGTTAAGATCTACTTGTTTGTGCTCATCACGTTACCCCTCTATCATTGGGCTCATCGCTTCCATTTTTCTATCAACGACATGCAGCTCGGACTTCCACACAAGCCACTCGCCGCATTTTGCTACGCTGTAGCCGTAGTCGGCACCATAGCGACGCTTTGGGTCTTGTTACTCATTTAGCTAGCCCTTCCATTCGCCCAACCCGCCCAGGCAGTTGAGCCTAGCAGGTTGCTGAAAAACCCTCTCGGAGTCCTTCGACGGGGCTCAGGACGAACGGAGGGGAGCTGATATTGTTGATGATTTTCCGTTCATGCTGAGGTTCTCGAAGCATTCCTAATCTTTTTTCAGCAACCTGCTAGTTGGAACGCTGCGGCATTGTGACGTGAACAGAAAACGGGTTTGTTCGTTAGTGGAGAGTGTGTCGTGTGCGCCGCGAGTACATACTGACGGTGATCTCGGTCAGCTCGGAGAAGGTAAAGCGTTCCTCTCCCGTTTCTCCCGCAGCCGTCTTGAATTCGACCGTAACCGATTCCCCGGATCTCAAGATCCGCAACAGCCGCGCGTTTTTTTGATTGAGATATTCCCCGAGGGCCCTCAGAAGCTGGGACAGACGGGTATCACGGTCGCCGATCGGATCTCTGTGCCGGTGCGCTTTTCCCGCCAGATCGAGTCGGTCCACGTCCTCGGGGGAATAACGCAGCTCTCGCCGTGTCACCGCTCGCCGCTTCAAGTTATCCCGGCCGATTTCTGCAAAGCTTTGGCCTGGACGAAGACCCCAAACGTGCCGCACGACACTTTCCTCGACGGCGTTGTCGGTAAAATTCGCAATCGGCACCTGCCAGCAGACGCGGAAACACTTCCCGTCAGGCTCCACGTAAAAATTGTCAAGCTCCAACATTTCCAAAGCTTGACCGATAGCCCGCAACGGGTGCGCGTAATTCATCCCGACAACCTACCCCTCGCACGTTCTGCTAAAGCATTTAGGATAGTTCTCCAGAGCCCGCTGTCTCAGATAATGGTCAGTTTTTACTAGGATTTCTTCAAAGTGTCAAGAGCTTCCCGAAAAGCGCGCACCGCGCGCAGTTCAAAGTTCCAAGTTCCAGGTTCCAAGTTCCCCCAGACCTAAAGTAAAGACAACGGGCTGGAGATAACTTGAGACCTGGGACCTGAAACCCGCACCGAGCGCGGCGCGCGCGTTGGCCGCTAGATTTTACGCAGGGTTTTGCCGGTCGGCTGAAATCCTTGAATGGACAATCCTTTGCTCGCGAGATTGCCTTTTTCTAACAATGTGGCGAGAGCCTCATCATCCTTGAGGCCTTCCAATTTGACCTTGAGCCGCAGGTTGTTGGCGCTATCCGCGTTCATCAGCGCCTGCTGGAGGGTGATCTTTTCTTCTTTGTAAAGGTTAAACAGAGCTTGATCGAAGGTCTGGCAACCCTCATTGACACTCGTTTCCATCGCTTCCTTGAGCGCATCAATATCGCCGCGCTTGATGAGATCCTTGATCCGCGGCGTGTCGATCAGGATTTCCACGGCCGCCACGCGCGTGCCATCGCGCGACGGAATCAAACGCTGCGACACGATGGCACGCAGGTTCAAAGAAAGATGCATCAGGATTTGGGCGTGGCGGTCCGCCGGGAAAAAGTTGAGAATACGTTCGAAGGATTGGCTCGCATTTGTTGAATGCAGAGTGCCCATACAGAGATGCCCCGTATCCGCGAACGTGATGGCGGCCTCCATTGAATCGCGATCGCGAATTTCGCCGATCAAAATGACATCAGGAGCCTGGCGTACCGCGCGTTTGAGCGCTTCATCGAAAGAATGAGTATCAAAGCCCAACTCCCGCTGGGTGACGATGCACTTTTTGTGTTTGTGCACAAATTCAATGGGGTCTTCAACGGTGATGATGTGGCCCGGAGCAGAAGAGTTGCGATGATCGATCATCGCCGCCAGCGTCGTCGATTTTCCTGAGCCCGTGGCGCCAACGACGAGAATTAATCCGGCCTTTTTCATGGACATTTCTTTGATGACCGCCGGAAGTTCCAGCTCATCGACAGAGCGGATCTCGAATTTGATCTTGCGGATAACCAATGCTATGGAGCCTCGCTGGCGCAGTATGTTGACGCGAAAGCGGCTGAGGTCCGGTATGGAAAGCACAAGAACCAGATCCATTTCGTGCCTACTGTCGAATTCCAACCACTGTTTTTCGCTCATCACGGTCTTCGCAAGGTTTTCCAGGTCTGAAGGCGTAAATTTAACGTCCCCGATCGGCTGAACCACTCCCTCGATACGATACATCGGCGGGCTGGCGACCGTGAGATACACGTCCGAAGCATCGTGCGCGACCATGATTTCAAGAATATTTTTTATCTCCATAATGCGTTCCTCAGCGCTCTACTATCGGCCAACCGGCCAAAATTGAAGGCATCAATCAGCTGTTTTGTGCTTCCTTCTTCAACCCGAGACTCGAGACCTGAAACCCGAGACCAATCTCCTTATCCGCTCTGGAGCCGAAACGCATTAGGCCCTGTGGAATTCTGCGCTTTGGCTTGACCGGCTCCATCCACAGTCACATCCTGCGGGACTGGCTCGCTCGCTTCGTCTGTGCGCAAACCGGCCAGCTTGATTTTCAAGCGCAGGTTATTGGCGCTGTCCGCATTGGCCAGGGCTTCTTCCAGAGTGATCTTCCCGGACCGATAGAGGACAAACAGCGCCTGATCGAAAGTCTGACAACCCTCCTGTATGCCCTGCTCCATTGCTTCTTTTAGCGTCTCGATTTCTCCCTTTTTAATGACATCTTTTATGCGCGGCGTATCCAACAGGATCTCCAAAGCGGCGACTCTCCCGCCAGCGATCGCCGGGATCAGCCGCTGAGATACAATGGCTCGCAAGTTTAGAGAAAGTTGCAGCAGAACCTGCGAATAGCGGATCGGAGGAAAAAAATTCAGAATACGCTCAAACGACTGGTTGGCATTGGTAGAGTGAAGAGTTCCAAAACAAAGGTGGCCGGTGTCGGCGAAGGCGATGGCGGCCTCCATGGTCTCGTAGTTGCGAATCTCTCCGATCAGGATGACATCCGGCGCCTGGCGCATGGCGTTGACCAAAGCATCCTGGAAAGAATTGGTATCGAAACCGACCTCTCTTTGGGTAACGATCGATTTTTTGTGACTGTGGACAAACTCAATAGGGTCTTCAATCGTAATGATATGCCCCTCGTCGTTGCTGTTGCGCAAGTCGATCATCGATGCCAGCGTTGTCGACTTGCCCGCGCCCGTGCCCCCTACGACCAGCACGAGACCCCGCTTCAGCATCGAAACCGTCTTCAACACCGTCGGTAATCCAAGCGAGTCGAATGACGGAATATCGACCTTGATCTTCCGAATGACCATTCCCACCGAACCGCGTTGGCGAAATACATTGACGCGAAATCGGCTGACATTGGGCAGTGAAAGGGCGAGATTACTCTCCCTGGTTTGTTTAAATTCTTTCCACTGCTCTTCGCTCATGAAAGATTGCGCCAGTTCCTCGAGGTCCTGCGGTTTGAAAGACTCATCACCTCCGGGTTGAATTTTTCCGTCCACCCTGTACATTGGCGGCCGCGCCACCGTGAGATAGAGGTCCGACGAGTCCTTTTCCACCATCACTTTGAAATATTCTTGTATATCCATCGTTTTTCGCTCCACGGCTACACGGGTCGCGCCACCACGCTTCCATTAGGCGCGCCAAAAAGGTTGGGATTGGAGCTCTTCAATTGCGCTTCCTCTCTCGTGACCAGTCCACGAGACACAAGCTCTTGCAGCGCCATATCCATGGTCTGCATCCCGTCCTTTCGGCTTACTTGCATCGTTCCAGGTATTTGGTGGATTTTTCCCTCGCGAATCAGGTTGCGCACGGCTGTCGTACCCACCAGAATCTCCAGCGCGGCAACGCGTCCACCGCCCTTCTTTTTCAACAAGTTCTGCGTGACCACCGCTTCAATCGATTCGGCAAACTGCGCGCGAATCTGAGCTTGCTGGCTGGATGGAAAGACATCAATGACGCGGTCAACGGTTTTGGGCGCGCTCGATGTGTGCAAGGTGCCAAAAACCAGGTGACCCGTTTCGGCGGCCGTGAGCGCGAGCTGGATGGTTTCCAGGTCGCGCATTTCGCCCACGAGGATCACGTCAGGGTCCTCGCGCAGCGCCGCCCGCAAAGCGTTGGCAAAGGAGTGAGTGTGTGGACCCAACTCTCTCTGGTTAATGAGACATTTCTTTGACGGATGGACAAATTCGATGGGATCCTCCACGGTGAGAATGTGGCCCTCGAAATCGTCGTTCAAATGATCGATCATGGCGGCGAGCGTTGTGGATTTACCCGAGCCAGTGGGGCCGGTCACCAAAACCAGCCCTTTTTCGCGGTCGCACAGCTGCCTGAGCACCGGCGGCATGCCCAACTCATCCAGCGAAAGGATTTTTGTGGGGATGGTGCGAAAAACCGCTGCCTCGCCCTTTCTCTGCATGAACACGTTCACACGGAAGCGCGCGACCTCGCCGAGCTCGAACGAGAAGTCGCATTCATGCGCTTCCTCAAAACGCTTCCGCTGCGCATCGTTCATGACATCGTAGACAAGGTTATGAACTTGCTCTTTAGTCAAAGCCGCATAGTCGAGTTTTTTCAGATCACCGTGCACCCGCAACATCGGCGGTTCACCGGTGCTGAGATGGCAGTCCGATGCCCCTTGCTCGACGCCAAAGGCTAAAAGTTGTGTGATATCCATTGTATATCCACTCCTCTACCCTCTCCCAAAAGTGCGAGGGTAACTACTGAATGCTACCGGCTGACCGGCTAGAAACACTCCCTGTCCTCAGAGCTTTACCGTATAGCTCTGTCGTCCTGCCCCCCGCTGTCATCCTGAGGCGAAGCCGAAGGATCTGCTCCTGGTGGGGACGACCGGGGACGGGAAGACCGCAGACCGGAGGAAAAGCAGATTCTTCGTCACTCCGTTCCTCAGAATGACACCTGGCAAACCAGACGATCCCAACCTCGAACATCGAACCTACCCGATCCCCGCTGCCCGTGCTTTCGTGTTCCAGATTGGA
>CAYPHJ010000172.1:0-6527 GCA_964410485.1 uncultured Syntrophobacteraceae bacterium
GAGCGGTGGTCGCAGCAGGACTTCTAATAATGTGATTTTTCTATGTCAAGAAGGTAGCCGTTGTCATTCTACAGAACTGACGAAAGACGTGATCGTGTTCGTGATCCCTCGCTACGGCCTTGCGGCCTACTCGGGAATACGGCCCAGCCGAAAAGGAGAAGGATAACGACAGCGGCTGAAGTGAGGACTATTGCGGTATTGCGCGGCTGTCGATAACAGCCTGCGCGGCGGCGGGCTTGCGTCAGTCTCTTTTAAGAAGCCTAAGACGATGCTGGACATTTCTGTCGTGGAACTCGCGAATGCCTGGGGATCGCCACAACGGACTTAGGGTTTGCGTTTTATCATCCTCAAGTCATCAACTCTTACCCCGAGGAATGTAGTTGTGAAGTGGCTTTCCGTGGCGCCGTGGAGTCCGGCCGGACTTGCGATTCTCCTGATGACGCTTGGGCTTGAAACGCTTTCTTGTCGAGCCCGAGGAGACGCATCTTACGGTACAGTGACTTGACGTCAATGCCACAGCTCTTTGCCGTAAGCCCTACCTTTCCGCCGAAAGTTTCCAGCTTGCGCGCGAGAAAGGCTTTTTCCTGCTGTTGTAACCAGCGGCGAAGCGTCAGATTTGACGCGGTATCATCCCAATTGAAGTCTCGCGACAGCTCTGTCCCCGGCAATTCCACTTCCTCTAGCACATGCCCCTTGGCCATGATGATGGCCCGTTCCAGAACATTGTGCAGCTCTCGAATGTTTCCCGGCCAGTGAAATTGCATCAGGCGGGTCATGGCCGATTTCGAAATTTCTTTGATTCCTCTCTCCTTGGCAAGTGGATGTTGGTGCAAAAAGTCGTGCACCAGCAAAGGAATATCGTCGAGACGCTGGCGCAAAGGAATGAGATGAATGGAGATAACGTTGATACGGTAGTAGAAGTCGCTCCGCATCCGGCGATCCGCTACCAGATCCTTGAGAGGAATATTTGTAGCGGCAATGACACGCGTATCGATCTGCGTCCGCCGGTTACCACCGAGGCGCTCTACTTTCTGGCTCTGAAGCACTAGCAAGAGTTTGGCCTGCATGCTGAGAGGCATGCTTTCGATCTCATCGAGAAATAGCGTTCCGCCATCGGCCAGCTCGATTTTTCCCGGCCGCGAGCGGTTCGCGCCGGTAAAGGCCCCTTGCTCGTAGCCGAACAACTCGCTTTCCAGCAAGGATTCCGGTACTCCCGCGCAATTGATGGTGATGAAAGCGCCTTCCCGGCGACGGCTCTGATGGTGAATCGCGCTGGCCACCAGCTCCTTTCCGGTTCCCGTCTCTCCTTCGATGACAACGGTCGAATTGGTGTCCGCTACGGTTCGGATAATTTCAAACACGCGATGCATTTCGGGTGTTTTGCTCAGAATCCCGCCCAGCTCGTACTGCCCCTTGAGTTGCTCCCGGAAACGGCGAATTTCCATGAACACGCGGGCTTTTTCCAGGACATTGCGGACCGACTCATGGATCGCCGCAGCGGAAAAAGGCTTCACCAGATAATCGCTCGCGCCCAGCTTGAGCACCTCGACCGCAGTAGTTATCTCTGCGTAGCCTGTCATGACCACCACCGACACATCGGGAAAAGTTTCCCGCACGCGCTTGGTCACCTCGACACCGCTCATGCCGGGAAGCCGAAGATCCGTAATCACCACATCGATGTCGCGCCTCTCCAATTTGGCGAGGCCTTCTTCAGCCGAGCTGGCGGTAGTAATCAAATAACCGTTCTGTACCAACAGACGTTCGAGCTGCTTGCACGTCATCGGCTCATCATCGATGATCAGTATTCTTGGTACCAGATCCGACATCTTGGCCTCTGCCGAAGTTTCTTTTTTGGAGGTTATAAATGCGCCGGCTTTTCTCGTGTGGTCCACCGTTTCTCCTTCGCTGGCCGTTCCATGCCTCAGGTCGCCGGCTGTTTGACATCAAAACGAAGGGTCAAAACGCCACACGCCCAACGCGGCATGGCAAAGGCAATCTTTTCCCGGTGATGACGCAGAATCTCATGGGCGACAGTGGTACTGACACTCACGCGGCGATCCTCGATCTGTAAGAACGGCTGTACGGAGTCATCAACGGACCGATCGCGCCCCGGGCTGCTGAGCTCTACTTCTAATTGCTCGCCGCCGACGCCGCCCACCAAACGCAGTTCGACCTTCAACTTGGCCGGGGCCTTGAGCTGTCCGCAATAAAAATCCACGAGCTGCTCGAGAATATGGTACAAGGCCTCGGTGCCGATCTTAATTTCCGGCAAAGTCTCGTCACTATAAAACTCCAGTTCCACTCCACAAGGAAAAAGTTTTCTCTGGAAGCGCCGTATCATCTCTTCGGCGACCGGCCGGGAGCTGGCGGCCACTAGCTCCGGTCTTTGGCCAATACGACAGTCGAGCAGCTGTCGGATCGCCCACTGTAGACGGTTCAAGCTATCCAGCAACTCTACGGGAGCCGGAGCTTTTGATTTCAGGTTCATCAGCTCCAACTCCATGCTAATGTTGTGAATGCAGTTGGCGATGTCATGCGCCAAACCCTGCAGCGCGGGTTTTTCGAACTCGTCATTGGAGTCCGCCTCTTCAATCAGCGGTTCGGATTTAAGGTCGGAAACGTCGGTATAGACACTAATCAGACCTTCAGCCTCACCGCGCCAGCTCCGGTAACAAGCGGAAACCTCTCTGAGCCAGACTTCCTGCTCGAGGCTGTCTGGAGAAAACCGATAATCGCATTGTACTGTTTCTTGAAGTTGAAGCTGCTCCCAAACGGACAAAAATTTCGGACGGTCCGGCCGGTGAATTTTTCTGGTCCAGTTCGACGCGTATTCCCGAAAGTCATTTTTTGCCGTGGCTATCCATCGATGAGCCCTGCGGTTGGGTATACAAAAATGGCGTTTGAGGCTCCAAAAAATGGCCGGACCCGGGACCAATTCGAGTAGGTTTTTGATCGGCCTGACAAACCGCAGCGATTCGCCCGGCGGAAATGCCCTCTCATCTGCAACCGAGCTGTCCTTCTTAGTGTCCAGAGCCATGGTGTTCGACTTTTTGACGTTCACGAGTTGCAAATCATAAATCATAAAACCGGAAGATTTCGCCCGAACGGGCTTGAATGAAATAGTACGCAAAGGAGGTACCAGCCGCACCGCGCCAAGATTTGGGCAAATTCGCGTGTCGCGGAAAGTGAGATGTTTCAGATGTGAGACAGAAGAAGCGTCGCGATGTCCCGGAAGCGGGACAGGTGTCTTGGAGGTGCAAAATGAAAGAGGAGAGCTAGCTCGGCAGGTTAGGGAATGTATGTTTTTTTGTCCGTCGGCAAAAGCCACCGGTTGGCATCGCCCCCGTCACGGCAGAAATTTTGTAAACCGATTTTAACGAGAATATTGGCAAGGGTGACCGCCACCGGGTCGAGTTCTCGCGGCATCCGCAGGGTCGCGCCGACGACCATGATGACGATCTGCATCGTTGATCGATTGATTTCAGTTGAAAGCCGCAGCATCTCATCGTTGCATACGGCTTTTTGCAAGTCACCAGCGTTTTCTCTGAAAAAGCGGATCCCCTCTTCTCTGAGCTCTTCATAAATTTTATTGAGACCTTTCACACACTCGGGTAGATTAGGTCCTCCAGCCAATTGCTCGAACAGCAGCGTCGCTTCTGACGCGCTACGGACCGCTGACAGGTAAGTAATCATACCGGCGGTGCGAGAAGGGAGGTTGCGCCAAAGAAGCTGTCCCCCGAGGGTTGCAAAAAGCTCATCGACTCCGACCCGTAGAAGCTTCATCGCTTCTTCGGTCAATATCTCTATCTCAAAACCTTTGCGCTCCATTTACGTCCGCGCCTCGCAGGTTGGCTCGACAAAGGGCGTCTTGATTCGTAGACCGGCAATTAAACACAACCTCGTTTTCAATAAAAGTCAGAAGAGGCGGCAAAAACACTCCGCGCTGCCGCTTTTCAGAGTGAAACGATATTGGTCCGTGGAAAGTCCTTGAGCACGTTTCGGCTGTCGACAATGACCGCCGAGTGCGCGACGATGGTAGCGTAGTCAAATACCGAATGATCCGTTAAAATAATTGCACAATCCATCGACCTGAGGGTTTCAGGATCACAAGGAACAGATGCATAGGTGTGCCCGTCAAGCTTTATCGAGCTCACATGGGGGTCACTATAAAAAACCTGCGCGCCTTTTCGCCTCAGGCTGTCCAGAACTTCTATAGCAGGAGATTCGCGCACGTCGTTGGTATCGCGCTTGTATGCGACGCCGATGCCGAGAATCTTTGAGCCCTTGACGCTTTTCTGTTTCTCATTGAGGGCATCCAAGATGCGGCTGACCGTGAAATGGGGCATTTGGCTGTTGATCAGCGCGGCGATTTCGATGAGTTGCGGCTGAAAACCGTTGATCTTTGCCTTCCACGTCAAATAGTAAGGGTCCACGGGTAAACAATGCCCGCCCAAGCCTGGTCCCGGATAAAAGGGCATGTAGCCAAAAGGTTTGGTCTTTGCCGCATCGATGACTTCCCAAACATCAATGTTGAACTTGTGGCACATCATGGCGATCTCATTGACCAGGGCGATATTGACGCTACGAAAGGTGTTTTCGAGCAACTTGACCATTTCGGCCGACTCGGTAGAGCATACCGGAACCATCGTTTCGATGAATTGTTGATAGAAAAGCGTTGCTAACTCCGTGCAACGCGGCGTAATACCGCTGATGACTTTGGGAATGTTGCGCGTCACATTGGTTCGGTTGCCCGGATCGATGCGCTCGGGCGAATACGCGAGAAAGAAGTCTTGCCCGACCACAAGGCCCGATTTTTCGAGAATGGGCAATACCAGCTCGCGCGTGGTTCCGGGATATGTGGTGCTTTCAAGCACGATAAGCTGCCCGGGACGCAAGTGATTCTGCACGGCTTCAACCGAGGCGATGACGTAGGACAAATCGGGATCCTTGGACTTTCTAAGCGGCGTGGGCACACAGATGCTGATCGTGTCGAGACTTTGGACGACGGCAAGGGATTGGCTCGCCTTCAATTTTTCATCGATCACCAATCTAAACAGACTCTCGCTCGGAACGTCGGGGACATAGGAGATACCCGCGTTTACCGATTCCACTCGAGTGCTGTCAATGTCAATCCCTGTAATTTGAAACCCGGCTTGGGCCATTTCGATTGCGAGTGGAAGTCCCACATACCCCAAACCGATGACGCCAACGTTGGCTGAGCGCTTTCGTATCTTCTGCGCCAGGCTGGCGGCCGCCGACATCGGCCTCAAACTGCTTGTGCTTTTCTCCTGTACCCCGATTTGCATATTGTTCTCCTTCTCGTTATCTGTTCACGCCAGCCTTAAACTTATCCTCAACCTGAACCTTAGCCTGACCCACTTAGCCTATCGCACGATCTGCGGCCATCCGACGCTGGCCAAGCGTGGCTGCGGCTCATCCGTGATCACTTTCGTCTGATCATGTGTAACCGGGTGGAAAGTTGTTACGAGCTTGCAAAGAGCCTGGACGACTTCTCTCGATTTCCCTCTCATGGCGAGCCGGGTCAGTTGGGCGATATCCCGTTCAAGGCGGTTGAGCTCAATCGTCGCGTTTGATCGCACGCGAAAGACTTTTTTCACTTCCGACGGCTCGGCAGTCTCATCCGTACCGACCAGCTCCTCGTGCAGTTTCTCACCGGGGCGAAGACCGACGATGCGAATCGGGATCTCTTCCTCCGGGATAAATCCCGAAAGTCTGATGAGACTCTTTGCCATGTCCATGAGCTTGATCTGTTCACCCATGTCCAATACAAAAATCTCCCCGCCCCGGGCGAGCGCAGCCGCTTGCAGCACCAGTTGAACGGCTTCGGGAATAGTCATGAAATATCGGCTAATCTCCGGATCCGTTACGGTCACCGGTCCGCCTCGTGCAATTTGCTCGCGAAACAGCGGCAGGACACTGCCATTGCTATCCAGCACATTGCCGAATCTAACGGCGGAAAAGACGGTTCCCTCGGCAGCTTGGCTTTCGGCCAGGCCTTGCACCAGCATCTCACCGGCCCGTTTAGTCGCTCCCATCACATTGGTCGGGTTGACCGCTTTGTCGGTGGAAATAAACACAAACCGTTCCGCTCCATAGCGCGATACGGCGTCGATCAGCCTGCGGGTTCCAACGATGTTATTGAGGACCGCTTCTTCCGGATGGAATTCCATCAAAGGAACATGCTTGTAGGCGGCGGCATGAAAGACGATCTGTGGGCGATCCCGTAAAAATACCTCTTCAAGAGAAGATGAATGTTTTACATCAGCCAGCACTGCCACAACGCACAAATCGGGAAATTTGCGCCGCAGTTCCATATCGATTTGGAACAAATTGTTCTCGCTCTTGTCCAACAGCAGCAACTGCTCGGGCTCGCACGCCGCGATCTGGCGGCCCAGCTCGGAGCCGATGGAGCCGCCCGCCCCCGTAACCATAATGCATTTCCCGCGCAGCAATATACGCACCGGCTCCGGGTCCAGATCGATTGGCGATCTGGAAAGCAAATCCTC
>CAYPHJ010000173.1:0-6349 GCA_964410485.1 uncultured Syntrophobacteraceae bacterium
GCGCCGACAAACCTTCCGTAAAACGCTCTTCGAACTGCCCCGCCGTTCCCGGCTTCAATTGATACGTGCGCATCTCGACAAACATAATGATCCCTCCCGTCCAATTTTTCTATTCTTTCCCACAAACCCAAGAAGAATTGCAACAGACCCGCATATCTCCGCCGTGGGCCGAGTTGAAGAAAAAATACGTGACATCGTGACACCGATTCCAACTTGAATGTCATGTTTGGTCGTTTCGGTTCCGGGATACCGGCATTGACGTTCGCTTAAGTACTCGAAATTACCCTACAACACCACAGCCGCGGCCATCGGTGCCTGGTATGGCTATTGCTCTCACGCTTCTGACTCTTTAGACGAATCGAATTTTATGAACCGGAAATCAGCAAACTTAGGAGCCTATGGATCAAATTAAAGCGCACAATCAGCGCAACTGGGCAAAAAGAGAAATCGATGGAAACGTTCAAGGGACGTACCATCGGAAAATGCTTCGAGCAGCAAATTTGGAACATCCGGCCTCAGTTCTTGAGGGCTCAAGCCTCTGGGACCGCATCAATCCCAAAAAATCCCATCGGCGATACCTGGAACGCGAAGATAGTCTACGCCGAACAGCCGGTAAAATTTTTCTGTTGGGCAACGTGTTGTTTGGCCTTTTATACATTTTCTGGTTTTTTTCCGTACTTAATTGGAACGTCTGGTACATTTCTGCACCTTTCTTTTTGGCTGAAATTGCAGGTCTGTTGACCGCAACCTACTTCGCGATCATTATCTGGTATCCGAGATATCATCGCCCCGAAGGTATCACCTGGGACAAGACCCCTTCTGTGGACATATTTATCACCACCTGCGGCGAGCCGGCAGCCATACTCGAGCGCACGGTCACAGCAGCCGTACAGATTGACTATCCTGCCAAAACCGTTTTTGTTCTCGACGATGCAGAATCTCCCAGAGTTAAGACCCTCGCTGAACAGAACGGCTGCCACTATATCTCGCGCCCTGACCGGTCCGATGCAAAGGCCGGGAACTTAAACTACGGCCTCTCGAAAACCAACGGAGAACTTGCCTTAGTGCTTGACGCCGACCAAGTCCCGGACAGGGACATACTCAGCCGACTCGTCAACTACTTCAAGTTTCCCTACGTCGGATTCGTGCAAAGCGCCCAACGGTTCTTGCTACCCCAGGGCGATCCTTTTGGAAACAGCGATGAGCTATTCTATAGGGTGATGCAACCGGGCAAAGATAATGACAACGCCGCTTTCTCGTGCGGTTCTGGCGTCATTTATCGCCGCAAGGCGCTCGAGAGCATCGGCGGGTTCAGTACCTGGAACTTAGTCGAAGATGTGCACACCTCGATGCGACTTCATGATAAGGGATGGAAATCAGTGTACCACAACCATCCGCTGAGTACGGGAACTGCCCCAACCGACATTTGCAGCGTTTACAAACAAAGGAAACAATGGGCTGTAGATTCTCTGCGGTTGCTGTTTTGGGATAACCCGTTCAAGCGTGCGCATCTTACCCTGAAACAAAAACTACAGTACTTTCAGCTCGGCTTTGTCTATCTCGCCTCCGGTTTCATGATGCCACTCTATTTCTTGGTTCCTTCGTGGTCTCTGCTCACCGGACACTTTTTGACAACCGCTCCTGTGCTAGATTACGCCATGTACAGAGGTCTCTATCTTTTATTCACACTCCTGGCGTTAGTGACGCTGGAACACCCTGCCGACTCTCGAAAACCTTACAAGATCTGGGCCGGGCTTTTCCCAGTGTTTATGAAGGCAACTTTGATAGCGTTACGCTCCAAACGCCAGAAACCTCGCTATTTGGTGAACAAAAAAACTTCAGAAGACCCGAGTTCAGCACAGCGACTCAAGGCGATTATTCCTCAAGCCTCGATAATCCTGCTCACGATGGTATCGATTGTCTACAGCCTGCAACTGAAGACGCTTGCGCTGGAACTGTTCCTCGTCAATACGGTCTGGGGAGCTTGGGTAGTCTGGTCTCTGAGCACTATCTGCTCTTCCGCGCTTAGACGGCCAAAATTTCCTTTCAATTTCGGATCGCTCTAGTCGACATGCGTCTAGGCTTGTACCTCTTCGAGGTACCTTCCTCTCTAGAGATCCTCGATTTTTGGGAGTCTCAACTGGGATGGCCGATCCAGTTCGTGAGCATCTATCAAGCATGGGGATCTCCCTACCGGAACTTCTATGCCAAAGAGTTGAGCCGAATCCATCAGACCGGCCGCACGGCCCTTGTTACGTGGGAGCCCTGGGAATTTCCGAATGCCAACAAACCTCCGCACGATCAGCCCGCGTTTGCCTTGCGACGCATCTTGGGGGGCGACTACGACGACTACATCTACCGTTGGGCTTGCGCTTCTAAAGCCCTCGGCATACCGTACCTTCTCCGGCCAATGCATGAAATGAATGGAGATTGGTACCCCTGGTGCGGCACCGTAAACAGCAATGATCCCGAAGAGTACGTCCGCGCATGGAAACACATGCACGCAATCTTTCGCGCTGCAGGAGCAACGCAAGTCGCATGGGTCTGGTGCCCCTACGCTGCATCCTTTCCGAAATCGAACAGTAACAGGGTCTCCGCATACTATCCTGGAGATTCCTACGTGGATTGGCTCGCCCTCGACGGCTACAACTGGGGCAATAGTCGTACGGGGTCACGATGGGAAAACTTTGACGAAATCTTTTCTTCAGCGTATAACATCGTGACCGGACTGAGTGATAGACCACTGCTCATAGCCGAAACGGCATCCACCGAATTAGGCGGCAGCAAATCTCTGTGGATCGAGGCCGCATTCGGAGGGCTGAAGGAGTTTTTTCCCAGAGTCAAAGGGCTTGTGTGGTTCAATGTAAACAAGGAATGCGATTGGCAAATCGATTCTTCCACAGAAGCTTTTTTGGCCTTCCGGCAAGCCATAAAACACTGGCAGAAGGTAAGCACGCCAACGTGAGGTGAAGAAAACGGTGAACGTATGCAACCGCCGCCTGCTCGGCATTGGATTGTTTCTTTTGTATTGCTTGATTTTGACTGCGACAAAAGCCCCGGCCATCGAGCTCGAGCTTTATACAGGCGGCACTGTCGATACTCGCGGACAAGGATATCAATATTTCGGCCTTGGTGTTGGCCAGCCGGTCACTGAGCGTTGGACTTTCATGGGCAAAGTGGTCGGTAATTATTTGCACTATCAATACGAATCAGGACCTCGCATCATTAGAGCGAGTGCTCCAGGAGTAAGATTTCAAATAGGCCCTAAATATTTCGACGAGCAGCGGTACTTCATACTCACCGGAGGTTTGGATTATAGAAACACTTCACTCAGTCACAGAGACCCAGCTTCCAGAACCAGAGGCGCGAGAACCGGCGGAACCATCGAAGCCATTTACAGCCAGGCGCTCACTGAAACTTTCAGGACAGACCTGGTTCTCAACTACAGCTCCATCGGGGATTTCACCTGGGGGCGAGCAAGACTCAAGCACTTGATAGCCGTCGACCCAACCAGGCACAGGATCTTCGTGGGTCTCGAAGGTATAGGGCAGGGCAACAGAGACTACAACGCACAGCAAATTGGACCGATGGTTGAATTCCAGCGGTTACAAGAGCAGTTCTCGATTGTGTTGAGCGGCGGATATAAACGCAGCAGCACGTTCACACATACCGCCTACTTTGGCTTGGAGCTATACTACAAGATCCGGTAAGAGCGGTCTTGTCGATCGCAACTGGCACTTTGGTTCGCTGGTTGTTCCGAACGGTACGCGACCGTCAGGGAACGGTAATCGAATTTTGGATCGGTTTGGTCACCGGTTGAACCCATGTTAAACCTGCAGCGCTAACGCTGTCCACAACACAAGTAAACACACTGCCGCTAACGTAGTTCACAAAATCGGAGTAGTCGACAATTTTCCCGCTCCCGTCAGTGGTACCGTTAAAGCCATCCCTGGCAGCGCCCTCCCCAGTGCCCGCTCACCTGCGCGCCGGCGAGGGGGCGGCCGAAAGCATCATAGACGTACGGGTCGCACTTCCCCTGGATTTTATTTGTTCCCTTCTTGTTGAGAAAGAGCTCGATACGATCGACATAGACAGCGAGGTGCCGTTGCTTACATTGATGGCCACAGCGACGCTGGACTGCTGCCCCTTCGTATCTGTAGCCGTGACCGTCAGTTGTCTTTGCCCGTCATCCACTGATTTTGTGTCAAAGTTTGCACGCCAGATACCGTTCTTGGAATCGCCATTCACGCGCGTCATGTTTGTGATTGAACCGCTACCCACTCCGTATCCGACGCTTGTGACACCAAAGTCATCCCTCGCTTCCGCCTCAACCACGATTGTGCCGCTCACTACGGCGCCATCCGAAGGAGTCTTAACGACCACCAGTGGCGGCTGATCCGCCGGCGGATCCGATATGCTGCCGCCAGACGCGAAATAGAGGATCGTCATCACCCGCACAAACATCGCTTGCTGATTGATTGTCGGCTCGCTGTAGTAGTATTCGCCGTTGTCTGCGTAATCTGGGATCCCGTTTCGATTCCGGTCTGCGGCACCGGGAACAACGACTCCTTCGATCGGATTTTTGGCCGTGACTTTCCAGTGTGGAATGCGGGTGTATTCGCTAACACTGGCGGATGCCAACCAGGACTCGCCGAAAGGATTTCGCCCAAAGACCCAAGCCAATTGATTCACTGCGTAATTATAGTACTTGGACTGATCGGTTTTCATAAAAACCCAGAGGGCGTCGCCGGCACTTGAGGTCGAGTTCTCGTTTTGTCCCCAATCACCGTAAAGCCACTCGTCATTCATCCGGTAGGCGTTGCGTGACTGAAATTGTATTCCCTTATCCCAACGCGCCGCGAGTTGGCCGATGATGCGCCCTTTGTCGGCATCAGAAGCGAGATCAAAATAGCGCTGGAGAATATAGGATTGTTGGTAGTCCCAGGAACTGGGATTCACCCAATCGCCGGCATCCAGGTGGGCCTTTACCCGTTCCTCCGCATACTCGCGATATTTTTGAATCCCAGTTGTCTTGTAGAGCTCGATAGCTCCGAGCGTAAGGCCGATCTCCACATCGCCAAAGTAAAGTCCTGCCCCGTATGCTTTTCGCTTGACGTTTCCTTGGTTGGCGTACGCCCAGTCCCAGGTCCTTATCGCCATGTCGAGATAGGGCTTCTCATCAAAGATTCGGTGGGCTACCGCCATTGCGTATGAGGATTTTGCGGTAATGTCCGCGTACCGGTCGGTATCTAATGGACGATCATCGGCGGTGCCGATCTTATTGTCGGTTTCAAGGTCGGGCCGGCCGTCAAATGGTGCATCATACCCGTTAAAAACCCGCTCATAAACCGAACCGTCCGTGTGCTGCATCTTCAGCATCCATTCAAGAGCGTGCTGCACATATTCGAGAAGATCGGGAACGCCATTACGATTTTCATCGACCCGAGACCAGTAATCCGGATACTCCTCGTATGTGAGGAGCAACAAATAGGCTGCCCACGGCGTATTGCCCATGTACTTGTTGTAGTCGCCCGCGTCAAACCACCCTCCCGTAACCTTGAGCCGGCCGTTCGGGAGTTTTAGGAGATCCTGCTCAATCAGAGAGCGGTCGCCACCGCCGCGATCCTCTCGAGTTGCCTGACGGGCATCATCGAGATGATCGGGGCCATGGCCCCCCACCGTACCGTTAAGCGACTGCCAGCTCTTGCCTACGCCTGACATTTGGATGCGGAAAAACTCGAGCGGCCGAAACCTTCTCACATCATAGACGCCCGCATCAATGCTGAACGGATAAGATGTCAGCCCGTTGCTTTTGACGACGTAGCGACCCGGCTGCAGATTGGCGCGCGTAAAATCGAGTAGATAAGTGTCCCCGGTGCCATTACTCCTGATCCACCCGCCAGCGTACGAAACGACGTCCTTTATATCACCACTGAAAGCAACAGTCGTTTCTCCCTCGACCACTACCTGAAAAGACCGCTGTACGGGTGTTCCGGCAGGAACTGCCAACACGGCGATTTTCGGATCTTCTGGTCTAAAGCCAACTTGTGATGTGAACACAGCGCCGGCACCGAATGCAGCTCTCGGCATCGTAACCAGCAACCCCAAAATTAAGACACCGATCAACCGGCCGGAGTTAACAACAATGTTGCTTATCATGGGTCCACTCCTTTGGCCGGAAACATGCTGCCTTCCGCCGAGCGAAAGCGGTCATAGATCGGCGTGCTTGTTTCACCCGTTTTCGAAAGCACAAGCTCTTTTTGCGGTTGGATGGTATCTCGCCTTAATATGGCTGCACGTCTTGGGTGATCCACGTCTATCAAGGTCTCGCCAGCTCCGACAATACAGC
>CAYPHJ010000174.1:0-6256 GCA_964410485.1 uncultured Syntrophobacteraceae bacterium
GTTCGCCTGATGTTGATCACACCAATGGGGGTGCCTTCTCTGAGCATTGGCGTACTGAGGATGGTCCTCGTTCCCGTACGACTTATGAGGGCCTCCCCGACATCGAGAAAATCGGTCTTCGAGGCTTCCAAGAGATCGTGGACGTGGACGGTCTCTCGGTTAAGAATCGCTCTACCACCGGCTCTTCCTATACTGATCGGTGCAAATTCCGGTGCTGGAGCAGTTCCGAAGGATGCCACCAATCGGGTTCTGTTACCCTCCACTAGGCGAATTTGTGCATCAGACGCCGCGCATAGCCGAGCAGCATTCGCTGCCACAGTATCCAATACCGGTTGAATGTCTGTGGGCGAGCTGGCGATGACGCCCAAGATCTCGCTGGTGGCTGTCTGCTGTTCGAGTGACTCTTTGAGCTCTTGGAATAACCGCGCGTTTTCGATCGCGATCACTGCTTGGTTCGCGAAGGTTTCGAGAAGTTTGATCTGCCTGTCCGAGAAAGGCCGAACTTCAGTTCGCCGTATGAGAATCGCTCCGATCGGAGTACCATCGCAGAGTAGTGGCACGCCAAGCACCGACCGAGTGCCGTCGCGTACGGCTCGCGACTTGGCGAGCGGGAACTCCACCTCTGATTCTGCTTGCATGTCATGTACGTGAACGAGCTGTCGGTCGACTACGGCCCGGCCAGCCACCGAGTCACGATTCAAAGGGGTACGCATTGCATCGGCAAGCCTTGGAATCAGCCCGTAATGCGCTGCATCCCGGAGAACGTCGCCGTCAAGCCGGTGAATTATGGCATCGTGTGCGCCGATCAAACGTGCGGCGTTCTCGGCGACAGCATTAAGCACCGGCTGTAGATCCTTGCCCGAACCGGCAATGACCCGCAGAATCTCGCTCGTCGCGTCCTCGCGTAACTGAGCCTCAGCGAGTTGGCGCTGTAACGTTTCTACCTGTAGAGCGAATTCGGAAGGCTTTTTTGACGCAGCTCGGTTTTTATGAGCGGATCGAGATCGCGCTTTTTGGCTTGACTTTGGAGAGCCTTTTTTGGAAGGCCGTTTCACAATTGACTCCGATGGGAGCAGGCGCGGCTCGGCAATTTGTGGTGGGCAACAGGTTTGTATCGCTGATAGAGCGCCGCTCGCTTGGCCCTTCTACAACAGGCTCTAACAAGTGGTCAAGGAAGGACTTACCGTCGTCATTTTCACTGCTGCCCAAACCACCCGGCTTACGGGTCCGTCTGTCAAAGCTAAAATCCCCCTCGGTCCGTCCTTTTCAAAGGGGGGATTTGTCTCGGTGCCGCTTTACCCTCTTTGGAAAGGAGGCTAAAGGAGATTTTTGACTCGAACGATGCGGAAAATATGCAACGAACTTCAAATACACCACCCCACGGGCCTCGCGTTTGCAGAGGCACACGCCTTTGACACTCGCCTGCGATGAATTGTTCGGCGGCGCGCCACTCATCAACGATACGGTGGTGGCGCGGTCGCTGCGATTGACGGACGTGCGGCGATCGGGTTGAACCAATCGCACAGCTTCGGGTGCCCCGGCCGCCAGTCAAAATCGGGAAGCCGCGGATCGAATCCCAGGGCGCAGGCGAGCGTGATCTGTGCCATATTGAGTGCGCCGTGCATCAGCGGATGATCGATCTCTTGTTCCCAGAGATCGGCCATCCGTTTACTGCGATCCGCTTCGTGCCGCAGGACTGTCGGTGACTGCTCGTTTTGTGGCCGTAGAATCTCGCGACCCCAAACAGTGAGTCCGTCCAACATGCTTCTCGCCATCGCTTCCAGACGTCGCGCCTCCCACGCTTGGTCACCGGACGGCAAATCGAAGATCGGCTTGCCGTCGAGGTGATCGAGGTAGGCGCAGATGACAGTGGATTCTTCCAGCCCAACGCCGTCGTCACGGATGAGATACGGGACGCGACCGGATGGGTTGATGCGGTAGTACGGACTGTTTACAAGACGTGTCTGCGCAGCAATGATCTCAACCCGGTTCTCCAACCCCTTCTCGAGAACGACGATTCGCGCCATTCGCGCGTAAGGAGAAGCCGGGGTGATATAGAGTTTCATAACAAGTTGACCTCGTCGCTAAATCGCCTACTTCGTTCCCACTCTAATAAAGCCACAAAGCCTTATCCTACAAATGAGCTTGCGCCTTGCTGTTCAAGATTATAAGTACGAGTATGCTAAGTCTCCTCTGCGTTATCGCCTAGACTTTGAACGCTATCCAACCTACCAGCAGGAAAGTCTGAAAAAACGTTGATTGCGGCTCCAGTGCTTGGCAACCTCGCTCGATTCCCAGTCTATATTCGACTCGCTAGATTCAGGTGATTTTCGTCATCGTCGATTCCTCCAATTTGTTTTTTTCGGCTCTAGGCCACGAGAGCTTCCAGAAGCGAGACTTCGGATTCGGTTGGCACGACGCTTTGCAGCCGAAATCCCGCTTGACTGAGCAGCCCCGAGTATTCCTCCGCTGTCCTAAGCCGCCCATGCAGCATAACCAGAAATGTCATGTCGAAAAGATGCGCCGGACATGGCTCATTCGGTGGCCCAACCAGGGGCTCAATGATCAGCAGACGTGCGTGGCTGTTCATCGCGCGGCGACAATTTTTGAGGATGCGGAGTGCTTCTTCGTCAGTCCAGTCGAAAAGTATCCGCTTCAAGATATACGTATCACCACCTGGTGGGACGCCGTCAAAGAAGTCTCCGGCGACCAGCTTGCATCGAGGCAAGAGACCACCCCGCCCTTCCTTTGCCGCTTCAATGGCCGAGCCTTGGTCAAATAGCACACCTGAGAGGTGATCGTTGCGCGCTAAAATTGCCGATAGGAGCGCGCCGTTGCCACCGCCCACATCCACAACGGTTTGAGGTGCGAAAAATTCGTACGCGGCGAGAATAGCCGCGGTTTCGATACGTCCTCGATTGCTCATTCCAGCGTGGAAGATGGCTTCCCGGCTCGGGTCGGCGCTGAGAAACTTGAAGAAATCGTCGATCACGGGTTTGCCGGTGCGGACACTCTCCGTGATCCCGCTGAAAGCCTCGTAGACAAACTCATGACTATAGATGGCATAATCGCGGACGGATTGAGGAGCGTCCTTACGCAATGTTTCACCGAAAGGAGTCACGTAGAATCGGTCATTCGGCTCTTGGCGTAACACCCCTAAGCCTGCGAGCACGCGCATGACACGATACAAGGCTGCGGCATCAAGCTTGAGCTTCTGCGCGAGGTCTTGCGCATTTGCTCCGTCATTCCCGATATGGTCAGCGAGCTCCAGCTTCGCCGCCGCATAGATCACCCGCGTGGGGATATAGCTTGTGCATAGACGGATCATGGACTGCCCTGGTGTTTGATTCTCGAGTGCCATGGTTCCTCCTTTTCTCGCTATCACGCTCCTGCAGGGTTCGTTTGACCGTTTATGTATCGCGCGAGGTGGCGAGAATCGCAAGTGGCGGAATCAGATCAGTTCTTTGGGAAATCCGGTAATGCGGAAATTAAAAACAGTAATCTAACTCTGTCCGCTCCCGCCAAGCGAGTGAACTTGACGTTGGCCGCGGCTGGAGGCTATTATGGCCACATGAGAAAAGCAAGCGTTTCAGACCTCAAGAATCAAATCAGTCGTTATCTCGATTATGTCAAGCATGGTGAGACCGTGCTGGTATTAGATCGCAGGGTTCCGGTGGCCGAACTGAAGCCCGTCACCGTGACGTCGTCGAGTGGAAAAATTGTCGCTCTGGAGCGAAAAGGCATCATTCGCGCGGGGACGGGTAAGATTTCCACGAAGTTCTTCAAGGGCAAACTCAGTGGGAAGAGCGCGAGAGTGTTGGACGCACTTTTAGAGGAGCGGGAAAGGGGCCGGTGAGATTCTGGGATGCCTCGGCGATCGTACCCCTACTCGCGTCCGAGGAAGAAACCAGGGATTGCCGCGTGCTGCTAGCCGAAGACACCGACATCGTAGTTTGGTTTTTAACTCCGGTGGAGGTGATATCAGCATTGACCCGCAGGCTAAGAGAAAAAACCCTCAAACCCATCGAGTTTAGCGCGGCTAAAGAGCAACTCTCTGCACTGGAGAAAGCCTGGTCAGAGGTCATTTCTGGAGAGCGAGTTCGCGAGCGAGCGCGCCGGCTGCTGGAAACACACCCCCTCCGGGCAACCGATTCTTTACAACTGGCAGCCGCGCTTCTTACCTCCGAGGAGAATCCTGAAGGTTTTCCCTTTGTCACGCTGGATCGGCGATTGGGCGGTGCCGCAAAAAGGGAAGGGTTTCACGTTCTAGGAGTCTGACGACTCGGACTGCGCTTACCCGAATTAAGCTTGAGATGTATGCCTCCTTCTTTTATGATGTATGCATCACTATGCGGCAGTATTTTGGAAGTTAAAATGGCGGGGCGAGCAAAACTGAAGCGTAAGTCTTATTTTGTCGATGAGCGTGCGCTCCGCCGAGCCAAAAAAGCTCTCGGGGCTAAAACCGAAGCAGAAGTTATCCGGTTGTCCGTCGAGCGCGTCGCCGAAATGGAAGAGTTCTGGGAGTTTATGAAAAAGACTCGGCGGTCAGTCAAACCCGGAAGCGTCGAGCGGCCTTGAGATGGCCATGGCCATTCTGGATACTGGCGTCTATATCGACCACTGGGAGCGCGGGTTATACCACGACACTCTGGAGAATCTCAGGCGAGCTTATATTATCCGCCATTCAGCAGTGGTCTTATCAGAGCTTCGGCGTGGTGCTCGCGGGCATGCGGCGGAGCGACTTGTCGCCGCGCTTTTTGAACTTGCCACGGCGCGGTGGGAGCCTTCGGTGGTCGACTGGTGGGAGGCGGGGAGGCTTGTCCGAAATATCGGTGACAAGCAGGGCTGGGACATACACAAGCGACGTGACTTTCAAAACGACACGTTAATTGCACTCACTGCGCGACGCTACGGAGCTACTGTTGTCACCGCCAATTATTCCGATTTCGAGCTGCTTCGATCGGAGCTCCGAATTTCGATTCTCCTCGCTGAGTGAAAATACACCGTTGCAGTCCTATTTGGTGCAGGGCGGCGATTCGCGGCAGATCTTTCTGATGGGCATCCGCTACGGCATGTCGAATGGTTTCTTCGATGTAATGGCGATCCATGTAGACAGGCATGTTTTTCTCAGACCTTAATTTCTAACCCTCGCCCGCTGGGAATGGGTGAGGGTTCAGGGGGAGGGTAAAACTGAAGGTTGAGGTCTCGTCATCCGATCGCCGGCTATAAGAAGCGGTTACGCCGAAACTTTTCCCGGGTAAAATGTTGCCGGTGTCACCCCGAATCGCTTGCTCAACCGCTCAATGTGCTCCCGTGTAAGCCTTCGCTTCCCTCTGAGAATTTGTGAAACGACGGGCTGACCCCCAAGCTCCTTAGCGAGATCGTACTGGCTTAGATCGTGCTGCTCCATCAGAAAGCCAAGCACTTCCTCGGGGGTTGCCCCCCCGATTGGGAACTCTCTTTTCTCATACTGCTCAACAAAGGGAATAACTGCGCTTAGGTACTGGCCCACAGCGGCACGGTTGTTGGCGTCTAAACTTCCGGCTTCCCGCATCAGAATACGGATCGCCTCGCTGTAACTGTGGTGCATCTTCCTACTTTTTATAGGTTGGGGCGGCAGGTGCAAATAGAGCCACCGAAGTAGTTCGTTGTCTATCGGCGCCTCCAGTGGTTTAAGCTTTTTTTCAAGCGTCGCAATGGTCATTTTCACTTTCTCCAATGTCCCTCGTCGTACTCGGAGTGCGTAAGCACGTTCTCGATTGATACGGATTGCAGCGTGTAATCTACGACGGCAATCAGCCGGTATTTGTTCCCAGAAATGTTGAACACCGTGTGGGGCTTGACCTGATCCGCTGAACCAAAGGTCTTCTTGAGCTCTACGAAGTGCTTGAAGCTGTTCGACTCCATGGTTTGCGTCCAGCTCTTGAGTGAAGACCTGGAATCGGGATGCTTCTGTGCGAATAGCTGGATCAAATCCCTCCCGATGAGCTTCACCGACTGGATGATAGCAGAACGCTATCATCTGTGAAAGGCCCGGTCGAACCAGTCTTCGCTGCCCTTGAGTAGGCCTCCGCCTGGATCATATCGAGCAGCGGCTGGGGATGCCGTAATTCCATTTTTGGTTTTTCGACTTCGACTTGGCTCGGTAAAGGTTTTGGATTCTGGATTGAAGCAATCAAGCCCCACAATTCGTTTTTAACGCTTAGACTTGCGCGACTGGCGAGTACCCTTTCGATTTCTCCAAGAAAGTCTTTTA
>CAYPHJ010000175.1:0-4094 GCA_964410485.1 uncultured Syntrophobacteraceae bacterium
CAGGATGGCAATGGTTTTGACGCCGACGGTGCGTGAGCGCCGCAACATGGCTTTCAAGCCGTGCTGAGTTACGCTGATGATTGATTTACCGGACACTGACCGCGGCGAGATTTCATCCCCCCGCGGCGAGCGCGTGGCCAAGAGCCTCAGAATTGTTTGAAGTTCCATGAACGGCCCTCGCGATTACCACTGAAATCGTAGCCTTCCCGATAACGGAGTCGTCGATTCGCGCTAATCTACCTGCAGAAGCCTGGCCTGGCAAGCCATCGCCGTCATGTTTCTACACAGGCGATCTCACCAGTGGGTTTAAGCCCTGTATGAGCTTCGGCTCGTGCGCTATTGACAGGAAACTCTCTTTTCTTATACGGCTCGACTACAAACATTCCACCACGGATTCACAGGCGGAGGGTTATTATGGAAAAACTCGCGGGGAAGCTACTGATTGGTTTCGTTCTTTTTTGGGCCGGACAAGCTTTGGCTCAAGATACGTTCTACAGCGGCAAGACGATTAGGATCATTGTCGGGTTCTCGGCCGGCGGCGGCTATGATACCTATGCGAGACTCATCGCTCGCCACATGACGAGACACATTCCCGGTGCTCCCACGATCGTGGTTGAAAACATGGCGGGCGCCGGCAGCATGATCTCGGCCAATCATCTCTACAAAGCAGCCAGGCCGGACGGTCTCACCATTGGTCATTTCATCGGCGGGCTATTCATTCAACAGCTTCTCGACAAGCCGGGGCTTGAGTTCGACGCGCGAAGGTTTGAGTACATCGGTGTGCCCACTCAGGACAATTACGTTACCGCGCTATCCAAAATCAGCGGCATTACCACCATGCAGCAATGGCTCAGTGCCAAAACGCCGCTAAAAATCGGCGGCATCGCGCCGGGCACGGCGACTTCAGACATACCACGGCTTTTGCGAGCTGCTTTAGATCTCCCGATTCAAATAATCGATGGGTATAAGGGGACGGCGGACATCCGCCTGGCGTTTAACAGCGGCGAGGTTGTTGGGCTTACCAATGCGTGGGAATCTTTCAAGTCAACATGGAGTAAAGAAGTCGGCTCCGGTGATGCGATCATACTGGTGCAGCACGTTGGCAAACGGCATCCCGAGCTTCCCAACGTTCCGTTGGATATTGAGTTTGCCAAGAGTTCCGAGTCACGCAGGCTCTTGGAGGTTGGCGCCCACAGTCTGGCTCCAACGGCCCGTCCGTTCGTTTTGCCTCCCGGCACACCCAAGCCCAGAGTACAAATGTTGCGTAAGGCTTTTAGCGATACAATGAAAGATGCTGCTTTTCTCGCCGAGGCCAAGAAGGCGAGGTTGGACATCAATCCTGCGGATGGCGCGGAGCTAGAGACCAACGTCAGGAATGTCTTTAACCTCGACGGTGTCTTGATCTCCCGGCTTAAGGAAATTCTTAAATAGTTTTGCTGGGCGATGAACTATTCCGGGATGTGGGACGCGTGATGGTCGAGGTACCACGTGGCCAGCTCCTCACGGCTTGCGAACCAGACATCCTTGTAGGATCGAGCATATTCGACGAATTCGCGCAGCGCGCCGATGCGATGGGGCTGACCTGCAACGTGCGGGTGCAGCCCTAAATTCATGATGCGCCCCGTTTTGCCGCTCTCGGCGTAAAGCTCCTCGAAGCAGGCCTTGAGCGTTTCGAGGCCGCTCGTGCCCGACATGCCGCCGCGGGCAAAAAGGCTAAAATCGTTGATGTCGTTTGAATAAGGGATGCAGACGATTGGCCCGTGAACGGTTTTGATCAGATAGGGTTGGTCGTCATTCAGATAGTCGCAGTACGCGATGAAGCCAAAAGCCTTGAGGAAGGCGGGTGTGTGTGGCGTGCCACGAATGGCAGAAGAGAGCCACGCCTTTGGCGCGCGGCCGACTACTTCCCGATACTTGTCAACGGTGCGCTTGATGACAGCGTGTTCTGCGTCCGGATTGCCCGCGTAATAGGTCAGGAGGTCGTTTTGCGCCCAGTTGTGCGGCACCAACTCCCAGCCACGCTCGTTGACCGCATCGACGATGCGGCGCCGCTCGACCATCATGAGACCGTTCACGGTGCACGACGGCTTGACATCGGCGTTGTCGAACATGTCGATCAGCCGCCAAATGCCCACACGTTGCCCGTACTCACGCCAGGTCCAGTTTGCGCTGTCCCAGACATCTCCCGGCAAGGCGTGCGGAATGGTCATGGGTCCACCAGTGAAAAGCGGCTCCTTCTGATCCGGCCGCGACTTTTCCCAATATTCAAGGTTGATCGTTATGATGAGAGCCATACGCGCCCCGTTCGGAAAACGGAGCGGCCGGCGATCGGGGAGCGGCACATAATCATAGAACGACGGTGAGACCTCATTGCTCATTTCAGCTTGCCCTCTCTGGGATTGCCTTTCCACGAGATTCCGGTGACCGGAAATAAGTATTTCAATGCACGCCATGCTGCAAGGCCTGACGCGAGTCAAGCTAATCACCGGGGTGCCAGCCGTTATGTTGTGCAGAGTTTCGATGAGCCGTGGCAAACAGATAAGATACCGTGCGCCAGGCTTGACAGCTGCACTGAGGAGTAAACCATCACTCGAGTACTCCAACAATCCATTACTCATCCCTGTTTCCCTCCTGGCAATGCCTTTGCAGTTCTCGCACCGACGTTGTCGGTCGCGTCTCGACTGTTAGTGACGCCAAACAAAAACTGGGCGGGTTTTTTCTGTATTGACGCCGGGTTGTCAATCTGGATATGGGGAGAGGCCCCTCGGACAGGTGCATCACGGCTTGGGCAGTTACAGTATCCAGCCGTCTAAACGAGGCGGCAGGGGGAGCGGTGCTGCCGATGGCGCAGGACGGGACTGAAAAGGAGGGGTGCTAGCATGAGAATACTGCACGGCGCGCAACTCACAAGAGGGGCTAACTCACCGTTCTCCTCGAGTACCTTTTTGCTGGTCTCGTTGATTCTTGTCGCAATCCCTGGCGCTGTTGCTGCGCAGGGTCCGCTGCGAACTTACGAGGCCTGCGACGTTGAGGTAAGGCCGCTGCCGGAACCAGAAATAATCCTGTGGGCTGTCACTCCGGCCAGGAGAGAGTTGCCGCTGGCGAGGGCGCCCGCTACGACCACGATTATCACCGCGGAAGCTATCAGGCGCTCCGGAGCGACGAACCTTCCCGATTTGCTTAGCGGCGTCCCCGGGTTGGACATCTTTCGTGTCTCGGCCTCCGATGTCAACATTACGGCGCGCGGATTGAATGCCAGGCTTGCGCATCGCATGCAGGTGTACATCGATGGTCGGTCGGTCTACGAGGATTTTTTGAATATCGTGTTTTGGCATCAGCTGCCAATTTCCCTCAATGAGATCGAACGCATCGAAATCGTAAAAAGCCCGCTCTCGGCACTTTTCGGCGCGAACGCTTTTAGCGGTGTCATTCACATCATCACCAAGTCACCGGAGGCCTTGAAGGGAACCCATATTTGCCAGACCAGCGGGACTGCGGGGACGAATATCACAAACCTTATCCATGCAGGCACTGCCGATAACTCTGGGTATAAGGCTTCCTTTGCTTACGATCGTACCAACCATTTCCCCAACCCGCTCATTGGCGGGTCGAGCGGTGACAGAGGACGCGAGGACTTCAGAGGCAACGGGCTCGCAGAATACAAATTCAGCGAGCGCTCGCGAGCGTCTCTGGCTGCCGGCGTTGACGGCTTCAAAAGAGATCTCGATCCAGGGCTCGTGCCGGCATCGCTCCCCGCGCCCCCCACGCGGGTTTTTGCGCGCGGCGGTCTCGGGTTTGCAAAGTTCAACTATTCATTGGCCGATTTCAAATTACAGTTTGCCTGGGACCGCCTCGACATGGATCTGCGCTCTGCCATCCTGCCGCAGCCCGTTGCCGTACGCGCCGACACTTTCAAGCTGGATGCTCAGCATAGCTTTCACTTGGGCGAGCAAAAGCAAAATATTCTCACCGGCGGGGCCAGCTATCGCTTTCACATGTTTGATTCGCGATTCTTGATCGGGCCACGGCGCAGACAAAATCTATTCGCTGTTTTTTTCCAGAATGAATACACGCCCACGCCCGTGCCCGACCTG
>CAYPHJ010000175.1:4194-6194 GCA_964410485.1 uncultured Syntrophobacteraceae bacterium
AAAAATTGTCTGCTCCCTACTTTCCCTTTTGTTGGGTTTTCTTGCGAGCACGCCTTTTGCTCTGGCTCGGGACCTTGTGGTCGTGGTCAAGAGTCGCGAGCTGGAGCTTTATGACGTTGCGCTAAAGAGTTTTCGCAGGACCCTCAATGGCAAAGGGTACGAGCCGGTTTTTGCCGAGTACCTCTTGCCGGAAGGCAACCGCGAAAGAGACGCTCTTCTTACGGAGATTCGCAAAAGGTCCCCGCGCCTGATCGTGACGCTCGGATCGGCCGCCACGGCTCACGTATCCAAAACGATCAGAGATGTTCCGGTCACCTTTTGCATGGTGTTAAACCCTCGGGCGAGCGGCTTCATTCGATCGATGAGCGCGTCGGGCAACAATTTGACCGGCGCTTCACTGGATATCACCAACCATAGGCAGTTCGAAGCGCTGCGCTCTCTTGTTCCTCACGTCAAGCGAGTGGGTGTGATCTACAATCCTCAAGAGACCGAAATCGTGGTCCGCGAGGCGACGAAAGTGGCCAACGAAATGGGACTCGAGCTTGTTGCTGTTCCTATCACCTCCGGCGAAAGAGTTCCGGAGGCGCTTCGCAGCCTCGACAACAGCGTTGATGCCCTGTGGTCCGTGGCCGATAGCACTGCCTTTTCCTCCGGTTCGCTGGAATTCATTCTGTTGCATACTCTCCGAAACGGCATTCCTTTCATGGGACTGTCATCGAGGTTCGTGAAGGCGGGCGCTCTCATGGCGTTGGAAGCCGATTACCAGGATGTGGGAGCGCAGTGTGGCGGACTCGCCGCCAGAATCTTAACGGGAGAGCAGCCTTCGAGTCTGCCGATCACCCGGCCGCAAAAACTGACGTTGCACGTGAATCTCAAAACGGCGGAAACTATCGGACTAAAGATTCCGGCCGAGCGGCTGAAGGGAGCCGTCGTGATCAAGTAGCAGTGAAGGACCACTATGGAAGGAAGTCGCCACTTCCCGGGAGCGCGAATGAATTCGGAATTTCTCCCGCAAAGTAATTCATGTACCAAACGTACAACACGGCGGATGAAAACGAGCCCCGAGTAGTTGGGTATCGCGCCGATAAATCCTGTAGCCCCCTTTGGCCAAAGGGGGCCGGCAGCAGGACGGGGGGATTTTCCTTATAGTCGGCTATTTTCATAAGAGACGCAAAGGCGCAAAGGGACCGGATAAGAATACGTAGACGGACTGCGTGAGTGCAATGAAGCTCAAAGCAGGACTACCCTGGAAATTTACGCTCTCCATCTCTGCGCTGATTGTGCTCACATCGATCACGCTCGGATGGTTTTTTCACCTCTACGGCGTGGAGCTGATCAAAAATGGACTGATTGATCGCGGTCGCTCGCTTGCCCGGAATCTAGCTTATAACAGCGAGTACGGAGTGTTGATTGCCAACCGGTACGTCTTGAATCAGCTCGTTGAGGGAGTGATTCGCGAGGAAGATGTTCTCTACGCTGTGGTGCGAAACGAGGCGGGAGAGGTGCTCGCCGAAGCGCAATCGGTGGAGTTAAAGAAGTTGCCTCCAGAAGAGGTGGAACGAATCCTCTTGACGGCCGTGCCCTGGACCGATCCGCTGACGCAGGCTTATCAAATCAAATGGGGTGATGAGGTACTCTACGAGGTCGTATATCCCATAAGAACCCAGCAGGTGAAAAGAGAGCGAGAGGAGATCGGCCTGGCGCTCGACAGTACTCTAGGGCGCGGTGAACAGCCCGGTACCGAGAAAACTATCGGATTGGCGACCGTGGGTATGTCCCTGTCGTTGCAGCAAGTCAATGCCACCATCACAGACATCTATCGCACGATTGCCTTGCTCACCGGGTTGGTCATCTTGGCCGGAATTGGGGTCACGGTCTTTCTCGTCAAGATTATTGCGGGGCCGGTCAAAGAATTGGCCGAAGCGGCCCGGCGCATCGCTGCGGGAGAATGGAAGTCTCAGGTTGGCATCAAGTCGCGAGATGAGATTGGCGATCTCGCC
>CAYPHJ010000176.1:0-6182 GCA_964410485.1 uncultured Syntrophobacteraceae bacterium
TTCCAGCGGAATTTTGTGAACGCCTTTGATCTTCTCGTAATCGATTTGTGGTGCACTTGACATAATCGTTCCCCCCTAATTTTACTCTCTTAGACCGATCCAGGTTACGAATTCGTCCATCGAATCCTTCTTGGCCGCCTGTTGAGTCGTTTCGTGCATCCTCTGCGCGTCTGCGATGGAGAGATCGCGCCCGCCCAGGCCACCCATGAAATTGACGATTACAGGCCGATTTTTGGCCGGGTAGAGGCAAGAGCGGACCTCGTGCATCAGGATGCCGCCGTTGTCCGGCGAGCCATGGGCGAAATCCCTATCGACCACGCCGACCGCTTTGAAGCGGCTCAAGCACTCCCGTAGCTCAACTGTCGGGAAAGGCCGGAACCAGCGCAGGTTCACGTAACCCACTTTTTGTCCTTTCTCGCGCATGCGGCGCACCGCTGTGCGTGCCCGGCGCACCACCTAACGCCTCATGCGCGGACTGTGTCAGCGTGCGGCTCGTTTCCAGGTATTCCTTTACCGTGGAGTTGTCCCAGTTAGCGAAGTCGGCGATGAAGTCGAGCAACGCGCCGCGGAGTTGTTCCACATCATCGAACAGTGCAGGATTCTGCCGAGCTTTCTCGAACCGTTTTCGGCTTTCCTCGCCGAGCAAACGCTGCCGTTCGTGCGGTGTCCAGGCGAGCATTTCGGCGCACACTTTGTCACGAAAGCTGGCGGGGCAAAGTTCATCCGCTGGGTCTGGCCAGAGCGCGGCACAAATCACTGCTCGGCAAGCCGCAAGCGGCCGCCGCGCCCACCAGATGTGTAGTGTTGAAATATGACCATGGCGAATCGACTTCTCGCGCCGCGCGTGGGCGGAGATGCGCTTGATCGGAAGATCAACTTCGATGAGACGCTTGGGATAGTTCTGTGTCATAGCAATTCAGATACACACTGCTAAGCAAAAAAATGGATTGTAGCCCGACTTTGATGGATTCTTGATGGATTCGAGGCAGCGGTTGCGGATTCTGGCCAAGCCGGTTGCGGATAGTTGTGCATTCATAGGGTTTCCAGCGGCTCGTTCAAGACGTAGTAGGTCGCGCGAGCGGAGCCTCGCTTCTCAACGAGCGGCATTTTTTGGAGCTTTGCCATATCCTTTCTAATGGCCTGCTCCGTGACCCCGCGCCATGATCGTAGTCTTATGATTTCTTTTTGCGTCTTTGCTGCTGCGTGATCTGTTTCTCTGCCCAACGGACCACGGTTTTCGCCAGGGCGACGGCGACACGATATTCCTTGTCGCTTACGGGTTCAGAAAGTCCGGGATACCGTGTTTCAACGGCGTAGTCGGTGAGATCAACTGCTTCCCAGATTTCCTCAGGAATTGGAAAGCCGCCGGAATCCAGCAGGGTCAAAAGCTCTCTAAGGTCGTGGGTTGTGCGAAACTCAATCTCACGGAATACTAAAACAGCCTTGATCGCTTTCTCTGCCGCCTGTTGGGCATCAAAACAGAGGTCTTCCCAGAAAGCATCCTTCGGCTTTGTTTGCTTCGCCCTCGCCAGGTTGCCTTTGGCCCGGCGCAACCAGTCCTCCGGTTTCCCGGTAAAACCAGCCTTACGCGGCATAAAGGACCTTCCCCTCCCTTAGGGCGGGACGATAAATGAGTCCTATCGAATCCTTGTAGCGCTCGATGTCTTCCGGTTTCGCCACAATGATATCTATGGGCACGCCGATGCCAAAAAGCTGGCGGCGAATCTTTCGAGCGGCGTTCCGGCGATGATCGCAAGCAGTGACGACGAGAATATCAAGGTCACTGTCCGGTCCCATCTCGCCGCGCGCGGCGGAGCCAAACATGATGATTTTCTCCGGCTTGGCTGCTTTCAGGATGCGCCGGACGATTTCATCGAGCACTTTTCGGTTTACATTCGCCATCACCATTCTCCTCACACAGCGATCATAACATACCAAATGCCTTTAGGCTCGAACATGACGCTTGGCCGTCATCGCGGCGCCTCCGCTCGTGCTAACAGCTCCGGAAAATTGTAGTTCACGCTTGTAACGTGAAAGTCCGGCTCGCGTTGGAATGGACAGCGCAAGTAATGGACTTGATGGGAGCTATCCTGGTCTTTAAGGTTCCTTTCGGCGCGCCTCCAATCCTTACGGCCAATTAGTATCCACTCATCGGCGACTGAAGTGCTAGAGCCGTTGCTCACAGAGAAACTCCTGTCTCCAGAATTTCCCGCACAAACGGGTCTCCGGCCTGTCTTCTTTTTTCCAGCTCCGCCGGAGTCAAGACGATGGGAGAGACGGCAAGACCATCGCGCAAGTCTCGAATGAGACGCCGGACGCTAGCCATTCTTTCAAAAAACCGCTCCTTTGTGCGCGCAACGACAAGCAAGTCAACGTCGCTGTCTTCTGTTGCATCGCCCCTGGCATGAGAGCCAAAAAGAATAACCCGTTCCGCGCGGTACTCCTGCTTAATTTTGTTTCCTATGGTGTGAAGTCGCTTATTCATTTCTCGTTTCATCATTTACTCCTCAGTCGACATCGGAAGGAAAGACTATGCGGCATAAAAGCAGGAGCCGCCCCCGAAGGATTGGCTCCGCGCCCTACTGGTTGAACAGTCAGGGGGGATGATGGCTAAATTTTTACCCTTCGCATGGGTCATTATCAAGTTACCCTTTCCATTCTCTAGGATGGCAGTTCCGCGGTGGTTTCAAGCGCCGCGCGGAGCAAACTCATGTTTAGCCAGTAGTGCTCGATTTTCACAATGGGCTTCCAGTCAAGTTCCGCCGGATGCTGAACTATCTTAATTTCAGGTTTAGAAGCACAATTGAAAACCACGTATAACCAATAGTCTTTCGTGAGGCGTTGCGCCGTTTTGTATTCGTTTGTGGTTAGAGCGATTTCACCAACGGCGGAGCGGCCTTTTACTTCAATGAATCGAACTTCGATGGCAGTCTGTGGATCTTCCGGGTGAGGACGGCGGGAAATCAGATCGAATCCCCGGTTCTCGTTCTCAACGCTGACAGCCTCCCACCCGCGGGCACGCTCATACGCGATGACAGTCTCAACCGCCATCCGTTCGGTTGCATCGTCAGAAACCAGACGAGCAAAATCAGGCTTCGCCCGTTCCGGGTGAGGCAATATCCACGCGCAACCATGGCGCTGGATATCGCTGATCGTGCAGTAGCGTTCTTGCTGAAGCTCCTGGCGCCTGCGCTCCAGCCGGCCGTTCAATTCGTCGAGGCGGTCTTCGGCTTGCTTGATATTTCCGGGTATTGACGGATTGGTATCGCCCGCCTCGCGTTGGCTTACCAGCTCGGCGAGCTTTAAGTTCTGGCGGTGGATCAGTTCGTTGAGACTAATTTCTATGTGTCTAGAGATAGTTTCAATTTCCTTTTCACGCTGAGCCGTGACCTCTTTGAGAAAACTCTCCAATGCTTCACCGACAAGATAGTTTTCCAAGAAGCCCTGATCATTTATCAATGTATCCGGGACCGGCGTGCCGGCCGGTGCTGGAGCTAGATCCAACAATAGCGTGGGCTGGCGCAGCGTCATCGATCCGTCCGAATTCTCCTGGACGGCAAACAACCGGCGATGAAGAACGTGACCGTGCCCGTCCTGAATCGCTGCGGAGTAGATGTTAAGCCGCGATGGCTCTTTGCAGTGCAGGTCGAAGAACACCGCTCCTCGTTGCAGGTCTTCGCGTACGCGATCTTGCACGTCCTCGCGCACAACTTCGAAAAGTGGATGGCCAGGAGTTATCCACTCGGAGGTTGCGTCCGTCAAGAGAAGCCGCTTGTCGAAGACCACCTGCATATACTCGCGGCCAAGCTTTCCGAAGCGCGGCTCCAAACGCTCGCCGATGGGCCAGAGGTTTCGAGGGACGCGACCGATGCGATAGAGATGATGGCCTTTGGCTGTCTCCGAAATCGTCACGCCGGCGATTGGCGCGGCATTCAAAAAGAAGTCCTCGACAACCTCTGGTACGAGCCGGCGCTCTTTAGCCTCGGCTGATTTGCCTACGATTACCGAGAGATTCAGCTCCCGTTTCGCCAGGCCTTCTAATGTAGAGTTCGTGATATCTCGGAAACGAGCGCTGTCGACCTGTTCGACAATCCGCTGCTTGATCAGCTCTTCGGTCATGTTGTTGTGGGCGTACATATCCCGCAGCATCCGTTCGAGCTGATTGGCGGGGAAAATATCACCGAGAACATTAAACACCTTGCCGGTTCGCTTTGGATCGAGGTCGTCTTCGATTTTCTCGATGCGCTCGAAGAGCTTTTGGAGCACGCGTCCTTCACGGGTATTGGTCGTGACGAAATTGAAGATCAGGCAGTCTTTTTCTTGCCCATATCTGTGAATACGCCCCATACGCTGTTCGAGCCGGACGGGATTCCACGGGATATCATAGTTGATCATCAGCCAGCAGAACTGGAGGTTGATGCCCTCTCCCGCCGCCTCTGTGGCGACCAACACCTGGCAGGACTCGCGAAACTCACGCTCGGCGTAGATCCGACTGCCTGGTGTGTCACGGTCGCCGATCTTCATGCTGCCGTGAATCTGCGTGAGCGTTAGCCCCCAATCGCAAAGTTTACCGAGCGGTCGCCCGTCCTTGCCATCAGCGGCGAGGAAATCCAAGGTGTCTTTGTGTTCCGTGAATAGAAGGAGCTTTACGGTTGGATCGGAGAAGAGCCGCTCCTTCGTCAACAGATCGCGGAGATGGCGCACCTTAACTTCCGCCTCAGCCGCTTCAAGAATCTGCGCGTGCTTAATCAAGCCTGATAGTTCAATGATTTCTTCCCGCAAGTCGTTGGGATTGTAGGACGCAACCACATCTTCGAGCTGGGAGATGATTTCCTGCTGCTCGTCTTCAGGCAAATCGTCAAAGTCTTCGGGGAGACGTTTGTTGATCTGCTCTTGGCGATATTTCTCAGGATCTTCCAAGATCTTTTCGCGCTTGTCTTTCATTCGCTCCAGCGTGCGCCGCACCGCGTAAATACTAGACGCGAACCGGCGCTGGAGCATAGCCATCGTAAAGCCGACAGCCCGAGCGCGCGAAGAATCCTCGCTTGCTGCGCGGATAGATTGATCTTCAACGTAGCGGGTCAAACGATCGTAGAGATCAAGTTCATCGTCGCTGATTTGAAATGGGACCGTCTGGACGTTCCGGCGGGTGAACAACTGTTTAACGACGCCGGTGTCAGGGTCAGGGAATGTTACTAGGGCTTCTTTGATACGGCGCAGGTAAAACGGCGCCTCGTGGCGCACCATCGCCTCTTCCAAGCTTTTCACGTCGCCGTATACGTCCTTGTCGAGCAGTGAGAGGAAGAGGCAGAAGTTTTCCGGATCGCCTTTGTGAGGCGTAGCCGTCATCAGGAGGTAGTGATCGGTCATTTGGGACAGCGACTCACCGAGCTGGTACGCCAGCGTCTTCTTATCGGCGCTATAGGCACTCATCTTGTGCGCCTCATCGACGATGATGAGATCCCAATGGCTCCGAAGCAAAGACTCCCTGGCGTCTTCGATGCGGGACACCCAAGATACCGAAGTAATTAGTTGGTTCTTATCTTGCCAAGGGTTGCTGCCGTAATTGGCGCGCAGCACATCGCTACGGATAATTTCGAAGTTCTCGCGAAACTTGTCTTTGAGCTCCCGCTGCCACTGAAAAGATAGACTGGCCGGTGCGACAATGAGTGTGCGTTGAACAAGGCCGCGAATCTTCAGTTCCTTAATGAGCAGGCCCGCCATAATTGTCTTGCCGGCACCAGGATCATCCGCCAAGAGAAAGCGAATGCGCGGTAGCTTGATGAAATAGTCGTAGACCGCTTCTAACTGGTGCGGCAGCGGGTCAACTCGGGCGATCGATAGCGAGAAATATGGATCGTACTCGTACGCCAACCCAAGCCGAAGCGCTTCAATACCAAGACGAAAGCGGGCCGCATCACCGTCGAACGGCTCCTTTTCCGGCGTCGCTTCCAGGCTCGCGAGCTGTTCCGCGTTGAGAATCGGCTCGTGAACTTTGCCGGTGGTCAGTCCTTTTCCGATGAGCTTGACCGAATTACCCATCGGAATCACCACGATAACTTGCACGGGCTCCGGAAAGATCGCACCGTGGACAATGACGTTAGGTTTGAGTTGGTCTAGCTGCATGACACGGAGAGATTCAGTGGTCGCATCTTTACCTTTAATCTCTGGTTATTCCTTTT
>CAYPHJ010000177.1:0-6165 GCA_964410485.1 uncultured Syntrophobacteraceae bacterium
TTGGTGCCCACACCATAGCTGTCGTAAGGAACGCCTGCTGAGGCAAATTCGGCCAAGTCATACTCATCGAGTCCGCCGCTGCCAATGATCTTGACGTCTCGGAACCCTGCCGCATCGAGTACTTTTCGCACCTCCACCGCAAGCTTGGGCAAATCGCCGCTATCGATGCGTACGCCTTGAAGGCGCTGGCCGTGTGCCGCCATTTCCCTGGCAACCTCGACTGCTTTATTGGCGCCGGCAATTGTATCGTAGGTATCTATCAGCAGGATGGCATGGTTGGGGAAGCTTGCCACAAAAGCTCTAAACGCATCGATTTCATGCTCGAAACTCGAAATAAAGGAATGGGCCATAGTTCCCGCAATGGGAATTCCGTACTCCTGGCCCGCCTTGACATTACTGGTGCCGGCAAACCCAGCGAGATAGCTTGCGCGGGCAACCTTCATGCCGGCATCGGTGCCGTGTGTCCGTCTCAGCGAAAAATCAACTACCTGGCGGCCCCCGGCCGCATGTACGCACCTGGCCGCTTTGGTAGCAATTAGTGACTGCAAATTGATCTGGTTGATGATGAAGGTCTCAACGATTTGTGCCTCGACAATAGGCGCGGTAACTTCGATGATCGGTTCGTCTTTAAAGAATATTCTGCCTTCGGGCAGCGCCCAGACCTCACCGCTAAACCGCAGATCTTTCAGGAAGTCCAAAAAATCGTCGCCAAACATGCGTCGCGAGTGGAGATAATCGATGCCCCTGGCATCGATTTCAAATTGTTCGAGGAATTCGAGAACATCCCGTAGTCCTGCCGCTATAAAATAACCCCGGCTCTGCGGATAAGAACGGATAAAGAGGCTGAATGTTGCCGGCGCAAGCCGCCGGGCCTGGAAGTAGGCTTGAGCCATGGTCAGTTGATACAGATCTGTCAGCAAGCCATACATAGGACCGCCCTGCATCGTTTGGCGAGTTTAGTTTAGAAACTTTTTTTAGTAAACCCGCTGTCATTTGGGCAAAAAATCCCGCTTTGGGTGAGGGTAACGCCACAAAACAGGGCCGCCGCGTTGGTTGATTTATCAAGGCCCATTTGTTAGACAAAAACATTGGACTTACGGCTGCAAGTCGCCCTTAAAGATTCCCTGCTTTGTGCAGAGCGAGAGGTGTGGGCGAATTCAAGGAGGGCTCATGTTTTCGGAAAAGGTAGAACTGAAGGATTTTGACAAGCAGGATCCGGAGTACCAGGACTTGCTACGCCGCGTATTGGCGATTCAGGCCGATTGTGAGATCGGCGGCCCGAACCTTTACGTGAAAGACATCTTACCCAACGCGCCCAGTAAGCTCTACCAGCTCATCGTCGCGCGCACTGCGGCCGAGGAAATGGACCATTATAGAAAAATGGCGAAGTGCGCGGGGGATATGGGCGTTGATGTGTCCTATGTGCTCAGCCGGCCCAACCAGGAAAGATATGTCGAAGCATTTCGCGGGACGATCAAGACCTGGGAAGACTTTTCTGTGTTCGGGTTTCTCATTGATCGTGTTGGGCGCTTCCAGCTGGAAGAATTTATCGGTTGCACCTATCAACCTCTGGCCCGCATCGTGGAAGATCCCCAAGTGATCCGCGAGGAGGAAGGGCACATCGATTTCGGCACCAACTGTACGGCCGAGTGCGCAACAAAGGGAGGAGCAGCCAAAGAAAGAATTCAGAGGGCGGTGGATTACTGGTACGCCAAGGGCCTCGACATGTTCGGCAACACCAAGTCATACCGTTCGGAGCGCTACATACACTGGGGGTTGAAGCGACGGCCCAATGCGGTTGCGCGGCAACAATATAAGGACGAGGTCGATGCCCTGATCAAACAAATGGGTCTCACGATTCCTGACCCGAGCAAAGGGCGATTGTACACGTAAAGATAGTTACTAGTTTCTGGTTTCGAGTTTCCGGTTAACCAGGAACTTGAGACTAGAAACTAGAGACGCGCGGGAGCGAAACATGGAACCAGCACGCAACACCGAAGCACTAGATCAGCAGATGAAAGAGTTCATTCAGGCCCTCAAGGGGGCGGTGAATTCCGCCATGCCGCATCTGAAAGATGATCCTAAGCTTGTTGACAAGGCGATTGAAGACTGCAAAGAAATTCTGGATGTGGTCATGGAGGGAAACGTCAAGGAGTGGGTATCGTAAGCCGCTCGCGAGCGACTCTACAAAGAAGCTCCGTTTTGCGAAGGCGCCCTCCACTAGAGGCGCCTTCGTTGCATCTGAAACAAGTATCTTAGCTACGGGAGAACCCATTGAACATCGTTGTCTGTGGCAAAGTCATACCTGCCAGCTCGGTTACGATCCAAATTGATCCGAACACAAAACGCATGGTGCGCAAGGGCGTTGCGCACGAGCTCGATCCCGCTGCGGCAAGCGCGGTGGAAGAAGGGCTGCGCCTGACTGAAAAGCACGGCGGTACGGTAACACTCGTTACCATGGGCATCAGCGACGTGACTATCGGAATACGCAATGCGTTGGCTATGGGGGCGACCTCTGCCGTCCATATTTTGGACGATGCGGTCGCAGGATCCGACACGCTCGGGACGGCCAAACTTCTTGCCGGGGCGATCAAGAAGCAAGAGTTTGATCTCGTGATTTGCGCCACGGAGAGCAGCGATAGCTATTCCGGGATCGTGCCGGGCCAGATCGCTTACTTGCTCGGCATACCTCCGGTGACGTTCGCCAGGGAAATCACGGTCGAGGGGGGCCGGCTGTCCATTAAGCGCCAGAGTGAAGCGGGATATGACGTGGTGGAGGCGACACTGCCGGCGCTTGTCTCCGTCACCAGCGGCATCAATGAGCCGCGCTATCCTCAACTCAAGGGGATCATGGCGGCGAAGAAAAAGGAGATAAAGGTCTACAAGGCGGCCGATCTCGGATTGGGTCCCGATCAGGTAGGCGAGAACGGCGCAAGGGAAAAAGTTTTGACGGTCGGACGCCCGCCGAAACGACAAGCGGGTAGAGTCGTGACCGATGACGGCGAAGGCGGCAAACAAATAGCCGACTTCCTGGCTGAGATAAAGGTGATTTGAGTGGCAGACGTAATTTGGGTTTTCGCGGAAGTTCTCGACGACAGGGTCACGCCAACCACGTTGGAGATGCTCACCAAGGCCGCTGAAGTCGGCACGGCTGAGGCCGTGCTTCTCGGCCCTACCCCTGATGACGCTGCGGAGACGCTGGCAAAGTATGGCGCGAGTAAGATTTACCGTTCGAGCGATTCTATTTACAAAGACTACTTGACACTACCAGCCGCTGACACGCTTGCTGGTCTTATCGAGAAGTGCCAACCCGCAGTCGTGCTGTTTGCATCGAGCTACGCCGGGCGCGACGTGGTCGCTGACCTGAGCGCCAGGCTGGACTGCGGCGCAATCACCGACGTGGGTGATTTTGTCATCAAAGACGGCTCGATCGAAGCGACGATTCCAGCCCTCGGCGCGAGCTACCAGAATACCAGCACGCTGGTGAACACGGGCACCAAGATTCTCGTCGTTCGTCCCAAGTCTTTTGAGCCCAAGGTCAATGAAAAGCCGCTTATGATCGAAGAAGTCACGCCGCCTTCAGACTCGGTTCTACGCAAAGTGCACATGAAAGAGCGTGTGGCGGTCAAACGCGAGGGTCCTCAGTTGGACGGCGCAAAGACCATTGTCTCGGGCGGCCGCGGGCTCAAAGGCGAAGAAAACTTTGCCATGCTGAAAGAGCTGGCCGAATTGCTCGGCGGCGCCGTCGGCGCAACCCGAGCGGCGGTGGATGCGGGCTGGGTGCCGTATGCTATGCAGATCGGCCAAACGGGCAAAACCGTAAAGCCCGATCTTTATTTCGCGTGCGGTATTTCGGGTGCCGTCCAGCATCTTTCCGGCATGAAAACTTCGAAATACATCATCTCCATCAACAAAGATCCCGAAGCGCCGATCTTTCAGTACTCCGATTTCGGCGTGGTCGGCGACGTCTTCAAAGTCGTTCCCCAGCTCATCGAAGAACTCAAAAAGCGCAAAGGCGCGTAGGATGGTTGAGGGTTGAGAGTTAAGAGTCGACCCACGCTCCACTAAAGAACCCTCTCCCTCTGGGAGAGGGAACGGGTGAGGGTGTTTTGTGCTTGTCACTACCCCGCGCATTCGCGTAAAATCGCGCAAAATTCGATCCACAGACTAAAGCTCGGTTCCCAACGTGATTACCGAAGCGGATACCTGCCGAAAGTACGTCCTACCAAAGCTTTATGCCGCCGGTTGGAGCGACGATCAGATCAGCGAGCAAAAGAGCTTCACGGATGGGCGGATTGTTCCCATTGGAGAAAAGGCGCGAAGAAGACGTCCCAAACGGGCCGATTACCTTCTGCGCTATACCCGCGACCTGACCATAGCGGTTGTCGAGGCAAAACCATCGTACAAACTCCCCGCCGATGGCCTCCAACAAGCAAAGCAGTACGCCGAGATCCTGGAGCTAAAATTCGCCTACGCTACCAACGGCCACGGGATTATCGAATTCGATTACATCGCGGGCAAGGAAAGCGAAATCGACTCGTTTCCAACTCCGGCCGAGCTCTGGAAACGGCTTCGCGCAAGTGAAGGTTTGGACGACGATGAGCTCGCGAGCCGCGCGCTCACCCCCTCCGACATCTCGATCGGCAAGGCCCATCGCTACTATCAAGAGATCGCGATCAACCGGGCCGTTCAGGCCATCCTCAAAGGCGATACACGTGTTCTCCTCACGATGGCGACGGGGACCGGAAAAACCGTTGTCGCTTTTCAGATCTGTTGGAAGCTCTGGACCATGCGGTGGAATCGCGCGGGGGAGCATCGCCGTCCCAAGATTCTCTACCTGGCGGACCGAAACATACTGATCGATGATCCGAAAGATAAAATCTTCGCTCCATTTGGCGATGCGCGCTGGAAAATAGAGAATGGCGAGATCAACAAGGGCCGTGACATGTACTTCGCCATTTATCAGGCGATTGCCAAAGACGAGCGCCGGCCCGGACTCTACCGCGAGTTCGGCCCGGAATTTTTCGACCTCATCATCGTTGACGAGTGTCATCGCGGCAGCGCCAAGGATCAAAGCAACTGGCGTGAAATTCTCACCTATTTCAAGCCCGCCTATCAACTCGGCATGACGGCCACGCCTCTCAGAAAGGACAACCGCGACACCTACCGTTATTTTGGCAATCCGATCTACACTTACAGCTTGCGCCAGGGCATCGAAGATGGGTTTCTGGCGCCGTACAAAGTGCATCGCGTGGTTACGCAGTGGGATGCAACAGGCTGGCGGCCATCTAAAGAAGATCTGGATCGATACGGGCGAACAATTCCCGACGAAGAGTACCGGACGCAGGATTTCGAGCGCGTGGTAGCGCTGAGATCTCGCACCCAGGCGATTGCGCGCCACCTGACGGGATTCTTAAAACGGACAGACCGGTTCGCCAAGACCATTGTCTTCTGTGTCGATCAAGAGCATGCGGACGAGATGCGCCGGGCGCTTGCGAACCTCAATAGCGAGCTTGTGCAGCAATATCCGGACTACGCGTGCCGGGTGACTTCAGAGGAAGGAGATATCGGCCGCGGGCACCTGAGCAAGTTCCAGGAACTCGAGACAGTAACGCCTGCGATTGTCACAACCTCCCAGCTTCTCACCACGGGTGTTGACGTGCCGACCTGCAAGAACATCGCAATTGCCAGAGTGATCAACTCGATGGTCGAGTTCAAGCAGATCATCGGCCGTGGCACTCGCGTCCGCGACGACTACGGAAAATACTTCTTCAATATTCTTGATTACACCGGCAGCGCAACCCGGTTGTTTGCCGATCCGGCGTTCGACGGCGAACCCGCTTTGATTTCCGAAGAAGAGATCGACGAGGCCGGCGAAACGACAAGCCAGGCTTACGAGGCTCTCGGTGAGGATATCGGCGAAGAGGCGGAGGAGCGGGAGACGGCTCCTATCATCTCCGATGATTTGGAAGGGGAGCGGCGCAAGTATTACTTCGACGGCGGGCAAGTTGAGATTGTTGCTCATCTTGTCTACGAGCTGGACCCGGACGGCAAACAGCTTCGCGTCGTCAAGTTCACGGATTACGCGGCCGACAAAGTCCGGACACTGTGCCCGTCTTTGGTGGAACTGCGCCGGCGCTGGGCCGATGCCGATCTGCGCGCCGA
>CAYPHJ010000178.1:0-6043 GCA_964410485.1 uncultured Syntrophobacteraceae bacterium
GGCTCGATCACGCGCACGACCTTTCGGCTCGTCAAATCGAGGACGGCAAATCCCGGAGTTTCGCCGACGGCGACGTGTGGTGCAGTGATGGGCTTGGGGCCACGCAATGTGATAAACCCGTACCGCGAATCCGGAGACATGGCAATAATATCCGGTGTTTTCCCGACGAAGTCCATCTCGCCAACAACTGCGAACGTTTTTGGATCGATGATAATCGCGTTGCTGGATACGCGATTGACCATCCAGATTGCGCTACCATCCGGCGACGGCCACACGCCGTGGGCGTCATTGCCGCGACTTTCGGCCTGGTGAACGACCTTGTGCGTCTTCGTATCGAAGACATACCAGACGCCAACCTTCCCGCTGCCGCCATTAACCAACATGTGGCGGCCGTCCCTCGTTCGCACGGTGCCGCAGTTAGCCCTCACTTCGTCCGGCGGGTATCCGGCAACAGCGGCAAAAGTCTTAGTATCAAGCACGACAACCCCGCCGTTTTCGAGAGCCGGCCCCAAAGTGACATAGAGATGCCGGCCATCGGCGGTGAATTCCTGGCAGATCGGCCGTGTGTCTTTAAAGCGCCCGCCTAGCTTCTTCACCAGCGTATCTTCCGAGACCTTGAGTGAACGCCCTAGCGTGAAGGTCTTTTTCGTGGTGTCGATTCGAATTTCAGTGAGCACCCCGGTTGCCGGAGCTTTGAGATCCCCGATTACGGCCACCACAGCGGACCTCCCGTCAGGACTCACGGTTGCCATGTGCGTGCCCGGTCCCGTCTTGAGTTGCGCCAAAATCGCCCGGTCCGCAGTCCGTACGACGGTAACGTCGCCCGACCCGGTGCTCGCAATGAACGCGTAAGCGCCGTCCGAGGTAAAGTCGATCATATGCGGCGTGCGCGCGCCTTTGGCGCCGAGATCGATACGGTCGGTTTCTTTTAGATCCGCGCTATAGATGTGGAGCCGGTTTGTTCCCTGATCCAGGGCCCAAATTTCATAGCCTGGCGGCGATGCGGCCGCAGAGAGCTGCGGAGCCAGAAACCAAACAAAAAAAAGTATGAATAGGCCAACTCCCAAGCAAAGTTGATGAACATCGAACTGCCTGGACATAATGCAATTCCCCTTTCTCAAAAGCCATATCGGCTCGAATTGTTAACATCAGCTTCCTTGCCTGTCAACTTTGTGTACTACTATGCTTAAGAGTTTTCGCGGCCCGCGCAAATCTTCTCAGGGTGCCAATTGAAAGCTCCTGAATCGACATGGAACCACAATCACACCACGAAGCGCGCGAAGGACACGAAGGATTCGTTACATTTGTCTCGTGACCTTCCATCCTTGCTCTATCCTCCATCTTCCATTCTCGGTCACTGCCACCATCCTCTTGTATCCATTCGGACACTATGAGAAATCTCAACCCAAGGAGGGCCAAAACATGGGATGGGTAGACGCAGATGCGCACGTTGTCGAAAGCCCGCACACTTGGGACTACTTAAAGCCTTCGGAGAAAAAGTATCGTCCAGCCATTTTTGATCCAAACGATGGCAGCGGCCGGGCGCAATGGGTTATTGACGGTAAGATTCGGGGACTACCCAGATTTACTTTCAGCCAAGAGGATTTGATCAGGCGATCCCAACAAGTTGGCAGAGACATGGCGACAACGATGGAGAGCCGTGAGGTCGAAAATGTGTCGGCCCGCCTGCGTCACATGGATGAACTTGGAATCGATGTCCAGGTTCTATATCCGAGTATTTTTCTCGACCAGTGTACCGAACGGCCCGACATCGACGTTGCCCTCTGCGGCGCCTACAATCGCTGGTTGGCGGACATCTGGGAACAGGGAAAAGGCCGGTTGCGTTGGATGGCCGTATTACCGTTGCTCAGCATGCCCGATGCGCTGGATCAACTACGGTTTGCCAAAGAGAACGGCGCCTGCGGCATTTTTATGCGGGCTGTCGAAGATCAGCGGCAGATTACCGATTCGTACTTCCACCCGCTCTATGAGGAAGCAACCAAACTCGATTTTTGCATCGGCCTGCATCAAGCAAACGGCAACTGGGACATCGTAAGCAAGCTTGCCAACCCCGACGGGAGTCGGGATTTCTTCAACCAATATAGAATCTTCAACGTTGGCGCTTTCTTCCGTTTGATTAATTCGGGGGTACCAAAGGCATTCCCTAAACTGCGCTTTGGATTCATAGAAACCGCGGCGTCATGGATTCCATGGGTCATTTACGAGCTGCGCCGACGCCTTGACACAGTCCACAGCCGATTACCGGATAACCTTATGGAACAGTATCGTATGTACGTGACCTGCCAGGTTGGCGATGACGTGCCCTATCTGCTGCGTTTCACGGGTCACACAACAATGATGATTGGAACCGATTATGGTCACGCGGACTCATCGACTGAGCTGGAAGCTCTCAGGACGTTAAAGGACACCGGCGGGATCAGCGCGGAAGTTCACAAAAAAATTGTCGACGATAACCCGCGCAGATTTTATGGCCTCGGAGCCACAACGGACTGAAATCTTTCTGTCCCACCACCACAGGGCTGTCATCCCGAACCCTTCGCCAAGCTCAGGATAGACTCCGTGAAGGATCTGCTTTTATGCTTCTTGTTCCGTTTCGAGAAAAAAGCAGATTCTTCGTCGCAGCGCTCCTCAGAATGACAGCCGGTGTCCAGGGGCACGGGAATTATATGGCCCCACCTCAATTTCCATTTTCGAAGCGGCACACGGAGGTCACGAAGTATTCGGAAAACAATTCTCCTAATCTCTAACACTTCGTAGGCTCTTCGTGACCTCGTGGTGAGGTGTATGTTTCTACTTGGTTGCGGGCTTCGCCGCGCTCTGCCTCTTTGGTGAATCGGGAATTAACCTGCTGTTTTCAGCTCGCGGGCGACATTGACCAAAAGCTCCTCTATATCGTCCAGTGAATTGAAACGCGGTGAGCCACCGAGGTGCGGGGTAATGGTCACATTGCGGAACTTGAGCAGCGGGTCCTCAGGGTCGCCCGGTTCGTCATAAAACGTATCAAGGCCAAACCCTCCGAGCCGTCCCGACTCGAGCGCGTTGTACAACGCCTCACGGTCGATAATTTGCGGTTGCGACACGTTGACAAGCAATGCCCCGGACTTAATGATGCCAAGCTCGCGGCTGCCGATGAAGCCGGTGGTCTCGGGACTGCGGGGCAAATGAACGCTAACACAGTCGGAGCTCAGGAGCAGCTCATCTAAGCTACAGTAGGTCGCGCGGTATCTTTGCTCTTCCGCCTCGGAGAGCCGGCGCCGCTGACTATAGACGATTTGCATTTCGAGCGCGGCTGCCCGCTGCGCTAGTTCCCGGCCGATTTCCCCAAGCCCAATGATACCGAGTTGGCGTCGGTACAGCGTCTTGAGGCCAGCGATGCGGGCCCAATTGCCATTGGGTGTGTGCTCGCGGTTGTAGCGGGTCGGCTCGTAACCCGCCGCTTGCAACTGTTCCACGCTGATCAAGTTGGCATTCTGTGCGAGCTGGCGCGCAAGCGCCAGCATCAGCATCAACGCCTGCTCCGCAGTTGCGATATTGGCGCGCCTCCTGAGAGTCAAGACCTTTATGCCTGCACCGTCACACGCGGCCCGGTCAATGCGCGGGGTCGTAACGCCGTATTTTTGCACGAACTTCAGCGTACCGCCCGCGGCTTTTATCTCGTTCGCCCCCACGGCGAGCGACTCGACCACTGCCACACTCGCCCCCGGCATATTGGCGAGAAGCTCACTTTCATCATCGACGAGCCGCACCTCTGCCGGGTAGAGTTTCTCAATGCGGCTACGCACGCGCTCGCACCAGCCGGGGAAGTCCGGCAGGTCATGCGCGCAGAAATGAGAAAAAGCAGCCATCCGTTCAGCCGGCGCCGCAGGATCGAGAACCAGCTGAATGAGCCGGAGAAAAGTATCATTCTCCACAACGAACTTGATTCTCGGTGTCATCTTTCTATTGCACGGTTCAAAACGTTCAAGCAGTTCAAGCGCTTCGCTCAGTTCAAGACGTTTGGAACGGCTTGAACGGTTTGAACGTCTTGAACTTTCGACCGGCCTTGAACCTTTGAACTTTTGAACCTTTGAACCGTCATTACGCTTCCGCATCCACCCTTAGCGCCTTCAAAAACCGCGTTAGCATATTGTACGTGCCGATTAGCAGGCTGATCTCCACGATCTGGCGCTCGCTATGATGAGCGCGGAGCGCCGCAAAGACAGTCTCCGGCACGTCAATATCTCGCGTCATCGCATCAACGTAGGCAAGCAAAGCGCGCTGCCTATCGCTGAACAAATTCGATGATTGCCAGTCTGCGATCGCGTCAACTTGCACCGGTGTTAGCCCTTCTTTCAGAGCGTAAGCCGGCCCGTGGGCGCGCTGCACGTACTCGACATCGTTCAGTATCGCTACCCGGATGATCGCCAGCTCGCGGCTTTGACCGTCGATTTCGGTTCCATAACGCACCGCCTGATTGAGATCGAACCAGGCATTGGCCAACGACGGGCTGTGCAACATCAGCCGATAGATATTGATCAGCCGGCCGCCCCGCGCCCCTTTAATTTTCGCGATAACATCAGCCAGCTCCGGATGATCCTTTTCGTTGATCAATGATACCCGCGCCAAGAATCACCTCTTCTTCGGGATACCGTTCTTCTATCGCAACGCAAACCGCCAGAAAAGGGGACATTCCTCATTTCTTGCCGTTGTGCGTGACAACCTGCTATAGGTTGCGGCCATGCCAAGGACGGCGCGCGCTTCACTCGGAGATCTTTGCTACCACGTCATCAATCGCGGCAACGGGCGAGCCGAAATCTTTCACAAGCCTCAAGACTACCAGGCGTTCGTGGAGCTACTACGGGAGAGTGTAGCGCGAGTTCCCATGCGGCTTTTGGCATTTGCCATTATGCCAAATCATTTCCATGCGGCCGTATGGCCTTACTCAGATGGCGATTTGGGCCGGTGGATGCACTGGCTGCTCACAACTCATGTGCGGCGTTATCACGGCCATTACGGAAGCGGCGGGCACGTATGGCAGGGGCGGTTCAAGGCTTTTCCCATCGAGCAGGATGATCATCTGCTGGTCGTGCTTCGCTACATTGAACGTAATCCTCTTCGCGCCGGGTTGGTGGGTCGGGCGGAACACTGGCCGTGGTCCAGTCTGAGGGAAAGAACCAAGCGAACGGCTGACGGGCTTGTGCAGTCGGGCCCGGTTGAACTGTACGAGGATTGGGTTCAGTGGGTAAACAAGCCGCAAACTGATGCGGAGCTAGAGCAGCTACGGGTGAGCGTCAACCGTGGTGTTCCGTACGGAGATGAAACGTGGATCGAACAGATCGCGCCGCTACTCGGTTTGGAGTTCACCCTGCGCCCGCGGGGCCGCCCGCGCAGATAGCGTAAAAAGAGGAATGTCCCCTTTTGTGATCCCACTGAATTCAGTAAACGGCTTGGCTCAGGGGAACTTTTTTGAGAACTCGCGGATCCGCTTCTTCTATGATGCTGGTGTGCCATCCTGAAACTGGCACCGAAGCGGTGCACGCGATCGAGGCGCGGGTGCAACTGCTCCGAGCGAAGTCGCTTGCAATCAATTACGCGCTCAGAGGAGATCTCAGCCGGCTACGGATTCCCTCGTTTGAGTCGCAACGCAGGAGCGATGACCTCTGGCAGCACACGTGTTTCGAAGCTTTCTTAGGCTCGCAGAACACGTCCGCCTACTATGAATTCAACTTCTCACCTTCCGGAGAGTGGGCGGCCTTTTTCTTTCATGCCTACCGCAATCCTAGGCCGCCTATTTCCGAAGATCTCTGCCCGAGTCTCGCGGTGAGCCGTGCGGAGGGTACTCTCGTGCTCGATGCAACCATCCCGCTCGATCATTTGATTGGATTAGACATGCACGAAGCACTGAGGTTGGGGCTCTCTTCTGTTGTCGAAGATGATGAGGGAATGTTGTCGTACTGGGCACTCAAACATCCACCCGGTAAACCAGATTTTCACCATCCGGATACATTTATCTTGGAGATCAAACCAACCCAGGCCAACGAGC
>CAYPHJ010000179.1:0-6032 GCA_964410485.1 uncultured Syntrophobacteraceae bacterium
ATAAGCTCCTTCAACGAGGCGTCAATGGTGTCCAGGCGCTGGACGTGCGGACCGCCAGCCAGATGTTCGACGATTTCGTCAAGATCATCCACCTTTACACTGGCATACCAGTTTTTCTCCGGGTACAGGACGATATTGGGTCCCTCCTGGCAAGCGCCAAAACACATGTAAGGTTTCACTTCCACATTGCTCAGCCCCTTAGCGGCCACGCGATTTTGCAGCTCTGACATCAGTTGCTCGGCCCCTCTCGTTTTACAATCTACATTCTGGCAGACGAGACAAATTTGTTTCACTGTTTCTCCTCACTTCTACTGTTGTCATCAAGGCGAGGGGGAGCGTTCTCTTCAGTTCAGTTGCATCTGCAGTACCCAGTCTTTCTCCTCGAAAATCTCATTCAGCCGTTGTTCATCCTCTCGTGTAGGTAACACTTCACCAGCGTGCTTGCGGTATGCCTCCGCCGTTAAGGGTTCGCCTTTAACGCTGTACAGTTTATCCGCGTATTCACCGATGGAACGATTGAACTTGAGGTCGGGGGCATACAGTTTCGGCTGGTCCTCCGGAACAAACCGATTTAAAGCATCAATGAGTTTTTGCGACTCGGCCATGTAATGCTCACGCGCAAGGTCATTCAATCGGTTCTTTTCGGCCGGGATTTGCGCCTCATGTTCATCATAGCGACCCTTTAGTCCCCATACGTAAGCCCAATGGGCCGATGACGAATGGTCAGTCCCAAAGAGATCATACGCTGTCGATAACCATTTGTTAAAGTATTTCTGTACCAGCGGGACAGGCACTTTTCCCGCTCGCAGGATGCGTGTCAGCCCTGCATTGCCGGTAAACATATGAAAAAACTCCTCCTTCAGCATGGCGGCAACGCTCTGCGCCAATGGGGCAAAGGCTGAATGGCTGAGCATCGTCAGTTGGTACTTACCGTCGCGATCGACAAACTGCGTGTAGGTGAAAAAATCAAGCCAGTTATTGACGGGAGCGTTGAACGATCCGAGTAAACGCTCACCCTTGAAAGCCCGTCGTTCGAGAAGTTTTCTCGCTTCCAGCTTCCCGGAATCGCCAAAATAGGTAACCAACAGATAACACATTTGCCAGCCGTGCCGCATCTCCTCGCTATTAACGCGAATCAACGCCTGGCGATCATAGTCCGTTGGCGCCGTGTCGAGTAGATCCTTCTGTTGTTCGACCGAGGCGAACTCTGTATCCCCTTGATACACAATCAGGTTCAAGAGGGCGTCGCGAATGGATTGGTTGGGAATTTCAGCAACTCGTTCCCATTTGCGCCGACCCGTGAAGTCGCCGAATTCTATCTCTGGAGAGTGCAGCTCGCCCAATTTGGTTTCGAATTTGTAGTCTCCCAATAAAACCGCGTCATAGCCAATGTCGTTCTGCCAATCACGAAAATATTCGACCCAGTCATCAAAGGTTGAAATGGTTGCCATGAGTTACCTCCAGCTATGTTCGAACGATCGTTCGAACATTTAAACTACCTCAGAGCACTCGACAAATCAACCCCGGCCAGACGCGGTACGATTCAGTGATACATTTCTATAATTTCAACCATCCCGAGCTCGCGCATTTGTTCGAACAAATACTTTTTAATTTCCCCTACCGTATCCATCTGCAGGACGATTTCACACGCGGCCTTTGCCACCTGATAAGTGACACTGCGAATCATCTTTTTAACGACCGGAATGTAAATGGAACCCATGCTGAACTCTTCGAGACCCATGCCGAGCAGTAGCATCGCGCACAGGGGATCGCCCGCCATTTCTCCACACATGCCAACCCGCTTACCCTTACGTTTTCCTGCCTCGATCGTCGACTTGAGCGCCGCCAAAACTGCGGGGTGGAGCGGCTCGTAAAGATTTGCGACTTTCCTGTTGCTTCTATCCACCGCGAGTATGTATTGGATGAGATCATTCGTGCCGATACTTAGAAAATCGACCTCTCGCACGAAACGATCAGCCAACTGTACCGCAGAGGGGACTTCCACCATCACACCGAGTTCGATATGCGGATCAGACGGCGTGTTCTCGCGTGCCAGCTCTTCCTTGGCCTCGGACAGCAATTCCTTGGCCTTCACGATCTCTTCAAGGCTTGAGACCATCGGTAAAAGCAGCCGCACCCGGCCCAATGCACCCGCTCGCAGGATCGCTCGCAGCTGGGTTTTAAAAATCTCCTCGACTTCAAGCGAGATCCGAATTGAGCGCCAGCCAAGGACCGGGTTTGGCTCTCTGGCGACGCTGCGCATATACGGCGGATACTTATCCGCACCTATATCTAAAGTCCGGATGGTCACCGGTTTTCCGGCCATGTTTTCCACAACTCGTTTGTAAAGCGCGTACTGTTCCTCTTCACTAGGAAAATCGCGATGAGCCAAAAAAGGAACTTCAGTCCGGTAAAGACCGATGCCCTGTGCGCCACGCAAATGGGCGAAGGCCACGTCGCTGAGCAGACCGATGTTCGCGTATAACGTCACGCGATGACCGTCGATTGTCTCCGCGGGCAAGTCCCTGATCTCCTCCAGCTCGCGGCTCAACTCGAGGTAGTCCTTTTCCAACCGGTCATATTCCCGAATGATTTCCTGGCCCGGGTTGACGTAGACAACTCCCGAGTTTCCATCCACGATCATTGGGTCGTCCGTATGCACCGCATCCCGCACTCCGATGACGCCAACCACCGTTGGAATCTCGAATGATTTCGCCAAAATCGAGGCGTGAGAGGTCACGCCGCCCGTGGCCAGCACGATGCCTTTGAACCGATCTCCTTCCAGCACACTCAAATCAGCGGCCGAGAGGTCCTCGGCTACGAGGACCGCGTCCGTTGGTATATGTAATGGCTGGTCGGGAGCGCCGGACAGATTTTCCAGTAATCGCTCCGCCGCATCCTTTACGTCAGTGGTTCTCTCGCGCAGATACTCATCCTGTATCTGCGAGATCGACTGCAGGTACTGCTCGAACACGACTTTGACCGCGTACTCGGCGACGAACCCGTCCTTGCGAATGTGGTTCTCGATTTGCTGTATGATAGCAGGGTCTTCGAGAATGAGGCGGTAGACGTCAAAAATCCCGCTTTCTTCTTTCGGAATCAAACTGCTCATCCGCTGTTTGACTACGTTGATTTGTTCGATTCCGCGTTCTACTGCGCCGCGAAAACGTTCAATCTCGTGCGCACGATTCCGAACCCTTTTTTTATCGATCGCGCTCAGTTCCATGCGCGGCTGCAGCACATAAGCACGGCCGCGCCCAAAGCCCGGAGAGGCGGCCAGTCCCGTAAACCGGCTGCGTGCCTTAAGTCGAACTTTGGTTAGTTTTTCCCGCCTCTGCCCCTCATAGGAGCGCAGCTTGCGCAGAGCGTCGACAAGGCGCTTTTCGTACTCTTTGCGCTCTCGTTCTGTGTCACGCAGGGATTCAAGCAGGCGGGCTTGAATGACGATGCTCGATACTTGACCGGAAATTGCTGTCAAGAGACGGATTTCATCGCGGGAAAATTGCCGGCGGCGCGAGGTTTGCACGACCAGCACCCCAAGCGGGCGTTTACTCTCGATGAGCGGGACCCCGAGAAACGAATGAAAGCGCTCTTCGCCGGTCTCGGGAAAATATTTGTAGCGCGGGTGGGCCAGAGCATCGGTCACCATGACCGGTTTCATACGCTCGATGACCAGGCCAGTCAGTCCCTCGTTAATCCCCATGGAAACCTTACCAATCGACTCTCGGTCCAGGCCCACCGTCGCAAGCAACGTCAGACGTTGGGTCAAACGGTCCAAAATATAGAGCGAGCACACTTCCGTCTGGGTGCGCTCCGCGACGATCCCAACAATGCTATTGAGGGTCTCCTGAAGATCGTGAGAGTGGCTGATTAGAGCCCTGATATCTTCCAGAATGGTTAAGTGCGGATAACGTCTGTGGTTGGCTTTATGAGGTTTTGCCATGGACACATCTATTTCAAAAAAGCGTTCTCCTTATAAAACACAAATTCCGCCTTTTATCTAGGAGGCGCACCGGGATCAGCGGGCTCCTCTGCTACGTTGCCGCGCACTTTGCCTGCGTTTATGTTATAGTTTCGCCATGGCTTCAGTTGCTGGCATTAAAGGCATGCGTCATATTGCGCTCAAGGTTAAGGACGTTGCCCGCTCAAAGGCGTTTTATCAGCAGATCTTTGGTATGGACGTCGTCTGGCAGCCGGATCCCCTGAACGTTTACCTTTCCTCCGGTTGGGAAAACATTGCCCTACACCAAGTATCAGATGAGGCAGCGGCTGCTCCGCCGGGACAGCAGCTTGATCACCTGGGATTTGTTGTCGACAGTATAGACCGCGTGAAAGAATTGGAAGAAGTATTTCGTGCGCAGGGGGTGAGCATCGTTCATCTCTTCAAGATTCATCGTGATGGCAGCGCCTCTTTTTACTGTGCCGACCCGGACGGCATTGTCATTCAGTTGCTCTATGAACCTCATCTTAGCGGACAGAGGATCGCGTAGCGTTGGATTTCGTGGCTTCAGGGCTGCTTTTCACAACTTTTCCTTACGCCCGTCGTTCCGCTCAACCGCTGAGGGGTTCGTGCGCTCTATGACCAGCTGACAACGTACTGCCTCTTGGAGCAGGTCGGTTAAAAGAAACGCTTCCTGGAAGTTCGTGCCAATGGCCACCGTCCCGTGTCCCTTGAGAATGACCACCGGACCATGGGTCAGCGCTTCGACAACCATCCCGGGACGGGTTACTGTGGGCGTGGTCTGGGCGACAATTGGCACTTCGCCGAAGGTATACTTTTCTTCGTAGCTAACCGGCGCAAACTTGTCGTGGGTTAACGAAAACGCGATAACCAGTGCCGGATGCGCATGGATGACTACCCCGGCGTCCGTGCCCTGGTAAACGGCCAGATGCAAGGGGGTTTCACTGGAAGCGTGCCGGTTTTTGCTCTTTGGTCGCCCATCCCGGCTGACCCGTGCCAGGTTTTTGGTCGTAAGAAAGCCCAAAGCTGCATGTCGCCCCGTTATCAGAAACTCGTCCGTGTTCAGCCGGCAACTAAGATTCCCGCCCCAACCGCTCACCAGCCGCCGCTCGAACAGTAGCTTTCCGCAATGGATCAGTTCTTCAGCCAGGCTCATGACAGCACATCTCGCTTTGATCTACACTCTCGAACCGGATTCGACCGCCATCGTGCGTGGTTCTTCACAGGCATCAGAGATAGCGCAAAGCTTGTTGCGCTACCTGGAGCATCTTCGCCTCCGCGGCCACAAACGCCGGATCGCGAAAGCCGTATTTCCCGTAGAGGCATTCATCGGAGACGGTAAGGATGGCACCCGCTTTCTTCTGCCGTAGCTGAGCGACCGTGAGAAAGCTCGAGCTAACCATGTCGATGGCAGCTACGTTCTGCTGATTAAGCTGCTCGATCAGTTCGGGCGTCTCTTCGAACAGTGCATCGGTCGTGAAAATCCATCCGGCATGGAATGCAAAACCCAAGCCTTCAGCCGCCTTTGTAAGCGCGTTAACGACATCCGGATGGGCCACGGCAGCAAAGCTTTTGGGAACGTAGTAATCCGTGGTGCCTTCTCCCCGGATCGCCCCGGTGACAATGACCAGATCACCGATCTTCACCCGCTCCTGCAAGGATCCGCAGCTGCCCACGCGTATTAACCACTCAGCGCCGGCGGCGCAGAGGATTTCACTTATCATGGCGGTGTCCGGCGCAAAACGGCCACCGTTCCCAACCGTGACTCGTTTGCCGTCCAGAGTACCCGTGTACATCTCATAATCGAGAAAGGTAAAATTTTTGGCTGGTTTTTCCAACGCAGCGAGCAGCTTCTGACTCCTTTCTCTAGGCCCGGGCACAAGCGCGTAGGGACCCAGCGAATCATCTTTGAGCCCGAGCACGGAAAGCATTCGCTTCGGCGTGAAGTGAGGTTCTTTAACCCTCATGGAATTGTAGAAAAGCTCGTATCACCCGCTCCGGATAGGGGTTTTGCTTCCTAGCAGGTTGCTGAAAAACCCTCTCGGAGTCCTTCGACGGGGCTCAGGACGAA
>CAYPHJ010000180.1:0-5976 GCA_964410485.1 uncultured Syntrophobacteraceae bacterium
GGCGCCGAGGTCGTGATCGGCTATGCCGGCAAAGAACCCGCCGGGTTCGCCGTGTTTTTTCACAACTACTCTACCTTTCTGGCGCGGCCCGGCATTTACCTCGAAGATTTATTCGTGCTGCCCCACTGGCGCGGCCACGGGCTGGGCCGGCGCCTCTTGGCCCATGTCGCCAGCGCAGCGGTCGCGCGAGGTTGCGGCAGACTGGAATGGGCCGTGTTGGACTGGAACGAGCCGGCGATCCGATTCTACAGGAAGCTAGGCGCCGCGGCGATGGACGAATGGACCGTCTATCGCCTCACTGGAGATGCGCTGAAACGACTCGCGTCAGAATCAGGTACAGGTGTCACGTGAACGAAGCTACGGCAGCACTCCACAAACTATTTGACTCCGAATGGGATTACCAGATGGAAGAATATCCAACATGGGCATCACGCCTGGGTGACCGCCGTTGGAATCATCTCTGGGAGGATCGCAGCCTGGAAGCTGTCGCTAAACGGCCTCGGCATAATATCGAAGTTTTGGCCAGGCTCAGGTCCATCGATCGCAATATTCTTTCACCTTCTGATCAACTCGATTACGACCTTTTCGAAAAGGAGTACCAAAATGAAATCGAGGGCCATCAGTTTGGCTGGTATTTGATGCCCCTGAACCAACACGGCGGAATCCAGACCGCAAACGAACTGGCCGACGCCCTGCCCTTTGACACACTCAAAGATTACGATGATTGGCTGGCCCGGCTCCGCGCCTTTCCGGATTACATGGACCAGACCATTGCGCTGATGCGAGAAGGCGTCAACAACCGTATCATTTTGCCGCGAGTTGTTCTCCAACGCATTCCATCTCAGATCGATCATCAAATCGTCGACGATCCGAGACAAAGCCGGTTTTACAAGCCATTCGCGCATTTCCCTCCTGCGATATCAGAACCGGAGCGAAAAGAGCGCGCGCTTGAAGCGGAGAAGGCGATCGCGCAATTCGTCGTCCCAGCCTTTGGACGCCTCAAGCAGTTTTTTCTCGACAGCTATTTGCCAGCGGCACGGGATGAAGATGGCATCTGGCAACTGCCTCGGGGCGAGGCCATGTACAGGTTCGCCGTGCGCGACTACACGACCACCAATATGACTCCTGAAGAGATTCACGATATCGGCTTGACGGAAGTCAAACGCATCCGCGCCGAGATGCAGGCTGTCATCGATCGCTCAGGCTACAAAGGCTCGTTTCATGAGTTCGTGTCGTTTTTAAAGAGCGATCCGCAATTCTACTATAAGGCACCTGAAGACCTGCTCCAAGCCTACCGCTCCCTGACCAGGCGAATAGATCCTCTGCTCGTCAAACTTTTTAGAACTCTCCCGCGCATGCCTTATGGAGTGGAACCCATCCCGGACAATGTGGCCCCGGATGCGACGACTGCATACTACAGGCTGCCGGCTGCAGACGGCTCGCGTGCCGGGACTTTTTTTGTCAACCTGTACAAGCCTGAGACGAGGCCCAAATACGAAATGATGGCTCTGTCGCTTCATGAAGCGGTACCGGGCCATCATTTGCAAATAGCGCTCGCCATGGAACAGGCGGATCTGCCGAACTTCAGACGATATGGCGGCTACACGGCCTTTATCGAAGGTTGGGGGCTTTATGCCGAATCACTGGGAGAAGAAATGGGCCTTTACGGAGATCCCTACTCCAAATTCGGCCAGTTGACATATGAGATCTGGCGCGCTGCGCGTCTCGTCGTGGATACTGGCCTGCATGCGCTACGATGGGATCGGCAAAAAGCAATCGATTTCTGCCTCGAAAACACGGCGCGACCCGAATTGGATATTGTCAATGAGGTCGACCGCTACATCGCAATGCCGGGCCAGGCGCTGGCTTACAAAATCGGCCAACTCAGGATCGCCGCCATTCGCGCAAGGGTTCGGAAGATAATGGGTTCGCGCTTTGACATCCGCGCTTTTCACGATGAGCTCCTTAAAGACGGCGCTCTTCCCCTGGATGTGCTCGAAACCAAAATGGTGCAGTGGGTTGCCAATCAGATCGCGTAGCAGATTGCGGGAATAGCACCTTTTCTTTCTCCCCCCCATTTGCTAGTTTGCCGGTGAGAACGTGGTTACAGCTTATGGCTTCACAACGCGACGTCGTCATCGTTCACAGCTCTGATTTGCATCTTGGAATCGACGACAGCTTCGAACCTTCCCGTAGCTTTGCTTCGCTTGCAACTTTGGAAACCGTGTTGAATACAGCCGCGGAGGCACGCGCCGATGTGGTCCTGCTTGCCGGCGATACGTTTGATAATCACCGCCAACCCGTGGAGTTGCTCGAACAAGTCGCGCGCATCATGCGCGATTACAAAAACTCGATCGTCATTCTTCCCGGCAACCACGACCCGCTTACGCCCGATTCCGTTTATCGCCGCGCCGGGCTTGGGGTAGTTCCCAACGTACAAATACTCGGGCTCAATGCCGGTAGCGCCGTGCATTTTGCTGAGCTCGAGTTGGAGATCTGGGGCCGGCCTCACATGGACTATATGGACATGGCGCCGCTCGCGGATCCGCGCCCACGCTCGACGCGATGGCATCTCGCTGCCGCGCATGGCCACTATGTGGATATCCCGCGAGATCCCAACCGTCTCATCGGCTCGTGGCTTATTCATCGCGAAGAATTAATCGCCACCGGCGCTGATTACGTCGCCCTGGGCCACTGGAATCAGGCTGTGCAGGTAGGCGACGGCGAGATTGCCGCCTATTATTCCGGCTCTCCCGAATATGCGGGCACGGTAAATGTTGTGCGCCTACGCAGCCAGGGCGCTGTTCAGGTCCTCCAGGCCCCGGTCAACGGCCTCCGCCGTTGATCCCTTCCGTCTGACAATCATTCCCGGGAATGTTGATTCCCGCCAAGACGCTAAGCCCGCAAAGAAAGATTATTTATAGTTCGTTCCGATGTCTTCTTGGATTCGGAACCAACCCTCAACTCGCCACACTACTCCAATTCAAAGAACCGGGTTCCTGGGCCGCTTTCCTTCCAGAACACGAATCACTTCTTCCGCCGCCCCCCATTCTCCGCGTTTCGACGCTTCCAGCGTCGCCGCGCCGAGATGCGGCGTGAAGATAACATTGTGGAGTTGAAGTAATGGATGATCTTTTTCCAGGGGCTCATTTGCGACCACGTCAAGGGCTGCCGCCGCGATCTGCTTCTCCTCGAGCGCGCGGCAGAGCGCTCCTTCGTCGATAATGCCTCCGCGGGCCGCATTGATGAGATAGGCCGAGCGCTTCATAAGCGCAAGCTCGCGCGCACCCAGCATCTTGTTCGTTTCGGCGGTGAGTGGGCAGTGCACCGTGACAAAATCCGAACGAGACAGGAGTTCGTCCAGGCCAATCCATTGACCGCCCAGCGCCGTGACGTGCGATTCGGGAATATAAGGATCGTAGACGACAAGGTTCATCTCGAAGGCGCGCGCCCGCAGCGCAACGCGCGTTCCTATATTGCCCATGCCGATGATGCCAAGCGTCTTCTGCGCCAGCTCCGTTCCGATATAACTTAGATAGTCGCTCCAGCGATTATCCCTTACCGCTTCATTCGCCGCGACCGTGTGACGCGCCAACGCGATCATCTGCCCGAACACCAACTCGGCGACCGAGACGGCGTTACTGCCCGGCATATTGGTAACCCAGACCCTGTGATCTTTGGCGGCTGCCAAATCGACTCTCGACGTGTCGACTCCCACTCCGGTGCGCGCGATAAGCTTTAAACGACCGCCGCTTTTCTCGATCTGTTGTCGCGTAATTTTTCCCTTTCTGCTAATCACTGCATCAGCATGTACGATTTCCCGCTCCCACCGCTCCGGTTCGACCCAAGGATTAACCACTACAAGATCCACGCGTTCACGGAGCCACTGCAAAACTTCAGGTTGAAATTCCTCGATCAGGACCCGTCCCAGTGACATAGCTATCTCCTTGGAATGAAATGGCGTCATTCTAGACGCAGTATCGCTTCAATGACAACGGCTTTCACGAACAAAGCTGTGGTGCGTGAGCTCATCCGCGATTCCGCTTGACGCTTAGATAGCGCCGTACTAGGTATTATCGAGGACAGAAGATGGCAATCTTACGCTTGCTTTGACTACTCGGCGGCGAGCACCACGCGAGGCGCTGGAAGTCAATCGTGTCGCTGGCGGCAATGGCAAAATCGACGCGAGCGGTTTACTCGCGGCAAGCGGAAGCCATAGCAACACACGCATTGGGGAAAGGAGAACCATAGACCATGGAAAAAACAGTTCAGGTTGACGGGCTAAAGATTTCCTATCTCGAGGAAGGCTCGGGCCCGGCGGTAGTTTTTCTGCACGGAGCATCCCTGGGATCTTCCGCCCAATCATTTCTACGCAATCTTCCCGCAATCGGCGCGGCAGGATTTCGCGCCATCGCGTACGATCAGCCGGGGTTTGGCCGCTCGGACAATCCCAAAAATTACACGACTTCGTATCGGACACAGTTCATCACAAAATTTATGGATGCGCTCGACCTCGAACGCGCCGCGCTGGTCGGCCACTCGCAAGCCGGCGGAATGGTGGTGCGGGTGGCGTTACAGCAACCCTCTCGCGTAAGTCATGTCGTCGTCGTCGGTGGCGGCAGCGTCTTACCACCCCTTCCCGGCAAGGGCGCGCCTGCCGGTCCAGGCGAAGGTCAGGAAGGAACAAGCGCGACGCCGACGCTCGAAGACATGCGCAAAATCATGGATACAAACTTCTACGACAAGAGCCTCATCACAAACGAACTACTGCAGCTGCGCTTGGAAATGAGCGTTGGGAAAAATCTCGAAGCGTTCATTGAGCGCTCGAAGACGCGTGAGCCACAGGGAGGCGGCGGACCGCCCATCTACCAGCGGCTCAAAGAAATTTCCGCCCCGCTGCTCCTGCTTTATGGCAAGCAGGACCGCGGCTCGGCCGCCGAACGCTGCGCGCTGTTGAAAGAACAGGAGCCTTCGTTGCGCATCGAGCTGATTGACAAAGCGTCGCACCTGGTGATGTGGGAAGCAGCGGACAAATTTAACGAGTCACTGCTGGGTTTCCTCAAACGCGGATAGTTCCAGTGGTTCCAGGCGTTCCAATCGTTCAATCTCCTCTGTTCCTCCCCCGCGTCGCGGGGGAGGAACGAAGGTGGGGGTTTGAACGAAGCGAGCGGTTGAACTCGAGCGAAGCGAGTGAAAGCGTGAACGGAGCAACGCGAGTATGATCGAATTCGAAGGCAGACAGATACCCGGTGAGTTGAGCGAGATCGTCGATCCAAGACACACGGTGCTCTTGGTCTGGGACATGCAGAACGATCAGGCGGGTGGCTCGTTCAACAAAGACGCCCTGATTCGGAATGCGCCGCCGCTGATCGCGGCTGCAGCGCGCGCCGGCATCAAAACCGTCTATACGCGCCAAACGCCGTACCTGTGGCGCGACGAGTCGGCGGCCTGGATACGAAGGTTCATGAAGGCCGAGCAAGTCGATCATCCGAGCAAACTGAAACCGCGCCGACTCCACGGCAGCTTCGGCTGGCAGATCATGGAACCGTTCAAGCCGGCCGAGAATGACATCGTGATCGATAAGCGCCGCCCGACGATGTTTATCGGCAATGAATTTGAGACCATTATCTCCAATCGTAGGGCCATCACCATCGTCATTATCGGCTGCACGACCGACGGCGGCGTGGAAGCGACCTTTCGTGACGGGCATCATCGCGGTTACTTCATGGTTGTAGCGCGCGATTGCGCCGGCACGTACACCCAGGAGGGTCATGAGGCGGCGCTCAAACGGATGGAGCGTTTTGGCGACGTTGTCGACTCGAAAGAGCTGATTCAAATCTGGCAGCGCTGAGCAAACGAACCGACGGAAAAACTGAAGATCGCGCCAAACCGCAAAGTAATTCATGTACCAAAGGTACAACACAGTGGATGAAAAATGAGCTCGCAGTGGTTCGGATCAACACCGATAAATCCCCC
>CAYPHJ010000181.1:0-5814 GCA_964410485.1 uncultured Syntrophobacteraceae bacterium
TACCCGGCTATTCTACTCGTTAGGTAAGCCTTGCCGCCCTGCGTAAGAATCACTTCGGACCGATGAAGCGGACTGTCGCTTACGATCCGAATAAGACCGTTTATTAATGCGTCTTCCCATACAGGGTGCCGCGGGCACGAGGTCCTCCAGGCCTCCATCGCTTCTTCATACGTCCGGGGACGACTTGAAATCCACTCAAGAAACTGAAGCATCAACAAATTACCTGGCTCGGACACGGCGTCTCTCCTTTAGCAAAATCCTGGGTAGTGGCCGAATGACTACTCTAATAGTATAGGATTGACGAGGAGATCAAGACCGCCACCCTGCGCGATGAGCAAAACCGATTTACGGCCGCCGCATCCCGGAGTCGGCAAAGACCGCTTCCCGCCCGAGAACGGTTTGCGGCGCGTCATGACTAATGATCGGTAACCTTGGGTTGAATGGAAGATACGAGCACCTTATCGATGCGCTTGCCATCCATATCGACAACCTCGAAACGCAAGTTGTGCCAGTCGAAGTGATCGGCAACTGAGGGCACGCGCCCCATCTGTGTAAAAATGAATCCACCCAGTGTTTGGTAGGCGTCTTTTTTTTCTCCAGGCAAACTTTCCAAGCCGAATATTTCCTTGAACTCATCCACGGCCAACATGCCATCCAACAGCCATGAACCATCCGGTCTTTGAACGGCTTTCGACTGAACCGGACTTTCGCCCAAGGGCATTTCACCGGCAATCGCTTCCAGAACATCGTGATGTGTGAGCAGCCCGTCAATTTCTCCATACTCGTCGACAACCAACACGAGGTGGCTGGCAGAGCGTTTGATATGGTCCAACACCTTCAAGGCGTTCATCGTTCTCGGCACAAACACCGGTGGGCGCATCAACGCATTTAGCTCAATCGAATTTCCAGCTAAAGCAGCGGCTAACAGGTCCTTTGCTTGCGCTATGCCGATTACATCATCGAGGTCTTCACTGCATACTGGAAAACGAGAATGACCGCTCCCGGAGAGTTTTCTATGGATCTCTTGATTCGAGTCATTGACATGAAACCAAGCGATCTGGGTTCGCGGGGTCATTAAGTGCCTGGCTGTTTTATCCCCCAACGCGATTACAGCTTCAATCATGTCCTGTTCGGACGCCTCGAAAACCCCTGCTGCCGTTCCTCTTTGAATCAATGTCTTGATTTCCTCTTCCGTTACGGGCGGTTCGTGCGTGGATCGGTTTCCGAATAGCCCGAAAAGCGCATCGGTTGAACCGCTTAACAGTCGAACCACCGGATAAGCTAGCGCGGACAGGGAGCGCATCGGTATAGCAATGACGGTTGCTACTCTCTCGGGGTTAGCCAACGCGACCCGCTTAGGAACCAATTCGCCAACGACAACGGACAAATAGGTAATTGAAACAACAACCAGGCCCAAAGCGATCCCGCCGCTGTACGGCGCCAGGCCTGGAATGGTCTCCAAATAAGCTGCGAGTTCGTTTGCAACCGTTCTTCCCCCAAACGCCCCGGCAAGAATACCCACCAGGGTAATGCCAATCTGAACCGTGGACAGAAATTGGCTAGGCTGGTTAGCAAGCTCCAACGCAATCCTTGCGCTCTGGCTACCCTTTTTTGCCCAATCCTGAAGACGGGACTTTCGAGCCGTGACAATAGCAAGTTCGGACATGGCAAGTATCCCATTAGTTATGATGAGGAGAATGATAACCAATATTTCAAACCCAACGCCTGTCATTGGTCAACCTTTCGTTATCGTCGTCAATTCGCAATTGACGGTAAAAACAATGGCACCGCATGTCGCCCGTTCGACTGCCGCGCGTCCCGGTTGGAGCGGACAAGGTGGCATCCCGAGGTCTGGGAATGCCCGCAGATTGCATACAGCACCCGGATGAACTTTAATGCTCAGCACCTCGGCATCCCATCTGAATGAGTACCTCGGCCAAAGCTTTGCCTAAAGAATGCAACCTATACGGAATGAAAACGGAAGGGATGGATTAGATTAGAAACACGCGGTGAAGTTTGTAGATCGTCAGAGAGAATCTAAGTTGACCAAAAGACCGTTTAACAGCTGCACTGAAACCATACGACTGGCGACCTCGGAAATGCTCTGCGGATTCAATAATGGTATTGGGAACTCTTCCGGTATGTCCAAGGTCTGGAAGGGGCAGGGGTGTGGAGCTCTGAATTTCGATGCCACGAGGTAGGTCCAAGTCCTCCAAAACATGAAACCCGGAAAGGATCGCACAGAACAAAACAAAGAAAACTGCAATAGTCTTCCTAAACATGAGGGAGTACCCATCTGAAACGCTACGCGTCAACGGCAACTGAATAAGTCCTCCAGAGCGACTAAGCCGCTTCCAAGGTCGCTTACTCATCCTGACCTGCGCTTTCAGTTGTACCCCAAGCTAACGAGTATGGTGCTTGGGCTTTTGAATTCCTCTAGTTATAAGGTGGTCCGGCGCGAAGAACGAACGGCGGGAGGCTTAAATGAGAAATGCGCGATCGAGCTTATAGATCTTGAGGTTTTTAGATCCCTTTGCTTCTTTGTCGTGCGGCCGGAAGCCGAAGTTCTCGTTTGGAGAGGCGCTGATAAGATTGACCTCACGAGCTGGGACGTGGCGGGCTCCATTTTCGACGGCGTTATTAGCGGCCGCGCCCGGCCCAAAGCCGGCAAACTCGGAGTTCTCGGCAGTGTGAATCTTGAGATAGCTTGCAAGATCCAGATCCTCGAGCATGTCGATTGCCGAGAGAGCCACCCAGGAGCCGACAACCACGACCGCGAGGACCTTGCGAATCATGGCTGGACTATCTAACCGTGAGCCTAGCTTTGTCAAGAAGGGACAAGCATCTGTAGAAAAAGCTGTCATCGGCAGACCCTCGTGGTGATTGACCGGCGGATGATGGAAGATTATCGTTATTTCAAGGTTGACGATGACCGGGTATATATAATGCGCGAGCCGTCTGGCGCATGGGGATGGGAGCTGTTTTAACGGGAGATGCCATGAGACTTTGGCGAAAAATACCGGATGAGATTGACGGTAACGGGCGCTTTCTAATTCCGCGGCGCGGTTTCACGCCGGCCTATCTCCGCAGCTACGAGACTGGGTCCTTGAAAGAAAAGATCGATGAGTCGCTGGAGTGCTTGCGCTCTTGTACTCTTTGCCCGCGCAACTGCGAAATTGACCGTTGGGAAAAGTACGCCGTCTGTAAGACATCGCGGTACGCGCGGGTGTCATCGTTCTTCCCCCATTTCGGCGAGGAGGACGTGCTCCGAGGCCGGGATGGCTCTGGAACAATTTTCTTCGGGTGGTGCAATCTCCGCTGCGTCTTTTGTCAAAACTATGACACCAGTCAGAAGGGAGAGGGGGAAGACGTAAAGCCCCAAGCGCTGGCGGCGATGATGATCGAGTTACAGAAGCAAGGATGCCACAACATCAACTTCGTGACGCCCGAGCACGTCGTACCGCAGATTTTGGAGGCGCTTCCCTATGCGATTGACGGCGGCTTGCGACTCCCGCTGGTGTATAATACCAGCGCCTACGATAGCCTGCACAGCATCCATCTGATGGATGGAATTGCCGACGTTTACATGCCCGATTTCAAGCTTTGGAGTCCTGAGCGGTGCCGGAAGTATCTGCTGGCGCCGGATTACCCCGAGACGGCGCGCAAGGTCATCCAAGCGATGCACGATCAAGTCGGCGTCTTGATGACAGACGAGGAAGGTCTGGCTTTGCGCGGCGTTCTCGTGCGTCACCTTGTAATGCCTGGAATGTTGGACGATACTCGCGAGATCGTCGGCTACCTGGCCGCGGAGCTTTCAAAGGACACGTACCTCAACATCATGGACCAGTACTTTCCTTCATGGAAAGCCAGCAGCGAGGAAAAGTATTCGGAAATCGGCCGCCGCATCAGCCGTCGGGAGATCAGAGAAGCTTTGGGGCATGCAGCGGCAGCCGGGCTGTGGAGATTCGACCGCCGCTGGCGCGCGATGTGGAACTAGCTACACGACCGAAGCTTCCAGCACGGAAACCTCCGACTCGGTCGGTATGATTCTCTCGATGCGAAACCCTGCCCGACCGAGCAAACTCGAATATTCATCCACTGACCTGATCCGCTCGTGCAGCATAACAAGAAATGTCAGTACCGCCGATAGGCTCGTTGGACTTCTCATGGCCGCTGCGCTCGGCCTCGGCGTCCGTGCGGGTGCCTGGACTGCGCGTGGAGAACTGCGCCTGAGTTTGCTTCGCAATCGGTCCTTTCGTCCGGACGACGCGGAACATGTTGTTGCCTGCCGCCTGTCTTCGGATGGTGTTTTTGCCCGGCGGCTCCTTTCGTCGATTTCATTTTAACCACCGCAAGCCCCAACCACTTCGCCAGCCGCGCGCATGGGGCGCATACGATCATATTGATCAGAACCGCGCCTCCCTCTTCCGAGGTGACGCGATACGGTGCTTGTTTTGTAATGTGCTGGCAGCGCCGACAAACAAACTCCATGGCATACCTCCTTTACGATTTGAAGCTTGCCGCGCTTCGAAAACGGGTCTAAAAATTTTCAGTGAGGAACGTGAAACAGGCAGCGGAGATTACAGGAGTGATGGCAAAAGGCAAGAAAAAAAGTTTTTAATTACGGATGTCGGTGGTCTCAAGTTCTCCGTTATCCACACGTGTATGTGGATAAGTTGTTTATAACGTCCGGCAACGTGCTATGCGGGCTGTCCCCTTCATCGTGATGCCTAAAGCATGAGCAACTACAAACACGTTCTGTCACTCCGCCAATCGGTGGCAGTTTTGCTTCCTAGACCGCGATGTCATCAATACCGGCCTCCCATCGAGCCCAATCCAATACTGGCGCTGTTTGCGAAACGGCGCGAGCACCAGATTCCAGAAGCGATTATCTTCCGGTTTCGAATATGCCGGAACACCGATCAGGAGATCTGACTGGGGGATGTCCAGACCGATGCTCCGGTGAAGACGGTCCCACCAGGAGAAAACGACTGAATAATTAGAGTTGGTTTCGTCTCTCACCTGTGAGTGATGAATGCCGTGCATCCGCGGCGTCACAATAAACCAATTTAGGACTTGCTCCAGCTTGATCGGCAATCTTATGTTGCTGTGGTGGAACACCGTGTTTACCTGAAAGGCCAACTCGTAAACTACATAGATCCAGGTAGACACCCCGATTGCCGTCACTTGTACGACACGAAATCCCGCCGAAAGCGCCACCTCGCCGAAATGGAAGCGAAAGGCAGTGGAAGCGTCGAGATCGGGATCGAGATGATGCACATTATGGAACCTCCAGAACAACGGGATTCGATGATTGGCAACATGCCAATAATAGAAACTCAGATCCATCAATAGAAAGCCGAGCGTAAATTGAACCGCCGCCGGCAAGCTCATAATGTGCAGGAGACCGAACCTGTTTTGGCCCGACCATTGAATCAGCGCAGCGACCGTGGGTCTAATGATCACGACCGCTGTAAGAAACGCCAAACCCGACATCAGCAGGTTCAGCAGTAGCCTGGGTACCAGTGCGCGAGTCGGTTTGCGAAGCGCAAAAAATCGCTCCACCGATAAGAGCAATACAAACACCCCAGCCACGACCGTCGCAGTGTAGAAAAGCATGTGGAGACATTAATTCAGCCAGTCGATGGAAGCAAAGGATTCTCCCGACCTCCGAAATGAGATTGCGGAGGAAATCAACGAAGCGAGATTAGCGGTTTTCGAAGCGGCCCGTCCGTTCAAACTATTATCAGAAAAGGCTTCCGTTACGTTTTTCTTAACATTACTGAGCAAACCACGATTTACGTCAACGGCTTT
>CAYPHJ010000182.1:0-5813 GCA_964410485.1 uncultured Syntrophobacteraceae bacterium
CCGAGATTGCGTATCGAGGGGGTACGGCGCTGCGGAGCATACGCGGGTGACCGCCCTGGGGACGCTGTCCCTTCACTCCCTCTCCACCCCGATCTTCATAGGAGGAGCACACGAAGGTCACGAAGATCGGGAAAATTATCTGTTAAAATCTCTTTACTTCGTCTTCGCGACCTTCGTGGTGAAAAAGCTGTTTCTTCTTTGGTTGCGGCTTCGCCGCGCTAGACACACTTCGTGGTGAGGTGTCTGTTTCTCAACGAAACAGAAAACGGATTCTTTTTCGCAGTCGCCGGCCCATGCGTCTTTTGGTTTCAAACCACACCCGGAGGAAGAAATTGCGGACAAGCCAGGCGACCGAACTGGACGTGCTGATCCAACGGTGGTCGAATTCGAAATCGGCCTTAAACCTTCTTATCTGGAGCGTCTTTCCGAACTTCCTCTTGAAAATCGCCTTGACGCTGACGGCATTGCGGGACTCGGCGAAAACGGTAATCGTGTCGATCGGCACTAGCGTTCGAATGCGCGTAATCTTTTGCGCCAGCGCCTCTTCATTTCTGGCGCTAACCTCCACGATTTGGCTCATCAATTCCTGGTCTTGAAGCCCCTCGAGGAGCATCTGCCGGCGCAGCCGGATTTCCTGCCCGTCGTCATCGTCATATCCTGCTAAAATAAAGTACGTTTTGTGCTTTGAAGTCACCATCGATTTTTGCCACCACTCGAGCGCCTTGTGCAGGCCAAAGCGCGATGCCTGGGACAAATGGTCCGCATCCAAACAGCCGTACGGCAGGGGGAGGATGACGATGGACCCGATGGCGATCTTCTCCTAACTCGAAGGCGAAACGGCTCAGGTCATGTCTCGTATATCAAAACATCGACGGGCTTGCCGCCCACCGGCAAGTCCGGGCAAGCACTAAAAGCGACCAGTAAGTTCATTTCGGCGCGTAGGTCCATATAATTACCGTTCTTTGGCCGGACCTGTGTGTGCTCCATGCAGCCTGTAGTCCCATCGATCTTCATGTGCTGGTTGAGATTAAAGGGGCTCGGGATGTCTTCCGGCATGATCCCGTACTGTTCCAGGGCACGCGACAAATTTTCATAACAGCCATGATCGGGTATTTCATCGATCTGGCGCGGGTAGTATTCTCCCAGTCGGTTTTCCTGCTTAGCCAGTTGAAAGCGGTAAGCGCTGCACATGCCTTTCTGTAGATCGTGTGTGCCTTCCCGGAAGCCGTCCGCCAGGATCGTCATCATGTGCTGATTATTCCGTCCCATCAGTTTGTCGCCGGTACTGATAAACAACTTCATGTTGTAAACTTTCGTGCGCGCCTGGTCAAAGCGCTCGCGCAGATTTTCCAGGCGGAAACAAACAAGATCGACGGTCGTGGTCGCTCTGATGCGGATGATCTGCCCCTTTTTCAACTCTCCGGCCCAGCCGGTATTATAAGGCACATGAGTTTCGCTGATTTTTTGCATGGCGGGCTCCTGTAAATCGAAATTCGCGCCCTGATCTCGTGATAGTGCGACAAGTGTGTCATGAGCTACGCTCGAACGCAGAGAATAACAATCCTACCCTCACCCGCTCACAAAGCAAACTGTGCCCCATTGTTGCCGGATAGTGTCATCCTGAACGAAGTGAAGGATCTGCTTTAAGCTTTTGATTCGAACGAGAAAAACAGATTCTTCCTCGCTGCGCTCCTCAGAATGACATGGCCGTAAGGTGTTCAGGGAGACGGGTCTGAGAACAACGACGGGCCGAGCCGCCAAACCCAATTTCAAAGGAGCGCCCATAAAAGCAGTCTATGCCGCGTGGATAGATTCTGTAAGTTAATTTGCCCTTGCTGTCAAGCCAACGTTGGAGTCTCGGCAAATCCGGTTCAAAACGTTCAAGTGGTTCAAAACGCTCGAACGATTCAGACCTCTTCAACGATCCGTGCTAGTGCGGAAAGTAGTCGCGAAACGCGATTACCATTAGGTTTGCCAGGCGCTCATTGTGACTCTCCACGTGGCCATAATGGGTCAGCTTGGGCACAACGATGAGACGTAGGCTTTCCGCGTAAGGCGCGAATCTTTTAAAGGCGTAGACCTCGCGGCGGAACTCCATCCCTTTGTCTCCGCCTTCGATCCAGTGGCCCTTGTCGTACTCGCCGACGATGTGGAGCAATTTCTTGCCGCGCAAGCGGTTGAGATCCGCTTTGTAGGTAATGAACAGTTCTTCGTCCGGCAAGCCCGAGCGGCGGCGAATCTCGGGCAACAAAACGTCGTGCGCGCTGTGCTCGATGTCCTGGAGATAAGGCTTGAACTGCGGGCGGCGGCGATTTTCCAATTCGAACCATCGCTGCGCGCTGCCCCAGGGTTGGTTGGGACCGACATACCCGCTTTTAATATAGCTCTGGGGCGATCGGCGGCTAAGCGACGTTATATCTCGAAAAGGAGCGGCACGTTCTTGCGGTGATTTGTCTGCGCACGCCAAATCCCATTCCTTTCGTATCCATGCCGGCATTCCGGTGCCAAAACCCAGTCCGCCGATGAGTTTGTTCTTGAGGCCGTACTGTTCCAGTAGATAAAAGTATTCGCCGCCGGTGGAATGCCCCCAAACGAACAGCTTGCAATTGGGTAAAGCCTGCTCGATTAAAGTCTTGACGGCTTCGAGACAGAGGCGAAACGTGTAAACAGCGAGACGGTTGCTCAGCTCATCAATGTCAGGAACTTTGCCAATAACAAACTCTGGGCGTCTCTCCGCAATAGGGGGCCAGGCCTGGCGGCTATAGTGACCGGGAAGCGAAATTGCAAGCGCCGGGATGCCAAGAGAAGCCATGTGCTGGGCAATCCCAACACGCGATTCTGCGGGCGCTAGTTTGGTTAGATCAACATACTCTTCCGGCCCGTCCGGCGTGAAGATGAATTCATATTCGTTGGCGGCGCCGCCATGAATCATTACGACCGCAATGCCGGGGACCGAAACGCGGCTGGGCGTGAACAGCCGGCCGTGAATATCCCACTCAAAGAGTTCCATCGGTCGAGCCGGATCCGCATAGCGGCGGATGCGCGCTTCCACTTCCCTGACGGCAAAGGTTACACGCGGGAATGGATCGGGAAGTGCTTTGTAGTCATCCCACGAGATCGAGTAGATGAACTGCTCGTGTAATCCTTCACCTTCCGTCAATGCCGCAACGTACCGGCTCATGGCCTCGCTCATGGGATTCTCCTTTTCACGAAACGTAACTCTTCCAGACGTATGTCCCTGCCCAAAGCGCCTGTCAAGCCGCATACCACACCAAGGTCGGTAGTGGGTACAGGTTGCTTGACAACTTTGTTTTCTTCCGGCTAGAGCTTGTGACTAATGAATCACGTCCACGTCAATGAGGAGGCGACCAATGGCTGAAGGCGTCGTAAGTCCGTCCTATGAAAGACTCGAAACCAAGGCGGAAGTGATGGATACGCCCTACGATCGATGGATTACATCACAGGGAATCGATGTCATCCGGGGGTTTTTCGTCGAGAATCTGTACTCGATCCCGCTAAAATGGTGGGATCGTCTGGGTGGTTACGGCGTTTACATTATGCTGGACGGTACAGGGTATCTCGACGATGCGTACGTCTGCGCTATCCCTCCCGGTAAGAATCTTCATCCGCAAAGACATATCTACGAGGCGCTTTATTATGTCCTCGACGGCCGCGGAGCGACCACTGTATGGCAGATGAACGGTCCGAAGCAAAGCTTCGAATGGCAAACGGGCAGCCTTTTCGCGGTCCCGTTGAACGTCTGCTATCAACACTTCAACGGTCAGGGAGAACGGGAATCCCGCCTGTTAGCCGTCACGACGGCGCCGCTTGTATTCAACTTGTTTCGCTCGGAGGATTTCGTGATCAATAATCCGTTCGCGTTTACGGAGCGGTTCAAAGGAGAGGAAGGTTACTTCGGCGGCAAAGGCACGCTTTACAGCGATCGCGTGGTCGAAACGAATTTTGTCGCCGATGCCATTCACATCGAGCCCGTTGCCTGGACCGAGCGCGGAAAAGGTAACGCCACGATGTTCTTTGAGATGGCCGGCAGTATGATGGGATCGCATGTCTCGCGTTTTCCGGTCGGCATTTACAAGAAGGCGCACCGTCACGGACCGGGAGCTCATGTCTTTATTCTAACCGGCAAAGGTTATTCGCTTCTGTGGCAGGAAGGAAAAGAACGGATCCGCGTTGATTGGAAGCCGGGATCGATCGTCGTGCCGCCCGAGGGGTGGTTTCATCAGCACTTCAATTCGGGCGCGGAGTCGGCGCGTTACCTGGCGCTCAAGATTCTCAGCCGCAAATACAAACTGCAACCGGGCAAAATTCAATCGGACGTGCCCCTGGCTTACGGCGGCTGGCAGATTGAGTATGAAGACGAAGATCCGGAGATTCGCCGGATCTTCGAAGAGGAATGCGCCAAAGCCGGAGCGGAAGTGAAAATGCCGAAGTTTCAATAGCGTAGTCGCGGAGCGATGCGAGAGGCATCCCTCCTCGACTCGTTCAACCGCTTTGCTCCGTTCAATCGCTACGCTCCGTTCAAAACGTTCAAAACGAGGTTAGGGGTCGGTTGCCGATTGACAGGTGTGAGGCTTTTTCCTAATACTAAGGCATAAGTTCTTAATAACAAACGACATTGGAGGAGTTGGCCGATGCTGAAACCGGTTGGGCTGATCAACGGGCACTACGAGTGCCGTCTGCTCGAGGAAACGTTGCCGATTTTTACCGATCTACTCGCTTTGCAAGTTGTCGAGCGAAAGGAAAAAGAGGCGGTCCTTAAACATCCCAACACGGACTGGCGCTTGGTCGTGCACGAAGGCGGGCGGGATGCGCCCAACAAGCCCCATACCAACCATTACGGTTTTCGCGTGGCATCCTCCAAAGAAATACCGAACGCGTATCAGTATCTTTCTGATCACAAGGAACGATACAAGATAAAGAGCGTTACCAAGCCACACGAGGCGCACTTTGCCTATTCCATTTATTTCAAGGAACCGGGCGGCAACGATCTCGAAATCGAGTATTACAATCCGGCTGCTGTAAAGCATGGCAGGTCCATCGCCGCTCCGCATTGGAAGGAGCCGCTCGCGGAGGATCAGTTTCCCGGCCGGGGGTATATTCCTCAAGCCATGACCCACGGCACGCTCGACTGCGATGACAAAGCCGCTAACGATCGGTTTATCGAAGAGGTGCTGGGGCTGAAAATCGTCGGCGGCGGCCGCATGTCCAGTTATGTTCGGCATCCGGACACCCCCTGGTATATTGTGGTTTTGCCCACGACTAGACGCGAATACCTATCACCGGCCAACAGGTTTACACTGAAGGTTGCCTCTGCAGAAGAAGTTGAAGATGCGCATAAAGAGTTTTCGAAAACCGGAAAGCAGATCGGCATCCACGAGCTGGGGGACTTGGAAGAAGAGAACGGACGGGCCTACTTTCTCTTAAGCGACATCAGTAAAAACTGGTGGGAAGTCACCTCATAGATCGTCGCCCTGACGAGACTGTGTTGCAATCGCCCATTTTCCCTGTGCTGTCATCCTGAACAAAGTGAAGGATCTGCTTTTCTCCCAGTTTCGACCGGAAAAACAGATTCTTCGTCGCTGCGCTGCTCAGAATGACATTGCGACAAAGTCTCAACGGGTTGAGGGCAAGGTTCAAGGTTCAAGGACGGAGGGACGTTGAACTACGATGACGGCTGGGAACGATTGGAACTGCTGGAACTTTCCCTGTGACTCACAGCGGTTCGAGACGCGCTGTAAAGTGCCGGAGAAAAGAAGCTTCATAGACAAGCTTCAGGCCGCGAATCGCCTGCC
>CAYPHJ010000183.1:0-5792 GCA_964410485.1 uncultured Syntrophobacteraceae bacterium
GTCCCACCCACCGGGATCATTCTGGTCCTATCGCACTGGGTATCTCGCCGGCGATAAACGCGAAGGAACATGCCGAGATGTACAGGCTTCCGGCCGGCGGCATGGATGTGATCGTCTACACGGGATTCGGCTTAGAGGGACGGGATGTTGTCAATGTGCGCTCGGCCGATATCGTCGTTCTCATCGGCGTCCTGGAGGGCAGTGGCGGCCAAGACATTTGGAACGATTTGAACGGGTTTCAGTATTGGCTGCGCAGCGCTCGTTGTGACACATCAAATTTGGTGTTGTATTTCCATGGATTTCACAGTAGAGTTTTATGAAACCGAGAAGGGGAAATGTCCAGTGCAGAATTTCCTCAACGAGTTAAAAACCAGCGATCCGAACGATTTCGCAGCCGTTCTCGCCGGTCTGGCTAAACTGCGAAACCGGCAATATCACAGAGAGCCGCTCTCCAAATCGCTTGGCGGCGGACTTTTCGAACTGCGCCACGTCGGCAAGCTCAACACCCGCGTATTGTGGTTCTTCATGAAGAATCGGCGGATCGTTCTGTTGCACGGCATTCGCAGCAAGGGGCAAGCGATCCCGTCGCGCGATCTCGCGACTGCGCGGCAACGGATGGATGACTGGCGGAAAAGAGCGACAGAATGAAAAAAACCAATTTCGACCGTTACCTCGAAAAGCAGTTGCAGGATCCGACGTTTGCCGCCCGCTTTAGGAACGCGGGCGAGGCTTGGGATGTTGCGCTCCAAATCGCCGCTTTGCGCGAGCAGGCGGGGCTTTCCCAAAAGGAACTCGCGAAAATGCTCAAAACCTCCCAGCAACAGGTCAGCCGCCTGGAATCTCCCGGATACGAGGGCCATTCCCTGAGTATGCTGCGGCGTGTCGCAAAGGTCTTGAATGCCAATGTGCGGGTCGTTTTTGAGCAGGCAAAAGCGACAGATGATGTGCATGTAGCCGAGCCGGCAGAGCGGTATCGCGCCAAACCCGCTAAGGCTAAAAGAAAATGAGCTAGCGTCAGTCGTTGAGGAACTAGACCATGAAACCAGGGCTGTTGGGTGGGGTGAGGGTCAATGGACCCACTGGAACCGGATCTTTGGGCCTTGGGAGGAGCCTCACGAAACGACGGGAACTGGCCGAAGCGCCCGAATGCCGTGACCTCTGTAAAAAAATATTTTTCTCGTTGACCTGATCTGTCACTGGCGTGATCTAATGTTGGCATGTGCGGACAAGAAAGACACTGCCCATTGTGGATTTGTCATTTAGATTGAACGGCAGCAAGGTTCCATGGATCACGGTATTGGAATGTTGGTAGGTCGAACACCTAGATATTATTACCTCGCGAATCTCGCACATTGCCAGAGTAAGATAGGGAACAGGAAAGCAGGTATCAAAGCATATGAGGATTTGCGCAGTTATGTAATGAGCTCCAACTATGACCGACAAGAACTTCCGTCAATAGACCGGGTTCTGAAACGATTGCGGTCGGACCTTCCAGAAGACACAAGTTCCCTTCAAAATTGACAGCCGCCTGTCACGAGAGTGAATCATCGGACCCGCAGTGGCCGAGTGAGGGACCACGTCAAAGAAAGCAGCGACTTCTGCAAAGAGCCAACTCTGCCAAAGCGGCCCACTCGCCAGCGGAATTGTTACCGGAGTGTCGCTGTGCCCCCTGACACTGGCTGTCGGTCCGGGACGGCTGATTACCGTTGAGGGTCGCTCGTCCCACCTGTCCGTGGGAAGCCCGTAATAAACAAAGGGGTGTGAGCGGTTCAGATTCCCGGCGAAGTAACGATAAGCCATCCGTCGCAGCGCTTACAGTACTGTGAACGTCGTTGACGGTGTAAAAAACCGCGTATATTCGAGTAACTACGGCCGATTTTAGCCCGATGAACAGCCAGCGTAATCGTTTCGTGTCAACGCTGGTGACACCTCGTGTTCGCTCATTCACGGCTAAAGCCTTTAAGTTATTGAAATAAAGTACGAAATAGCTAACCGACTTACCAAAACCGCATGGCACAGACGTTGCGCTACTCAATCCGGTAGCGATCAAAGAGGGGTGCTTGGATGCGGTCCGAGAGCGGCGATCCTGGGGCTCAAGAACAATGCCGGTTAAGGGGCGGACGGAACGAGGAAGATCTTTGCCTCACTTGAGGGACTTTCCGTGGTGGCCGACGGGATGGGAGCGGCAGGAAGGCGGTCCCGTCAGTGCTCAGCAAATACTCGAGGCGGGAGTGTTGCGAAACGTCCGGCGGTTAACCAATGGTCTTCTCTTGGAGGTGGAGCACGAAGGTACAATTTGTCTGGCTACAGTAGAGTCACCCGATCTCACTGAAGATGATTTGATCTTGCTGCGCCATATTCTGCTCCAGTACTACGGCGGGGAAATGCGCATCATCGCAAACCTCAGTTTTGACCTTCCGGTCAAACCTCGGAATTGAGCCGAACACCGGCGTTTGATGTACAGGATCTGGCAGTAACGTATGCGTGCCCGTTTGCCAGCCATAAACCCGACACAAACGCGAGTCAATCAGATCTTGTACTATCTTGACAGCCTGATGCGATGTGATATGGGTGCTTGCCGTATTTTCCCATGTCGAGATGGTTTGACGTAAGGTAAGGCCAAACAGAGGGACAGGCGACGTTCCTCGGAGGGAAGGTAGAGGAAAGTTGAAGCCGGCTGCTCTGGCGATTCGGTTCGTCCGGGCGCCGGCTTTTTTTTCTTCCAATTTGTTGATGCAGGAGGAGAGCAATCAATGTAGGCCGGTTTAAACAAAGGAGATCGATCATGGATCAGAACAAGTGTTCGTCGGCAAATCGTCTGGCGAAGTACGGCATACTGAAAGTTGTTTGTCTCGTCATCGCATTGTTGTTAGGAGGAGCCACCATCATGGCCCAGCAAACACCACAGCAGACGCTTACGGCTAAAGGGACACTAGTGTGGCTCAACCTGGACCAGAAGCAGCTGGACGATGCTTATGATCAGAGCGTCTGGGCACCGAACCAAAAGCAAATTGCCAAGCGGCGCGATCTGGCGAATGAGCGGACGCTTGCGCGCGTTGCTCCACCTCAGCGCGTAGCCTACGGTCCTACGGAAATCGAAAAACTCGATATCTACAAGACCAAGGCGACCAACGCTCCGATCCAGGTCTTCATTCACGGTGGGGCGTGGCGAAGCGGCTCGGCGAGGGGCTCTGCCTCGTACGCCGAGACTTTCATTAACGCCGGCGCGCATTACGTCGCGCTCGATTTTGCAGCCGTTCAGAACGTAGGCGGCAACCTAATGACGGTAGCGGACCAGGTGCGCCGCGCGGTCGCATGGGTTTACAAGAATGCTGCAAGCTTTGGTGGCGACGCAAACCGCCTCTACATTTCCGGGCACTCATCCGGGGGTCATCTGGCCTGCGTTGTCCTGGTGACCGATTGGCAAAAGGACTTTGGTTTGCCGGCCAACATTATAAAAGGCGGACTATGCAGTAGCGGTATGTACGACCTTAAACCCGTGCGGCTTTCCGCGCGCAGTCGATACGTCAAATTCGACGACGCAACGGAACAGGCGCTCAGCTCGCAGCGCCACTTGGATAAACTGAACGCGCCTTTGATCGTCAGCTACGGCACGTTGGAATCACCCGAGTTTCAACGTCAAGCCCGCGACTTCGTGGCGGCCGTGAAGGCTGCCGGTAAGCCGGTACAGCTAATTGTCGGCGAAGGTTTCAATCATTTTGAAATCCCAGAGACTCTCGGGAACCCATACGGTCTTCTGGGACGCGCCGTTTTGGAGCAGATGAAATTGGTGGACCCGGAGGCGCAGGTGACCAGCCGTTAAATTATACAGGCATCAGAGCCGGCGGGCCTTTACCGCGCTTGGCGAGCCGAGGGCTTCTTACCGCCTTGGTCATCAGTGCGGATGAATTCATCAATATATTCTTCGATATTCTTCGGATCATGCAGACATTTGACGCGCGGCCAATCCGTAGCCGGTGAAGATCCGCATGGTTTTGTCCGGGATTTCACCGAATATTTTTGTAGCTCTTCTCGTGTGTGGACTTTCATAGATGTATTCTCATTTGTATAACGTGTGTGATCCATGAACTAACAACCCTTTCGGTTATAGAAACATATCCATGGCTTTGTTGTGGTGCCCAGAGCCAGAAGTCTAAAAAACTAGCCGCCAAGATTCCCAAATCACAAGGTTCTCGCCCTCGGGGGCGCCACCAGCACGCTCAACGAATTCACCATCGCGTGTGACGAGGGTGAATCAAGGTGCGTCTGGAGGCTTAACCTCGTAGAAACATGATGGAAATACAAATCAGTAGGTCACTAACCTTTCGTTTACTACAGATGCTACAGGAGCGGGGTTAACTTTTGCTATGTTCAAATCCGAAGCGTCATAGTCTTGCCTCGGGTGAGCGATCCATTAGTGTATTCCTCGATCGTCTGCTTTAACATTTGAGGTGAGACCGGTTTTACCAAGTAGGTTTTAATACCCACTTTCGAAGCCTTTTCCTCCCATAGTTCCGACATCCATGCCGTACATGCAACAACAGGAATGTGAGAGGTTTTGGGATTCTTTTTAAGTATCGCCGTTGTCTTAGCTCCGTCGATATCCGGCAGATCCATATCCATCAAAATTAAGTCCGGCCCCTCGGCCTCCGCGAGTGCGATCGCTTCTTTGCTGTCGCAGGCTTTTATAGGCCGATATCCAAACTTTCCTACGAACAAACCTAGGATCTCACGAGAGTCAGGATTATCTTCCACAATAAGAATTTTCTTCTTCATTGACTCAACCCGTTTTCAGTTATTTTGTCCTGCCGCCCTTTTGCGCAAGTACTCTGCGATTTCTCGTTCCACGCGGCGGCCCTTTCGACGCCGGCCAATCCTGGTCATAACGATCTGGAAGAGCAAAAAACCGGTGATGACGGAGAGAATGATGAGCAAATAAAAATATTTTTCAGGCATTGGTCCCTGCGTTTCGGTAAGAAGACAGAGCAATTCCGGGACCGCTACGAAATGGACCGAGGACTGCGCAGAATTCGACAGGTTTCCTAAAGAGTCCTGGTCTGGCAAACGCCAGGATGCCTCAGCGCTACGGGAGAGAGATTGCAACGGGCGAATTAGCCCACTCGCCAATATGTGAAAGTCTTGCGGAGCGATGCTTATCGTCGGGTGGATCGCCAGTTGCAGCTCAGCCTATTAACTGCAAATCAGTAGGTCATGGTGGGTGTCCCCTCGGTGACTACTCAATCGCAAGGGCGAAAGTGTCATCCCGCGAGCATGGCGTCCAATTGTGAGGCCCTTTTTTAAGTGTGTAGGCGGCCGAGTCTGTCGCGTACGAGTCATTTCCACCGGTATCGCTTGATTGCGAGTCTGATGCTCCGGTGCAAGTGCGTGCGCCAGAAATGTTCGTGCGGATCAATAGCGCGTCGGACTTACCAGTTTTTGGTAGGCCGCTCGGTCCGCGGAAACTTTACCCGCAACTCCGGCGTTACGATTCCTTTTTCGATTATAAGCTGGGCGAGTGCATCCGTCATTGCCGGGCCGGAGATCACTAAAGAACAAACGGCTGTTTTCGGCTGCCGTTTCAAGGCATGATCTGGCTTTCCGCCGGCTAATCTTCAGGACTGTAAAGAGAAATGCCGCCCAATGATTTCATCGGGGCGGTATCCCTTTATGCGGTCAGCCCCGAGGTTCCAGGTTACAACCCGCCCGGCCGTGTCCAGAATGAAAATGGCGCAGTCTCTGATTTGCGATACCAGAAGCCGAAATCGCTTGTCGTCTTCAAGCAAGGCTTCTTG
>CAYPHJ010000184.1:0-5752 GCA_964410485.1 uncultured Syntrophobacteraceae bacterium
GCAGGAAAAGCACTATATCAGTCAAAAGCTCGATCTGTGCAAAGGCAGGATCGACGTTACGGCCAAGAGCTGCGGAGTGGATGTGCGCACGATCTACCGCAAGATGCAGCAATACGGCCTCGATAAGAAGGGCTACCGTAACGGCCCTACCAAGCTTTTTTCCCGAGTGCAAAAACCGCCGCCCAGTAAGATGTTGAACTAGCCTCGCTGACGCGAGCGGTTCCAACCGTTCTAGTCGTTTCAGCCGTTCCGGTCGTTCGTTCGACCTCGGGATCTCGGGCAAAGGCAGATCACTCCCTCACCTCAATCCTCTCCCAGGAGACTGTGTCGTAATTATCAATTCGCCGCAATAACGTCATCCTGAGCAAAGCGAAGGATCTGCTTTCCACACGTTTCTATCAGAAAAAAGCAGATTCTTCGTCCCTCCGGTCCTCAGAATAACATTACGCCACACTCTTCAGAGGAGAGGAAGTGCCAAATCTCACTGATGGAACGGCTTGAACTGCTTGAACGGCTGGAACGACTGGAACGGGATCTTTCATGCGACTGGAACGGTTGGAACGGTTGGAACCACGCAGGGAATTGGTCGGGGCGACCGGATTTGAACCGGTGACCACACGCACCCCAAGCGTGTGCGCTACCAGGCTGCGCTACGCCCCGACGGCAGGATCAAACTACGCGAACTCTAACACTAGGAATTGTCTAAAGCAATTTTGCCGAGGACGGCGTTCGAAGTTCGATGTTCGAAGTTCCCCCTGCGACAACAAACGGCTTCTCGCCCCAAACCGCAAAGCCGCTAAGGTTTTGAAGAACCGAACCCGCGCGCGGAAACGTAAAGTCGAAGCTCGAAATCCGAAACTCGAAACAAATCCAAATGACCGAATCAGCACAAGGTCCCAAACGAGCTACTCAAAACCCCGCCTGAACTCCAATAAGATTCGGTTTTGAATTTCTGATATTGATTATTCGGAATTGTTTCGGATTTTGTGCTTTGGATTTCGGATTTCTCGCCCGCTACGACAGGAGTTTGCGGAGCGACTGCAGTTCTTTCCTCATTTTCATAAGAGCGTTGCGGTACTTCTGTTCAGCAAGCGGGAGTTTAAGCTGATGCTTATCGTCCTTTTTGTTTTCCTTTAGTCTTTTTCTCGCTCCCTCGATGGTGAAACCCTCTGAATAGAGAAGCCTTTTAATCTCCAGCAGGAGCTCGACATCTTTTTTCTTGTACAGGCGATGGCGCGAAGGGGCCTTGGATGGCTTGAGCAAATCGAACTCGGTCTCCCAGTATCGCAGAACGTAGGGCTCGACTCCCAAAATATCACTCACTTCGCCAATTTTAAAATAGATCTTGTCGGGCAATCGAGAACTCATGGCTAAAGTCGTGATTCGTGCTCGTGTCTCGAAATTCGTGGTTCGTGCTCGTGGTTCGTATCCAAAAGCCCGGGTTAAGGTTGAGGTTCAGGTTGAGGTTAAGCCCTGCAATAACTCCTCCTAAGGGGTGACCGATGACGCAGGCGACGAGGCCGAAGACGAGTTGGAGATATTGTTCAAGCTCTTTTTCAGAATCTGGCTCGCCTTGAATGTCAAAACCTTTCGCCCCACGATAATGATCTCGTCCCCCGTTTGGGGGTTTCGCCCTTTACGCGGCCTTTTTGTATTTACGACAAAATTACCGAATCCCGAAACTTTGACTTTTTCACCGCGTTCCAGGCATCCCTTGATGATGTCAAACGTAGCCTCCACGACGTCGGTCGCATCCTTTTTTGAAAAACCGACCTTCTCGTAGATCCGCGTGATGATATCCGCCTTTGTCATTGTTCCCACCTCTCCGTTATCTCCTTGTAATCCCATTGCGGTTTTTCAGCTCCGGCGCTGCGCTCCAAAAAGCTTCTCAATCTGATTCATAAGGCGTTGATGCAGCGGGTTCACCTCTGCATCCGTCAGAGTTCTGTCATCGGCACGGTAGGAAATCTTATAGGCCAAGCTCTTCTTGCCTTGCGGTATAGGCGAGCCGGTATAGTGGTCAAAGACATCGACCCGTTCAATCACTGCTTCGCCTAGGTTTTCGATCCAATTCACAATCTCCTCGGACCGGAACCGGTCGTCGACGATGATAGCGAAGTCCCGCTCAACAGACGGAAAACGCGGAAGAAAATGAGCTTTGATTTGTCGCGGAGCATACTCAAGCAGTTCCTCGAAGTCAAGTTCCAAGAGATGAAATGGCGGCAGTTCAAGCTCTTCTTGAATATCGGGGTGAACCTGGCCCAAGTACCCGACGGAAGTCCCATTGCAGAATAATGCCGCGGCCCTACCGGGGTGGAGAAAAGTCGCCACCTCCGCAGTCCACCTCACCCTGTCATTAAGACGCAGCACATCCAGAATGCCTTCCACCAAGCCCTTGCAGTGTAAAAACGCCGGCAGTTTCTCGTTCGCCGCTCGCAAGCCCTTTTGCGGGCGCGAGCCGTAGAGTATACCCGCCAGGCAAAACCGCTCCTCCCCCTCCCCACTCCTTCCAAGACTAAAAACCTTGCTCAGCTGGTACGCGTAGAAGCTCTTCGCTCTCTGCGCCAGATTGTACGCTAGATTGTCAATGAGCCCCGGGATCAGGCTCAGGCGCATTTCTGCGCTTTCTTGCGCGAGCGGATTAAGGACGAGCACCGGTTTTGTCGCCTCTTTCCATACCCCACCGAACCGGCGGTTCGCCCGTTCCGTGGCAAAGGGGAGGTTGATAACCTCGGTCAGGCCCTCGCCTACTAAAAAGGCGCGCAGCCGGCGTTCTTGCGCCAGACGATAGTCAGGCCTGCCCCCGGAGCATCGAACCAACGGAAGCGTCGAACGGATCTTTTCGTACCCATACAGGCGGGCAATCTCCTCGATGAGATCGGCCTCCCGAGTCAAATCAGGACGGCTCGTGGGCACTCGGACTTCGATGACATCGCCGGATTGCCCAGTAACCTCCAGCCCTAGCGAGCCTAACAACTTGGTGACTGTATTCACTGCAACAGTAACACCGAGAAGAGATTCGACCCGCTGATGCCGTAGCGCAAGCGTTCGAACCGGCGCCGGTCGCGGATAGCTGTCGATGGCACGATCTACCGGCTCGGCTCCGGCAACGTGCTTTAAGAGATAAGCGGCGCGGTTCAAGGCTGTGACGGTTCCGCCAGGATCGACCCCTCTCTCGAAGCGGTGTGAAGCCTCGCTATGTAAGCCCAGCCGCTTGGATGTGCGGCGGATGGCAAGAGGCTCGAAATTGGCGCTTTCGAGCAGGATGCTACGCGTCTCGGCTGTGACCTCCGAATCCATCCCGCCCATAATACCGGCAATTGCGATTGGCGTATCGCCGTCGCAGATCAGCAGATCATCTCGCGCCAATTCACGCGCCACACCATCAAGTGTCGTAAACTTCCGTGTAGAATCCGCAGTCCTGACAACGATGTTGCGCTTCACGAGACGCTCCAGATCGAAGGCGTGAAGCGGCTGGCCAGTTTCCAGCATCACGTAGTTCGTCACGTCCACAATGTTGTTAACAGGCCGAATGCCACAGGCCTCCAGTCTGAATCTGAGTAATGGCGGTGACGGCTCGACTCTCAGGCCCTGGAGGACGAGGGCGGAATACCGCGCGCAAAGCTCGGGTGCATGAATCGAAACGCTCACCTGTCTTCCAACATTCGAGGTTCGAAGTTCGACGTTCGACGTTGCACGTTCGAGGTTCGACGTTCGAGGTTCGAGGTTAAGCGTTCCGCCCGTTAGGGCTGCGACTTCGCGCGCGAGACCGTTGATGCCGAGACAATCTCCCCGGTTCGGTGTTACAGCAACTTCGAAAAGCCAGTCTCCCTCGTTGCTCTCGGGCTCGCGCAAGGAGGAAAGAGATTCGACCTCCAGGCCAGCCATCGTGAGCCGTTTGGCCAGCTCGGCGGCCGGTATACCTACACCCACGAACTCTTTCAGCCAGTTGAAGGTAAACTTCATAGAAATGATTCTTATCGAAGCCCTCACCCTCGCCCTCTCCCGTAGGGAGAGGGAACTACGAAGCTTTGAGCCCTGGCCCTCTCCCACTGGGAGAGGGTGCGGGTGAGGGCGCTAGCCAAACTGCTTTAAAAAGCGCAGGTCATTTTGGAAAAACAGCCGAATATCGTCGATGCCGTATTTCAACATCGCGATCCGCTCCACGCCCATACCGAATGCAAACCCGGAAACGTTCTCCGCGTCGTATCCGACAAAACGGAAAACCTCCGGGTCGATCATGCCGGCGCCAAGGATCTCCAACCAGCCAGTGCCTTTGCAGACGCGGCAGTTTTGCGTTTCCCTCGACCCTGCGCGCCCACCGCAAATGACGCACTGAATATCGATTTCGGCGCTCGGCTCGGTGAAAGGAAAAAAGCTGGGGCGGAACCTGACGCCGGTCTCCTCGCTAAAAACTTGGCGCAGGAAGTGCGTCAGCACTCCTTTGAGATCAGAGAAGGCAATATGTCCATCCACCATGAAGCCCTCCACCTGATGAAACATGGGAGAATGGGTCGCATCGTCATCGTGCCGGTAGACCGCTCCCGGAACGATTACCTGAAGCGGCGGCTTGCGGCTTTCCATGGTCCGGATCTGCACTGGCGAGGTATGGGTCCTCAGCAGGCGATCATTGGAGACGAAAAAGGTGTCCTGCATGTCGCGCGCCGGATGGTCCTTTGGAAAGTTCAGCGCTTCGAAGTTATGGTAGTCGTCCTCGATGTCCGGACCGCGCGCGATTTCAAAACCCATGCCCCAGAAGATGTCGATGATTTCGTCCGTCATAACCGTTAACGGATGCAGATGTCCACGCTCGAAGCGTGTGCCCGGCAAGCTAATGTCGATCGTTTCTTCCCTTAACGCGCGCTCCTTGGATTGTTCCTTGAGGACGCTCAGGCGCTCTCTTAAACGCTCCTCAATCAGCTCTCTGGATTGATTGAGCTGTTCTCCGGCTCTGGGGCGCTCCCCGGCCGGTAAGTCCTTTAGACCGCGCAGGAGTCGTGTGAGAGATCCCTTGCGGCCGAGGACCTCGACCCGGAGCTGTTCAACCTCAGCCTCGGAATGACAGCGGGCGATTCTTTCGAGCACATCCCGCTCAAGAGCCTTCAAATTTTGATCCATTTAAAACCAAACCCTCACGCTTACCCTCTGCTCAGGTGGTTGTGTCGCAATAGCCACTTTCCCTGCGCCTGTCATCCTGAACGAAGTGAAGGATCTGCTTTTCTCCACGTTTTCGACCATAAAAAAGCAGATTCTTCGTCGCTACACTCCTCAGAATGACATTGCGACACAGTCTCCTCAGGGAGACTGTTAGGTGAGGGTGCGTATATTGCGCTGCTCCAGGGCGGTCACATGGGACCGCCTCTCGCTGTGAACAAAGAGTTACGCGCTCAGGTGGGATTTCGCGCACTCCGCCAACCGTCCAAAAGCAGGTAAATCCGCGACAGCCAACTCCGCCAAAATCTTCCGGTCCAGTTCCACTCCTGCCTGTTTAAGGCCTTTCATCAATTGGCTATATGACAGACCGCTCATTCTCGCAGCAGCGCCGATACGCGTTATCCATAAGCCGCGAAAAGTTCTCTTTTTGACGCGACGGTCACGATAAGCAAAGGCGAGAGAGCGCTCGACAGTCTCCCGGGCCGACCGATACAACCGGCCGCGGCCCCCGGTATAGCCTTTGGCCATCTTCATGATTTTTTTTCTTCTCTGGCGGGATTTACTCCCTCCTTTTGTTCGTGGCACCTTAGCTCCTTTC
>CAYPHJ010000185.1:0-5713 GCA_964410485.1 uncultured Syntrophobacteraceae bacterium
CCGACAAGAAACGAAACACAGCAGGCAGCAGTCAGAATGGTAACCAAAAAACGACTACAACACAGGGTGGAAACGTCGCGGTTCCACATGATAGCCTCCTTATTTCTCGAACCCTGTTCTTCTCTCCTTGGTGCCGGCACGAAAGGCACCCGGCATTCCTCCCGGTGAAGCCCCATGGCATCCATTAAAGGCTTGTGCGTGCTTAGAAAAAGGACTCGTGCCAAAGAGAACCGCGCGGTATCAATGCCCTCGAGATCCATGTCTTTGAGACGCTGAACTGGATCGGTCATGCCGGTAGTTTCGCGCGGTCGCCGGCTACGCTGAGCCCCAACAAAGCCACAGCCCTTGCCGGCAGGCGTCGGGCACAATTTCCCCTCTACCATCACGAAATCCACCCCTCGATTGTCCTTGACCATTTTTGGCGCGCGCGACTTTGTACGGAGAAGCGAGAAGGTCTTGCCATGGAAGAGATTTTTCCACAACGTGGCCATCGGCATCTATGATCCGCATTGATTGGCCCTCCGTTGACAAGCTTAATACTCGAACTGTGCTCTACCTATTATGCTGGCGCAGGTTAGGTCAAGAGATGTGCAAACCGGCAGCGGGAATGCGGGTATCCGATCGAGACGACACAGTCACTCAGGAGCGGGGATCCCTGTTCGATAACACTAATGGTGTATGATCCGGCACAGCCGCCGGATATGAGCAAAGCCTTCTGTGAACAATATCGGGCAGGGCATTCAATGCGCCGCGGTGGCCAGCGAGTTGACATGACCCCGTGTTCTCGAATAGCTTCCGTACCCGCGACAGTTTAAACCGACTCATGGCGTAGCATCGTCATAAGGGTCACAGCGGCGAGATCTCGGTACGGTTACCAGTGGGCACATAACTCCGAGGAGAAACGTTGTGTCGTCGATCACTGTGGCATACAACGGCTTGATCAACGGGCTGCGTTGTCTGGCCGGTGTCGTGATCTTCGGTATCTTCGTGCTGATCGTCACAGACGTGTTCGTCCGGCTGATCGGCATCCGCCCATGGCTCTACGCGAGCATTGTCGTCGAATACGGTCTGCTGTGGTTCGCCATGTTGGCCGCACCCCACCTCGTGCGCACCAAAGGCCACGTATTCATCGACGCGATCACCCGCCTCTTGCCGCAAGGCGCGCGACGGGTCATCGCCAAGCTTTCCTACTTGATTTGCATCGTCTCGTCTTTGGTCTTCTCTTACCACTCGCTCCAACTCCTGATCGCTGCCATCGCGGATAACGAGATCGACGTCCGCGCCGTGGATATGCCGCTATGGACGCTATTGCTGCCCATACCGTTCTGCTTCGCCCTGGTCGCGATCGAATTCATGCGCTACCTGATCGGCTGGGATTCGATGTATGGCGAGCGGACCGAGGTCAGGGGGATCGCCTAATGGAATGGTACTGGGCCTTCATCCTCCTCTTGGGCATGATCATCGCCATGATGATCCTCGGGGTTCCGGTCGCCTTTGCCTTTCTCACCACGAACATACTCGGTTGGCTGTTCTTCAATAACTGGAATCTTGCAGCTATCTATCAGGTCGTCGATAACTCAACCATCCTGATTACCCGGTTTACCCTGGGGCCCGTCCCCATGTTCATCCTCATGGGGGCGGTTTTTTTTCACACCGGCCTCGCCGTTCGGGTGTTCGACGGGCTGGATGCCCTATTCGGACGGCTGCCCGGACGGCTCTGCTATCTGACAGTTGCCGGCGGCACCATCTTCTCGACCCTAACAGGCTCGTCGATGGCGAACACGGCGATGCTGGGCGCGCTGATGGTGCCGGAGATGCAGCGCCGCGGCTACAACTGGCGAATGTCGATGGGCCCTGTCCTGGGTACGGGTGGGCTCGCCATGATCATACCGCCCTCTGCTCTCGGCGTTTTGCTCGCAGCCATCGCCGGGATCGATGTGGGGCGGCTCCTGGTCGCGGGCTTCGTGCCGGGATTCGTACTGGCAGGGCTTTATGCTCTGATGATCATGCTGCAGCTTTGGATTAACCCCAAGAGCGCGCCGCCTTACGACGTGGAGCCGGTGTCGATCGGCCGCAAATTGAGACTCTTGGGCATCAATATTCTGCCGATGGGTTTCATCGTGTTCATGGTGGTCGGCTTCATCATTCTCGGTTGGGCGACGCCAACCGAGGCCGCAGCCGTCGGGGTCCTCGGTGTCATGATCCTCGCCGGCGCCTACCGGACGCTATCGTGGGCCACGATTGTCACGTCGGTTAACGACACGGTCAGGGTGGCGGCGATGGTCTTCTTCATTCTCATGAACTCCACCGTCTTCAGCCAGCTGCTTGCATTCTCGGGCGCGTCGGCCGGCATGATTGCGTGGGCAACGAGCTGGGAGGTGTCACGTCTCATCATTCTGCTGTTGATGTTCTTCGTCCTGATCGTGCTCGGCATGTTCATGGACGCGACGTCGATCATGCTGATCACCGTGCCCATCTTTTTTCCTCTGGCGGACAAGCTCGGCTTCGACCTGGTGTGGTACGGGCTGTTCGTTCTCGTCTGCATCGAGATGGGCGGCACGACCCCGCCATTTGGGCTTCTGCTTTACGTCATGCTCGGTATCGCACCGCCGGGCACCTCGCTATTCCAGGTGGCCAGCGCCGCCTTCCCGTTTCTTGTCTGCGATGCGCTCCTGATCCTCATTCTCGTTGCGTTTCCCGAGCTTGCGCTGTTCCTGCCAGATCTGATGTGACGCGCACCTTCGGGGCCCGAAATCGCGCTCTATGAGCGACGGCCAGGTAAGATGCACCCATGCGCCGAGCAGCGCCACGCCCAGCCGGCGCGCCCGTAGCAAATCCTCTGAAGGACCAACTCCCGCTCAGTTGGTCGGCGCAGAATACATTCTTGCTTTCAGCGTCTTGTAGTCCACGCTGTATTTCTGCGCGTCATTTTCGGCCCACTTGGACTCGTAGATGGTGCGGAGATAAGCCCGCCTCACCTCGCCTTGGAGTTCGATGGTCTTGACCCCCGCCTTGAAAAGCTTCTCGTTGTCGATTTCCGATTTCCTGGCCAGGATGGGGTTGCTCTCCTTCTCGAAAATCTCACCCTGCCTGAGCAGCAGCGCCTGGTGCTCCTTGCTCAGCTTGTTGAAGGCGTCGAGGTTGATGACTGTCATCGTCGTCGAATGATAATAGTTGGGCGCGATGCGGTACTTGAGGAAGCGTTCCCACCCATATGCGGCGACCGATCCCTCAGGCCAGCCGAGTCCTTCTACAACACCACGTTCCAGGCCGCCGTAGATATCTTCCGGCGCCATGGTAACGGGCGTCGCGCCCATTGCCCTCAAGAACGGATTGTAGAGAGCCGTCGAGCGCATCTTCACTCCGGTCAAATCAAGCCCCGTCTTGGCGCTCTGCTTGGGCTCGAACAGCGTGTAAACAAAAAACGTCGAGGCTTCCCAATGCCCCCAGCCGAGAATCCTCGCGTTCAGCCCCTTGGCCCATGCTTCTTGCAGCATGTCGTAGCCGCCGTTCTTGCGCAGCTCCGAGGGAGACACGGTGTTCACGCCGGCCAACCTCGCCTCGGGCACCAGCCCCGGGTAATAGGCGCTCGGGCAGTTGATGATGTCGACCAGCCCACGCTTGAGCGCTGAGCCTTGCTTCTGCCACGGCGTCACCTCGGGGCCGCCGATGTAGTTGAGCTTGAGGCCGGCGTTCTTTCTGTTGATCGGGTCGTGGAAGGTAGCAAAGTAAGCCTCGACCTGATCGTGATTTTTCACCAGACACGAACTCACCCTGAGGACGGTCTCCGCCTGTACAGCGGTGACGAACAAAAGGCCGATCCCTGCCAGCGTACCGAACACGGCATACGTCGCTTTTCGTAGCATCATCGGATTATCCTCCCTTCAGGAAAGTTTGTAAGCCTCACTGTCCTTCGCTGATCCCTCCTCCTACTGACAGACAATTCAGCCCCCCATTACTCCACGGCAAAGCAAATGTCCAGCCCAGCTAATCCCGGCGGTGGTGACTTTCCTTAATCCATCAGTGTCGGCATCCGTAACGGCTGGAGTGTTAGCACTTGTTTCATGCGCGCAAACAACCGAGCGCACCGAAATCGGTAATTATCTTTTCACAATTCTGAGAGAGCTACGCGATGTAACTGCCTTCAGTGCAGCACGACAGCGTTGCTCCGGGCTGGCCCAGCCAGCGGGGAAATTTTTGGATTTGGTTAACTTCTCGAGCTCGGTCGTGTAGCGCTTGAACGTTCCAAGTTGTTTCATACGCTCCTCGATCTGTGGCGTTTTCGTATCGCACCCGTAACGATGTACCGCCACCACAATGAGTGCGCCTCGTTGAATCCTGACCTCACGGGAGTTGATTCCCTCGGACTCCACGTACCGGCGCGCGCGCAGTTCACGCTGAACCAGACTTAAAAGAGTGACCGGAGACCGGCGACCGAGGACTGTTGAAGAGTGACCCCTGCTAGTCTACTCTAGAGCAACCGACATGGAATCAATGGACGGCAAGTCCGGAATAACGGGTTCCCAGGAGTCCCCTTGGTCTCTGCTTATATACACAGCGCCCGAACCCCGCGTCCCTGGCTCAAGCCCAAAACCTCGGGATTGATCGCCCATCCCGGCGAGGACTGCACTGGGGTTCTCGGGGTGAGGAACCAATGTCGCGGCCATCCACCGCATCGGCTCCGGTAAGCCCTTGTTGGATTGCCGCCAGTGCTCTCCGTCATCGTCGCTGATCAGCATCACTCCCTCCGCGCGTGTCGGCCTGTCCCAGAATCCGGGTGAGCCGTTGGCGCCCGCTACCAGCATGCGCCGCGGATTCCCCGGGAGAAAGAGCCAGTCGTGGGAATAGCTCTGCTTCTCTGTATAACCCCAGGGCATCCCGTCCTCGACGCGAGTCCAACCTCCGGCCACGTCATCGCTGCGAAAGAATCCCCTGGCCGAGGATACGTAAAACCGATCCTTGCTTCCCGGCCGGCTCCGCACCATGTGCATGTCAGGGTACGAAATTCCCTCGCTGACATCTTCCCAAGTTTCGCCACCGTCCTGGCTGCGCACAACACCGCCGTGTTCAATCGCGACCAGAAGCACCTTCGGATCATCGGGATGGACTAAAATATGTCGCACGTGACCGGGAAGCTTGCCTTGATAGCGTGCCGGCGCGCCCCATTTTTTCCGTACCTCCGGAGGCATCTGAGCAAGGGCCTCCAGCGGTTCCCAGTTGATTCCACGGTTTGTGCTGCGGTGCAGCTGGACAGGTCCGCCGCCTGCGTACACTACCTGATCGTCAGAGGGGTCGAAGGTGATAGCCCGGATGTCGCCGTTCAAAACTTTTTCCCAGTGCAAGCCCGCATCCCGGGTCAGGTACGAACCGTCCCAGGCGACAGCTGCCAGCAGCCACTCTGGACGAGACGGACAGGCCTGAAGGTCTTCGACACTCCGGCCGCGAACGGCCTCGCTCAGCAATTCCCACTTGCCCAACTTGTAACGCGTAGTCCAAAGCCCAACATGCAACCCCAAGTAGAAGCGGAAACGTTCTTCCATGTGGTCCTCCTGTCAGGATATCGGCCTATCCTCCGGGGATATGCGGCCAAAACGCGATGCGATTTTCCAGACGGCACTTGACGCCGTATCAAGCTGCGAAAATTGTGTCAAGGTGTTTGGGATCGTGCTGAGGTTCTGGAAAGCGTGGTAACGACACACGCTTTACATCAACT
>CAYPHJ010000186.1:0-5422 GCA_964410485.1 uncultured Syntrophobacteraceae bacterium
GCTAAACCGGATGGAAAATTGGCCTTTGACAACTCAGCTTGCCTCTTCCCGAGGCAGCCCGGACGACAGGATGGCGGAAGGTACGACGGAAAAAAAGGAGGAGAAAAAGGTGTCAGGAACCTTATTTCTTGCCCTAACTATGCGGTTCACGCTTATGAAAAGCTCGGATTTCGGCGGAGCCAACCGCCGAAGGAACTAAACGGCGTGATATACAATCCTATGGAATTCGTGGTCGATGGCTAACCTGGGTGGCCCACGCAAACTAAATAAGGCGGGAGGGGTGAATGGCCAACAACGAAATCGATGACAATAACTGGAAATCTTCGGAGACTGCGGAACGGCGAAACCGCGGGCGCGCGCAGCGCTCTGCGATGCATGGCCAGGCAACACAAATGATGCTGGACTTGGCTGGAGTTGGGACGGGCAGTCGAGTTCTCGACGTAGCAGCAGGCACGGGTGATCAAACTCTCCTGGCAGCTCAGCGCGTTGGACCGACCGGTCATGTTTTGGCAACGGACATTTCCGCCGCTATGATGAAGCTGGCAGCCGACGCGGCGCGAGATGCGGGTCATGGACGCCGAGAACATGGATCTCGAAGCAGACTCCTTCGATGCGGTTATATGCCAACTCGGGCTGTTTCTGTTTGCTAACCCAGTGCAGGTGTTGCGCGCAATGCGCCGAGTGCTTCGGCCGGGAGGAAAGCTCGCAGCGGTAGTATTCTCGACCGCGGAAAGAAATCCCTACCAAGGCATCACTTTAGCGGTCGCTCATCGCTTTGGAAGTACGCCACTGCCTCTGTTCTCACTCGGCGAAACCAATGTGCTTGAGAGCGCATTCAGAGAGAGCGGATTGTTTGATGTCACGGTCCGAGCCGTAAGTTTTGCCCGTCATTACTCGTCCAGCGCGGAGATGATGCGAAGATTGAAGGAGACCGCCTTTCTTCGAGGAGCGGTCGAAAAATTGGCTGAATCCGAGCGTGAACAGGCTTGGGCGGAAATTGAGCGACAGTTAAGCGAATACCAGGGGCCTGATGGGGTCGATATTCCTGGCGAGTCTCTCATTGGTGCCGGAACCAAATGAAAATGGTGCGCGCCATTCACGACGAGTTGCGACTCGGATACCCTGTCGCAATTTTGCTACACCCTGTAGCAAAACGACTACTGTAGTAAGCCATTGTCTCAACTCTAAGCCGGCTGCTTTCAACAAGTATTCCTCGCGAAAATGATGGGTTAGGACGGCGCACCTCAATGTAAACCAGCGGCACCAAGCTTGCGTTGCAGCGCTACCATCCCAGTAAATACACGGCCATTACCGCGCGTGGCGACTTGATATGAAATGGAGGGCCCCTCATGATTAGGAATATATTCTCAGTTTTGCTAGCCGCGTTAGCCCTCATTTCGCCTGATCTCGCCCAAGCCCAGCAGCAGACGAAGACAGCTAAAATTGGCTGGCTCAGCACCCGTCCGGTTTCCCGGTCAGGCGGCGGCTCCGGTGTAATTCGCCGAGAGCTCCGCGAACTCGGCTATGCTGAAGGCAAGAACATTGTTTTCGAAAATCGATTCACCGAGGGTAATCTCGATCGGCTCCCCGCTCTCGCTGCTGAACTGATCGGTCTCAACGTCAATGTGCTTCTCGCATACTCGACGCCTGCTGCTCGCGCCCTCAAGACCGCTACGCGGAGGATCCCCATCGTTTTTGTAAGCGCGGCTGATCCGGTTGCGGGCGGGCTAGTGGACGATCTGGCGCGGCCTGGAGGAAACATCACGGGGTTCAGCACCATTTCTTCCGTGATCGTCGGCAAACGACTGGAGCTACTCAAGGAAACTGTTCCCAAGATCGCGCGGGTCGCGGTGCTGTGGAGTCGCCAAGGCTCCGCACTACAATGGAAAGAAAGCCAACCGCCGGCACAACAACTGGGTCTGCAGCTTCATTCCATGGAGGTGAGCAGCGCCGACCGATACGAAAGTGCGTTCGAAGAAGCACTTAAGGCGGGCAGCGCGGCTCTCGTGGTGGGTGGGAGTGCGTTGGACAATGCTAATCAAAAATTGATCGTAGACTGGGCCGCAAAATATCACCTGCCGGCAATTTGCCCTCGAGCAGATTACATTGCCAACGGTGGGTTGATTTCCTATGGCGCTGACCGGGACGAGCCCTATAAGCGTGCGGCGTCCATGATCGACAAGATCCTCAAGGGCGCCAAGCCGGCTGACATTCCGGTCGAGCAGCCGACGAAATTTGAGCTGGTGATTAATCTAAAGACCGCGAAGCAAATCGGTCTCATCATCCCGCCGAATGTATTGGCGAGAGCGAACAGGGTCATTCGATAACCGTGAGGAGTGAGGCGTAAGTCGTGAGGAGAAAAACAATGAAGAATAAGAGGATTTTTGGTTTTGCCCTCTGCGCTTTGCTCTTTGCGCTCAGCGTTTCCGCCCAGGCGCAGCCACACGCAAAAATCCCCCGGGTAGGTTTTCTAATTTCCGCGGCCTCGGCTGCGACCGCGACTTTCGTCGCCGCATTCCGGCAGGGACTGCGCGATCTGGGATACGTCGAAGGAAAAAACATTATCCTTGAGATCCACAGAGGCGAAGCAAAGCCCGAGCGACTTTCCGCTCTCGCCGCTGAGCTGGTCAAGCTGAAGGTGGATGTTATTGTCGCGGAAGCAGGTCCCGCGGTAGTTGCTGCGAAGAGAGCCACCAGTTCTATTCCCATCGTCATCAGGGTAGGCGTCGACCCGGTAAGAATGGGAGTTGTTGAAAGTCTGGCTCGTCCGGGAGGAAACATCACGGGAGTAGCCTCCATGACCGTGGGGTTAGTCGGAAAACGTTTCGAGCTGCTCGCGGAGGTCGTTCCCGGGGTTCAGCGTATCGCCATCCTTACCGCATTATCGGATCGAGCCCGATTTACGGCTACAGATGAGTACAAAGAAATTGATGCGGCAGCCCGAGTGCTCGGAGTGAAGTTGCAGGAGCTGTTAGCGCGAGACGCCGATGCGATCGACAATGCGTTTCTGACGATGACCAGGGAACGTGCCCAGGCTTTTATGGTGACGCCTAGCCCGCGCTTTTTCCAGCATCGGGAGCGCATTATCAAACAAGCGGCGAAGAATCGCCTGCCGGCTACCTATTTCCAGAAGATATTTGTCGAGGGTGGTGGCCTGATGTCCTATGGCGCAGATTACGTCGACGAATACCGTCGCCTCGCGATCTACGTAGACCGGATCCTGAAAGGCGCAAAGCCTGCGGAGTTGCCGGTCGAGCAGCCGACGAAGTTCGAGTTGGTCATCAACCTCAAGACGGCCAAGCAGATCGGTTTAACAATACCGCCGAACGTTCTTGCCAGAGCAGATCGCGTGATTCGGTGAGGGGTGAGGCGTAAGTCGTGAGCAGGGAGAAAACAATGAATCAGAGCGTTACCGGTCTTGTGCTTGGCGCTTTGCTCTTGGTTCTAAGCGGCTCAGCCGCAGCGCAGCAGCCAAAGAAAGTTCCTCGGGTAGGGCTCCTTATTTCCGCGTCCGCTGCCGCGACAGCGCCGTTCATAGACGCATTACAGCAGGGATTGCGCGAACTTGGCTACGTCGAGGGCAAGAATATCGCGATCGAGCGACGGTTTGCGGAGCTGAAATTCGATAGACTTCCCGATCTAGCAACGGAGCTGGTTGGTCTCAAGGTGGACGTGATCGTTGCCGCGGGGTCGAACATTGCCGTCCGTGCTGCCCAGCAAGCAACCAGCACGATCCCAATTATAATAATAACGGGTAGCGATCCGGTGGAATTGGGGCATGTGGCTAGTTTTGCGCGACCGGGTAGGAATATCACGGGATTCACGTCCATCGCCACGGAGTTAATGGGAAAACACCTAGAGCTGCTCGCGGAAGCTCTACCTAAGGTTAAGCGTGTTGCGGTCTTCACGACAGCAAGGCAGGTAGACCGTTGGAAGGCTACAGAGGAATACAAAGAAACGGAAGCTGTGGCGCGGGTCCTCGGCGTGAAGCTTCAGATCCTCACAGCTCGCGACCCCGACACGATTGATAACGGCTTCACGGCGATCACCAAAGAGCGTGCCGAGGCGTTAGTTGTCGGGGCAAGCCCGCGTTTTACTCAGAACCGAGCTCGTATCGTTATGCAAACGGCGACACATCGCCTTCCGGCCATCTACCCGCACATTGAGTATGTCAACGATGGCGGCCTTATGTCCTATGGTGCGAACCGTGCCGACTTATTCCGCCGTTCGGCCATCTACATAGATAAGATCCTGAAGGGTACTAAACCAGCAGATCTTCCTATCGAGCGGCCGATGAAGTTCGAGCTGGTGATTAATCTGAAGACTGCGAAGCAGATCCGGCTCACGATTCCGCCCAACGTTTTGGCTAGAGCTAACCGTGTTATCCGATGATGGTTTAACTCATATCGAAAAGATGCGAGCCGTACAGAAACCAAGGAGGTCCGTCATGAAACGAAACAAAACGATCTCGATCGCGACTCTCGCGATTTTTCTACTTGGCGCATTGCTGCTCGCTCACCAGCCGGAAAGTGATTGGCTATTCGAAACGCGTGCTTCCTGGGCGGGGCAAGTTGCCTTCAGACCCGGAGAGGTATTTCGCGATCGGTTCAAGATCGGGAGTCAGGGTCCCGAAATGGTTGTTATTCCGGCGGGCAGATTTCGCATGGGCGACATCCAGGGTAAGCACGGCAACGATGAGCAACCCGTTCGCACCGTTGTGATTCAACGGCCCTTTGCCATGAGCCGGCACGAAATCACGTTCGATCAATATGACGCCTTTGCCAAGGCGACCGGCCGTACATTGCCGGACGACGAAGGTTTTGGTCGCGGTCGCCAACCCGTTTTGGTTTCCTGGAACGATGCTGTGGCCTATGCCGAGTGGTTATCGGGTCAGACGGGCGGGCGTTATCGCCTGCCCACCGAGGCCGAATGGGAATATGCCGCGCGCGCGCAAACAGAGACAACCTATTGGTGGGGAAACGCGGTGATACAAGGCTTGGCCAATTGTCGCGGCTGCGGCAGCAGGTGGGATGCCAAGCAGCCCGCGCCGGTAGGGTCTTTCAAGCCGAATCAGTTCGGGCTTTACGATACTTCTGGCAATGTCGCGGAATGGGTGCGGGACTGCCAGCATGAGAATTACCAGGGAGCGCCCGTGGACGGAACGGCTTGGGAAGAAACGAATGGCGGCGACTGCGGAAGGCGTGTGGTTCGTGGCGGCAGTTGGTTCCGGGCGCACGATTGGGCGCGTTCGTCGCACCGGTTCAGTAATCGCCCGAGCTTCAGCGGCCGCGCTGTCGGCTTTCGTGTTGTGCGGGAGATCGAAAAGGCGAAGTAATAGCTACAGCTAGCGATCCAAGACGCTGGGCCGTAGAGTTCCCCGAGGACGAACGCAGCGTCTTTGGGCATCTATGTTGAACTCTAG
>CAYPHJ010000187.1:0-5344 GCA_964410485.1 uncultured Syntrophobacteraceae bacterium
ATGAGACCACGCGATCCTCGTTACTCGGCGGTACCGCTTCCCTCTGGAGCAACGTCGGTTGATGCAACCGTGCGCTGTGCGGTTTTGTGCTGGCCTGTAATCGATCCCCTGGGCCGTTACTATTATGCCAAGGAACTGAAGGCGCGCGGCGAGCCGTATCCCGACGTCGTAGACCGGGTGCTGCCTCTGCATGACCAATACTGGGGAACGGAAGAAGCTATGGCCGAGGGTAACCCCGTACGCGCGCTGGAACGCAATGAAAAAGTTGAGCTGCCGCCGGTGCTCTACCTTCAGGGAACAGAAGATGCCGCGCACCCGCGGCCACACCTCGACCGCTTCGTGGCAAATTATCGCAGGGCCGGTGGCGAATTGGAGCTGGAGCTGTTCGAGGGCGAGGCCGAAGGTTTCATCACCAGGAATACCGATTCCCCAGCCGCCCATCGGGCCATCGCAAAGATCATCGATTTCGTCCACAAGCATTTGGGGTGAGGGGACAGTCTTCCTTCTGAAAGGGGACAGTCCCGTTAATTCGGAGGATCTCCCGCAAAGGCGCGAAGGCCGCAAAGGAAGAGGAGAGAATCCCCCCGCGAACGCGGGGGAAAGGGGATTGTCCGTCACAGGGCTTCGGACGGATCAGCCTCAGGCTGAAACGGGAGCGTCCTTCGATACAGCGGCTCCCCTCGATACGCGCTTCCGCGCTACTCGGGGCAGCCGGGTAATCCTGAGTAAGCGGCGCAGCCGCTGTAGCGGAGGAACCAGGACAACCGGGCATCCCGAGTAGCGGCCTTTGAGGCCGTGTAACGAGGGAAGCGGTTGAACGTTTTGAACCCCTTGAACTTTATCCTTCTTGGCGTTCCCTTCGACATAGGCTCAGGACAGGCTTGGCGTCTTGGCGCGATAAAAAGAATTTTCCTCGGTTTTATGTCTTCCTACGTTCCACTGTGGTGCAAGAGCAATTTTTCGTTCCTGGAAGGGGCAAGCCATCCGGACGAGTTGGTCGAGGTAGCTTGCCGTCTCGGCATGCCTGCTCTGGCGCTCGCGGATAGAGACGGCGTTTACGGTGTCGTGCGCGCGCATGTCAAGGCACGCGAATTGGGACTGCGTCTCATCACGGGCTCTCAAGTTTCGGTGGAAGACGGCTCGACGATCGTTCTTTTGGCCCAGGATCGCGGCGGCTATGCCAATCTGTGCCGGCTTTTGACCATCGGGCGGCTGCGCTCCGACAAAGGCGAGAGCGCAGTCAGTTGGAGCGAGGTTTATCATTATGCCGCTGGACTTATCGCGCTGTGGGGCGGAGACCGGAGTTTAATTGTCGCTGAATCGGAGCCGAAGACAGTTGCCGGCAATCTCCGTGACGCTTTCCAAGATCGAATCTATGCCATGGTCGCGCGGCACCGGCGTGATGAAGAAGTGGAACAGGAAAGGCGGTTGCGCCCCCGCGCGAAACATTACGGGTTTCGACTCATAGCCGCCAATGAGGTGCTCTACCATACGCCGGCGCGGCGGCCGCTGCAGGATGTGCTCACCGCGATTCGTTACGGCATTTCCGTCGCTTGCTGCGGCCGCAAGCTCAGGCCCAACGCCGAGCACGCGCTCAAAGCGCCTTATGCGTTTGCGCGATTGTTTGCCGATGATGCGGCAGCCCTGAATCGCACCCTGGAGATTGGCGAGCGCTGCCGATTTTCACTCGACGAAATTCGCTACCGGTACCCCTCCGAGTCCATGCCCGGTGGGACGACTTCGGCGGACTGGTTGCGCCAATTGACCTTCGATGGCGCCAAAGAGCGCTACCCCGAAGGCATTCCTGACCGTGTTGTGGATCAGCTCAACAGAGAGCTCGACATCATTAATTCACTGGATTACCCGGGTTATTTCTTGACCATGTGGGAGATCGTCGAGTTTTGCCGCGACAAAGGCATTTTGTGCCAGGGGCGCGGCTCGGCGGCTAACTCGGCGGTTTGCTATTGTCTCGGCGTCACCGCCATTGATCCGGTAAGGATGGGTTTGCTTTTCGAGCGCTTTATTTCGAAAGAGCGGGCCGAGCCTCCTGACATCGATCTCGACATCGAGCATGACCGGCGGGAGGAAGTCATCCAGCATGTCTATGAAAAATACGGGCGCGAGCGCGCTGCCATGGTGGCAAACGTTGTACGGTATCGGACCCGTTCGGCATTGCGCGATGTCGGCAAAGCGCTGGGATTTTCTGAGACGGAGCTTGACCGTGCCGCTAAACTCCTTTCGTCGTATGAGAGCCTCGCGCCGGCGGCACTGCAGCAGATGGGTTTGAACTCGTCGACGCAACAGCAACAGCAGCTCCTTCAGCTCGCCAATGAGATTCTCGATTGCCCGCGCCACCTCTCGATTCATCCCGGCGGGTTTCTGTTGGGCCACGAACCTGTGAACGATATCGTGCCCATCGAGAACGCGACTATGCCGGAGCGCACCGTGATCCAATGGGATAAGAACGATCTGGAGGATCTTGGTCTCTTTAAGGTCGATTTGCTGGGCTTGGGAGGGCTGACGCAACTCCATCTTTGTTTCGATCTTTTACTGCGGCACCGGCACATCGAGCTTTCGATGGCAACCCTTCCCGCCGAAGATGCCAAAGTCTTCGACATGATCTGTAAGAGCGATACCGTCGGCGTGTTTCAGATCGAGAGCCGGGCCCAGATGGCGATGCTGCCGCGGCTTAAACCCCGCAACTTCTACGATCTCGTAGTTGAGGTCAGCATCGTCCGGCCTGGGCCGATTACCGGAGGGATGGTCCATCCATATCTGCGGCGCCGCAGCGGCCAGGAGCCGGTGGAATTTCCTCATCCGAGTTTGGTTCCAGTGCTAGAGAAGACTCTCGGGGTGCCGATTTTTCAGGAACAAGTGATGCGACTTGCGGTTGTCGCCGCGGACTATACTCCCGGAGAAGCCGATCAACTGAGACGCGATATGGCGGCCTGGCACCGCACGGGGCGCATGGAACGCCATCGCGAGCGGTTCCTCACACGCATGCAGGCGAAGGGAATCGCGCCCCAATTTGCCGAAAAAGTCTTCGAGCAAATCCGTGGTTTCGGCGAATATGGTTTTCCCGAAAGCCACGCCGCCAGTTTTGCGCTCATCGCGTATGCTACCGCATGGCTCAAGTGTCATTATCCGGCGGAATTTGCTTGTTCCTTGCTGAACGCCCAGCCCATGGGATTTTACGCCCCGGCAACCATTGTCGAGGACGCCAAGCGTCACGGCATTGCCGTGCGACCGATTGATGTGATGCAAAGTGAATGGGATTGCACGCTGGAGCCGCTGGTCCATGGTACGGGCGATTTTGCGGTGCGTATGGGCTTGAGATACGTGAAAGGCTTGGCCGAGAGCGCCTGGCAGCGACTGGCGCGCGCACGCAGCGAGAGACCTTTCATCTCGCTGGACGATTTTGTTCGGCGTTGCGCTTTAGACAAAGGCTCCCTCAGCAAACTCGCAGAAGCGGGCGCGTTCGAGGGTTTTGGCTGCGATCGTCGTTCGGCTCTGTGGCACGTGCGGCGCTCGGTTCACGAGCGCAAAGAATCGCTGTCTCTTCAGTCCCGCGAGCCGCGCGTTATGTTCGACCCATTGAGCGCTTTCGATGAGGTCAAATGGGACTACCGCACGACATCGCATAGTCCACGCCGCCATCCGCTGGAACCGTTGCGTCCAAGTCTCGCGCTACGAGGATTACCCGACGCTCGCACCGTAGCCACAATGAAAAACGGCGAGAGAATTTCTTATGCCGGTCTCGTCATTTGCCGCCAGCGGCCAGGCACCGCCGGCGGGGTAGTTTTTATGACGCTGGAGGACGAAACCGGCTTTGTCAATATAGTCGTATGGGAAAGTGTCCTTAAACGCTACGCCCTGCTGGCAAAGACGGTTAATTTCGTCGGCATTACTGGAAAGCTTCAAGTCGAAGACGGCCTGGTTCATCTCATTGCGGAAGAATTCTGGGAACCCAAGGTGAAAGCTGCTCCCGCCACTACATCCAGCAGAGATTTCCGCTAAGTGGTTGACGTGGGCAGCACCACGAAACTACCGAACGGTTCCTGTGTCATGCTGAACGAAGTAAAGCATCTGCTTTGCCGGGCAAACAAAAAGGGACATTCTGATTTTTGACCGACGTGGAGAAGTCCTGCTTGTGGGATGGGAGGATAAAACTCACCACAGGCAAGATGTCTCCGGTGGGGTTGTTGAAGACAACCAGTTCTTTGTAGTACGCTCACTGTATTACAAGCAAGAGAGGCGCGGATATGCCGCTAAGTGTGCGACTGGATCCTGGAACGGAACGCTTGGTTGAGAGGCTTGCGAGGAAGAGGCGGCAAACAAAGTCAGAGGTTATTCGCGACGCCCTTGGAATGCTTGCGGAGCAGGACAAAGGTGGTAGCGAAAAGAAGCGGCCGTATGACTTGCTTGCCCACCTAATCGGGTGCGTGCGTGGAGGCCCGCGCGACCTTTCAGTACAGACAGGAGAAAAGTTCCGGCGAATTTTGTTGCAAAAGAGAAAGAAGCGGCGATGATCCTCGTGGACACTGGGCCTCTGGTGGCGCTAATTCACGCGGACGACCAGGAGCATCAGCGTTGTAAGCATGTCCTGGAGTCTCTAAACGAGCCTATGGGCACGATTTGGCCGGTAGTGACTGAAGCCATGTACCTCCTCAATTTCTCCTGGAAAGCGCAGGATGCGCTCTGGGACATGTTGGACTCTGAGGCAGTACGGTTGCTGCTCTTGGACGGGGCCGACGTGGCTCGTATACGAGAGTTGATGCGGAAGTATCGGGATCTTCCGATGGATTTGGCGGATGCCGCTCTGGTCCGCACGGCTGAGCGAGAACGACTGCGCCGTGTTTTTACCCTTGATCGGACGGATTTTGAGGTATACAGGCCTGTTCGGATTGGGCGGTTCACAATCCTTCCATAGTGTTGGATCTGCGCAACCGATGTAAGCCGTACACTATCCCGTCGCTGCCTCGGCTTGGTTTTCGCCTTTTTCCACTCGCGCGCGCAGGCGCGGATAAAAGCGCAGCGGGTTCTCCCAGAAGATCTTTCGCTTCAGCTCGTCGCTCACATCCTTGCGGCCGATCAAGTTCGGGATGTCCTGGCTGAAATCCCGTTGATCGCGCTCATGCGGGTAATCGGAAGCCCAAACGAAGGCATTTTCATTGGCTACTTGAGCCGCCAGGGGCAAAGCGGATTCTTCGACTTCCACGGCGAAGAAGATGTTGCCCTTCTTGATGTATTCACTGGGTTTGAGCTTACAGCGCGGCGAATAGTGGCCTTTGCGCTCCTGCTCTTCGTCCATGCGGTCCATCATGTAGGGAACCCAGCCGACACC
>CAYPHJ010000188.1:0-5327 GCA_964410485.1 uncultured Syntrophobacteraceae bacterium
ATTCTCACAGCCCCTGTAACTCGATAAACGGAAACGCTGCCCAAATCGGGGCCCGTGCGTGGGGGCTGGGGGTCTACCATCGGAATTTGCAGGTGACAGAGCAGGAGAGCTTAAGGTATAAGTGATCCTGACGAGGGTGTGGCTCTTGGGGTCAGTGGCCTGTTCATTCAGGTTCGCTATAGCCTGAAATGTCGCCCTCGTCACCTGCATCATCCGAGGGGTCGACCGGGATGGTGCCATATTCTCTCACCAGAATACGTGGCTCTGTAAGTAGACGAGACCGAAGGATGATGGATCGATCTTGTTTACGGGAGGAGGAGCTACGTGTCAGAAGAAAACTCATTAGAGCTCAGGGTCAGTGTGGACGTTGGATATCGTCGTCACAGTGCATCGCTGTCTGGTCTACATCGATCTGAACATGATTCGTGCCGGTGTGGTCAACCATCCATCCAAATGGGTGCACAGCGGTTATCGTGAAATTCAGAAGCCGGCATAACGCGGCCGGTTCCAATCGTCCCAGTCGTCCCACCGCTGCGCTTGGTTCCACCCGTAAACGGCCAAGCGACAGAAAACAAACCGCGGAACGCTCAAACGAGATGACGGAGTTTCAACGAGCACATCGCCAATGGGTCGACGAAGCGCTTGAGGTCGGGCGCAGAGTGCGAGAGAATCGCTGGTCGGAAGCGATTGCGGTTGGGAGTTTGGAGTTTGTCGCTAATGTGAAAAATGAACCTGGATTCAAAGCGCTGCATCGAGAAGTTGACCACATTGATGGAGCGTATGCGTTGCGCGAACGAGGAGAGGCTTACGACCGCGATTTTGACAGCAAAAGCGAGCCGCTAAGGCTAGAAAACACTGTTCCCTGGTGTTGAAGACACTGAGTCTGCAGAGACATAGCATGGTCCGATCCAATGTTTTTAAACTACCCGGGCCAGCGGCCGACAGCTGCTGGGAAGTCGATCATTTCATAACGAAAGCTGAAGCCAGGAACGCCAGGTTCCGCTGTCCTAGCCAATGGCGGAATGAAAACTCTGTGTTTTCTGCGCGGCGGAAATTGCCACAGGTCCGCAAAATCAGTTTTTTATTTCCGCTGGTATGATATCGGTAGTTGAAAAATCCTCCCCCTTGAACAGGAGCGGCAACCCCGTCGCTTTTGCCAGTGCATACGAAAAACAGTCGCCGTAGTTGAGTCCCGCTTTTTGTCGGCCTTTGCCGTAGCGAGCGTAGGCTTCGCGTGCAAGCTCGGCCTGCTGTGGCGTGAAACTTTCGATCTGAAAGCCGGCCTCCTGAATGAGTTTGTCGACTATGCGCGCGGCTCTGGCGCCGTGCCGGTTGAGCATCACGATATTGACTTCAAGGAGGGTAGCCGCGGAAATCAGCGGCGGATCGGCCTCGGCAATGGCCTCTGCATACAGGGCCGCATCAGATTCCCTGCCGAGGATTGCAATCAGTGCAGACGCATCCACGACGATCATTGCGGTAGCCCATGCTTGTCGTACAACATCTCATCGGGTGCACGGCGGTCGAGCACAGGCAATCGACTGCATTGCTGTCCGATCTTCAAAAGCCTTTCGGCGAGTGCCTTCGGGTTGTGCCGCCTCCGCAAGCGTTCAAGACGTTCTGTCACCGCGCGGTCCACAGCCTCGGCAATTGTCTCGCCCGCGATCCGGGCAAGCTCTTTCGCGCGGCGGTGAGTATTCTCGCTTTTAATATTCATTCCCATGCCCGAACTCCAAAGGTATAAGATAGGAAACTTTATACCTCAAGCAGTGTTTCTGCAAGGCTATCACGATCTTGGTGAAAAGTAAGTCTAAGGGACAAGCGATGCCATGAGCAAACCGAATCGTAAAGATTCGTTCAAAGAGTCTGCCCTGAGCCCGCCGAAAGGTTCAAGCCGTTCAATCGCTGCGCTTCGTTCAAGCCGTCAGCGGCCAAGCCGCGGTTCAATGGTTTAAGGGTTCAAAAGTTCAACGTGACTAAGACTTGGGGGATCATGACAAAGCCATTCCTACTAACGTTTGCGCGCGAAATCGTCGCCGGTATTTGCATTGGGTTGTCGAAGCAAAGAAGAGGTTTGGTTTCTCCGTGCTGAACTATATGGTTACTTCCAACCATGTCCACCTTTTAGTCGGGACGCCAAAGGGGCTGGTGTCTAGGCTTTCGTATTGCTATGGCTAGGTCGTGCGATAGCGGATGACGCGAAACCCAAGGGTTGAAGACGCCGGAGCATTTTACCATGTGATCTGCCGTGGGAACCAGCGCCAGGCGATATTCCGAAGCAGAGAGCATACCCTTTGGGATCAAATCTTTTGTTAACAGTTGAGCTTCGGAGTTACTCGGCGGAGCTCTGTTGAATGAGTCCAACTTGATCAGGTGCGGCATTTATTTAGGGCGTCAAAGGCGAGCTCGGCAACAAAGCGTAGTATCGTGGACTCGACTAGCTTTTTGCTAGCATCCGTATGGTCGCCCGCGGTGCGCGTCTCCACTCTAAGCTTCACGTAAATCCGTTCAAGTAACCGTTGCGCTGTGCTCCGGCTGATGCCGAGGATCATCGTGGGATCGATGGAGCCACACTAAATTAACTTAACGGATCGTCGCCTTGACAAAAGAAGACCAGGCCAATACGTTGTGCTGGTTGGAAAACCGGAACCGATTTCGGTCAGAATAAAAGCGCCGCGGCACTCTACATCCGCCGTGCGGACAGAGAAGTCGCGATCAATGCGTTTAAGGGAGATATTTCCGATGGTCAGGCGCACCTCTCAGCCGATAGTTTATTTGTTAACATTTCTTGCCATTTTTGTTGCGAACATAGCTAGTGCCAATACTCTGTGGGCCAGCTCGATTTTTAAAGGTAAGACGATGCGCATGATTGTGCCTTTTGCCCCTGGCGGAGGCACAGATGTATTTGCCCGGTTGGTGGCGCGCAATTGGGGTCGCCATATAGACGGGCAGCCGAACTTTGTGGTTCTGAACATGACGGGTGCAGGGGGCACGATCGGCTTCAATCATCTATATCACAGGGCCAAAGGTGATCCCCTGACGGTTGGCGTGGCGTCGGCGGGAATTGTTCAGCGACAGTTAGTCAAGTTTGAAGGTGTCCGATATGACCTCCGTGAGATGCCGCTCATCGGAAACTCTGGGGAAAGCTTATTTCTCTATGCTCGCAGCGACTTTGGAGTAAAAACGGTGCTGGATCTTAAAAAGTTCGGGAGGCCCGTTGTCATGGGTGCAACGAGCCGTGGAGCGGTGGGAGATTCAGCAATGAAAATTGCTTTGGACATCTTTCGCATCGAGAATAAACCCCTCTATGGTTTCCCCGGTTTTTCGGCAGTCCGTCCTGCTCTACTGAGAGGCGAAGTCGATGTGACCATTGATGAGCCCATCAACTATATGCCTATATATAAGTCCCTCGAGGAAGAGAAGACCGTTGTAATTCTTTTCCAGATGGGGCTCTTGGGTTCCGGCGGAAACATCGTGCGCGATCCGATCGTGCCCGACATGCCCACGGTCGCTGAGGTCTATACTAAGCTTGTTGGCGCCCTCACGAGTGACCAGCTTGAGCGCCTCAGCGCCATCGCAGCGCTGAGGTCTTTCGGCCGGTCGATATATTTGCCCCCAGGCGCTCCCAAAGAAGCAGTTGTGGAGCTCCGCAATAGCTTTATGAAGATGCATGAAGATCCTCGTTTCATTGCGGACTTCAAGAAAATGGCGGCCGGCGTTCCGGCTCCAGAGGCGGTCCCGGGCGCCCAGGGCGAAGCGTCACTGCGAAAACTACTGGCGGTTTCCCCCGATATTGTCGAACTTTTGAAATAGGCGGAGTGCCGCTCAAGAAAGGCTGAAATTATGCTGCTTTTAAGTAACGAAGAGATCGAACAGATACTCCCGGTGGATGCATGTTTGGACGTGCTCGAGAACTCTTACCGCGATCTCGGAAGCGGAAAAGCGGCAACTGTGCCTCGTTACGACGTTTTGTCTCCCATTGGTAATAACCGCATGTACGAGTATAAGACGATGAGCGGAGTATTTCCCCGCGAGAGAATAGCAGCGCTTCGCCTCAATTCCAGTGTGGTGCATTGGTATGAAAAGGCGGGAGGAGTCCGCAAAGACAAACTGCCATTGGCGGGCGGAGACCGCTACGTTGGATTGGTGATGCTTTTTAGCACTGAGACCGGGGAACCGTTAGCGATATTTCCGGACGGGTTTGTACAGAAGATGCGTGTTGCAGGCGCAGATGCGATCGCTGCACGCTATCTTGCCCGGCAGGACTCGAAGATCATGGCCCTTCTCGGCACGGGCTGGCAGGCCAGCGCCCATCTTTTAACCTGTTGTGCGGTTCTGAAGTTCGATTCCGTGAAAGTTTACAGCCCCACCCTGGAGAACCGGGCTCGTTTCGTCAAGGAGATGCAGGAAAAAGTTTCGGCGCGCCTTGTAGCCGCCGATACCGTGGAAGGCGCCCTGGAAGGCGCTGACGTTATTATTTGCGCAACCAATTCACTTTCGCCCCTTTTTTCTGGAAGTCTTCTCCGGCCTGGGACGCATGTTTCGTGTGTCAAACGTTGTGAATTAGACGATACCACCTATCAGAGGGCGCGACCGCTCGTTATCCACTGGTGGCAAGCCAAACCCGTCTACAATGTACTCGAGGTGGATCCTAGTACGATTCCAGATTTGACCGATGGTTTTCGCCATCCGCTCAAGGGCGAAGTTCTAGACAACTGGGACGATCTCCCCACCCTGCCTCAACTGGTCAACGGCGAAATTCCGGGCCGAGAGAGCCCGGACGCAATAAGTTGTTTCTGCAACAATGTTGGCATTGGGCTTCAATTTGCCGCTGTGGGATGCGAGGTCTTGCGCCGGGCACATGAGGCAAGGGTAGGTCGGGAGCTACCAACAGACTGGTTTCTCGAAAATGTCCATCCATAGAGCAGCGGGCATTCAGGCTAGCATGAGACATATGGAAGAGACTGAACTCAAACGAGTCTTGCCGCTCCCAGGAGCCGACCGCCTAGAATCATTCGACTGAGAATCGAGCCCGCACCAGCAAGAGAAATTCCGTTGCTCGCACGAGTGCGTATTCCGCTGAAACTGAGCTGCCGGTTCAAGGGCCTCTGGTTGGGGGCTCCCCCTCCGGGGTCGGACCAAGGCAACGTCTTGATTTAACAACGTAAGGAAGCATAAAACGCATCGTTCAAGAGCTTAGCGGTGGCTTTTGAAGCTGAAAAGAAACCTCTAAGAGACCAGCGATGCCGCGAGCCAACCGCCACTTCCTGCCTGGTTACCTTTGGCACATTACTCACCGCTGCCGCTCCGAATGAGCGAGCGGCCGT
>CAYPHJ010000189.1:0-5296 GCA_964410485.1 uncultured Syntrophobacteraceae bacterium
GCGGTGGTGCTGACAAGAGACGACGTGATTGGAAGCGCAGATCTTCCATTGAGCACCCAGGGGTTTGAAGGAGAGGAGCGAAAGCACGCAACCCTTCCGGCGGCCGTGGAAGCAGTAGAGCGCAGGATGATCACGGAGGCTCTGGCCCGTTCAGGCGGTGTTCAAACACGCGCCGCTGAAATGCTCGGGATCAGCGAGCGCGCCCTGCGCTACAAATTAAACAAATACGGGCTATATGACGACTCCAAATTGCGATGACTTTTTCATCGCATGTTCAAGGCTCGATTGAGCCGCTTTTGCGGGCAAGGTAAAAGCTTTAACTGGATTTCGCTCTCAGACTGGTCTGGCTTGTCCCGCTAGGCTTTTTTGTCGGCGGATACGGCACTCGTCGGGACCGGTCGGGGGCTTTGTTCTCGTTCCTCCGATCCTCGAACACGTTCAAGGTTTAAGGGGACTATTCGCAGCACCGCAAACCATCTTCATTATTATTCGCAAGGGTGCGAATCGGATCACCAAAATCTTCGCAGTAACTGAGTCGGCTTCCGTGGCATGCATGTTGCGCTCGCTACACATCGACCCGCAATGGCCTAACCGGACACGGCCGCAGGCAGAGCAATCTGAGATGAGCCTTATCGTCGCACAGAATTTAAGCAAGACATACGCAACGGACAGCATTGAAGTGAAAGCCCTCCAGGGGGTTAGCTTTGCCATCGAACCCGGCGCGTTCCTCGCCTTCGTCGGTCCGTCTGGAAGCGGAAAGACAACGTTGCTCAATCTCATCGGATGCCTGGACAAACCCACTAGTGGGCACCTCGAGGTTGCAGGCGTGAATGTGGCTCAGTTGGGACGACGCCAAGCTGCAGAATTCCGCGGGCAAAACATCGGCTTTATTTTTCAGAGCTTCAACCTGGTTCCGGTTTTGACTGCTTTTGAGAACGTCGAGTACCCGCTCGTGATGGTGCAACAGTCGCCAACCGCCGAGCGGCACAGCCGGGTGCTGAAGCTTCTGAATGCCGTGGGAATGTTAGAGCAAAAAAGCCAGATGCCGGAGCAACTTTCGGGCGGCCAGAAGCAACGAGTGGCCATTGCTCGCGCGCTCGTCACCCAGCCGAAGCTGGTTCTGGCGGATGAACCGACGGCGAACCTGGATCACGACACCGCGTATATGATTCTCCGCTTGATGAAACAAATGAGAGACAGTTTCGGCACGACTTTTATCTTTTCGACTCACGACACGCGGATCATCGGCGAGGCCGAGCTGGTGTACACGCTGGAAGACGGCAGGCTCCTGCAGCGGGAAGAAAGGCGGGCAGTCAATGTTTAACATTGCCAAGATCGCCATCCGAAATCTGCGGCGTTACAGGAGGCGAAGCGCGCTCACTGTGTCGTTGATCACTGTAGGCGTGGTTTTTATGCTGGTTTTTGTCTCCGTCAGCGGTTCTTTTAAAGAACTGATGATTTCCGATATCACCAAGTCTTATCTCGGCGATTTGCAGATCCACCGGCGCGGCTATGTGGCCGCTATCGAGAGTCTGCCTTTGACTTTAAATATGACCTCTCAGGAGGCCTCCCGTGTCACGGCAGTACTGCAGTCGATTCCCGAAATTGCTGCGTTCTCCGAGCGTATCAAGTTCGGTGCGTTGTTCAGCAATTTTGCCGAGACCACCAACGTCAGGGTCAACGGAGTTTATCCGGAGAAGGAGTTCAGCGTTAGTACGCAGATGCCCTCTCGGATCGTGCAGGGGGAGAAAAGTCTTACGGCCCTGGAACGAGGCAAAATCCTGGTACCGGAGTTGCTGGCGCGAGGCTTCAATACCAAAGTCGGTGACACTGTCGTGGTCGTGGCAACCAACAAGGACGGGTCGGTCAACGGGAAAACTCTATTGGTCAGCGGGATCCTGGCGAGCGTCACCGGGCCCGGGGGCCGCGATGCCTACATCCATCTGGAGGACGCCATGGAGATCCTGCGCATGCAGTCCAGAGAGGTGAGTGAGATTGCGGTTAGTTTGAAGGCCCTCGGCCAGGTGGAGAGAGTGGCCGACGTGATCCGGGCACAGCTTGGGTCGGAAGGGCCAAAACCACAATTTGACGTCCATACGTGGTCCCAGCTCTCGCCATTTGCCAACATCGCCAGGATGATCGACATGATGACATTCTTTATCAGACTCATGCTCATCGCGGTTGTCCTGATCAGCATTCTCAACGTGATGATCATGGCGGTCTATGAGCGGGTCAGAGAGATCGGCACCATCGCTGCCATTGGGACTCTGCCACGCAAGATCCTGTCTCTCTTTCTTGTTGAAGGCTTGTTTCTAGGCTTCGTTGGTGCCGTATCTGGCGCTCTCCTAGGATTGGCCATTATCCTGGTTTTAAATGTGTGGAAGGTTTCCTTCGCTTTCGGGCAGGCTCAATCCCTGACACTTGCACCGACTATTGCCCCGCTGGAAGTCGTTATCGCTAGCGTGATGGTGATTGTCATTTCGGTTTTGGCGAGCGTTCAGCCAGCGTACAAGGCTTCAAGAATGGAACCCATCGATGCGTTGAGGCACGTATAGGAGAGCTGAGATGCGAGTTGCGTTGCCCTCACGTCAATTTCGTTTGGCGCGTAGTGTCATCCTGAACCCTTCGGCAAAGCTCAGGATAGACTCCGTGAAGGATCTGCTTTTCACGGTTCTTATAAAGGCAAAGCAGATTCTTCGTCGCTGTACTCCTCAGAATGACATTCAGACACAGTCCCAAAGGAGGGTAAAGCGGTCACTGCGCGAAGCTGGACGCAAATTAGTCTCAAGACAAATTCTCGGGATCATGGGAGCTATTCTATTGGTCTTTTTATCGGGATACACGGTGCATGCCCTCGACGGAGCGTCGATTCTCAAGAAAGTGGATGCCAATCTTCAGCCGGAGTCATTCGAGTCCTACCGCATGTTAATCAATATCGAGCCGAGCGGAGCCAAGAGAGAATTCCTACTCTATACGCTGAAAAAAGGGCACGATAAGGTGGTCTCCCTCTTCCTTTCGCCGGCAAGCGAAAAGGGCAGGGCTACTTTGAGATTAGGTGATAACATGTGGCTCTACATTCCGGACGTTGGAAGAGCCATTCGTATCACTAGCCTACAGTCGGTTGTCGGCGGTGTCTTCAATAACGCCGATATCATGCGGCTCGATTACGCAGTCGAGTATGATGTTGTGGATTTGGAGGAACAGGGCAACGAGTATGTTTTGGATCTCAAAGCCAAGACCGGAGCCGTCGCCTACGATCGGCTCAAGATGTGGGTAGACAAGAAAAACGTTGTCCCGACTAAAATCGAGTGTTATGCCGCGACGGGGCTTCTGATCAAGACTCTCTACTTCAAAGAAAGGAAGTCTTTTGACGACGGGATCGTGCGGCCTTCGGTCGTGGAAACGGACAGCCCGCTTTACAAAGGATATCAGTCCATCATGGTCTATGCGCGAATGAAGAGGCGAGTCGTCCCCGATGAAGTCTTCACGCTGGAATTTCTCCCGAAGGTCGATACGATCCGGTGAAACATTGGCCCGCCGCACAGGACTTTTGCTTTTATTTCTCCTTTCACTTTTCACGCCGTCCGCCTATTCCCAGGAAAAATACGAAGTCGATTTAGCCGAAGTTGAGAAACAGGTCGCGGCAGCCGCCGACAAGCCGTATAGTTTCGGCGGGTTTTTTGAATTTCAACCTACGCTCTTGGGACTCGATCGAGACTCAGCGTTCTATCGGTTGCGATTCTTCAACCGCGACCGGGGAGGCCTGTTCGACCAGTACAATTTTCGTCTCCGGCTCGAAGGGAGCTACAAAAGAGACATCTTTTCAGCTTTTTTTCGGACCGACAGTTTGGTCCGTAACGAGTTCGACGGGTGGAATGAGGACACCAAACTCTTCGAGGGCTTCGTCTCCGCGAAACCAACCTCTGGCTTCACACTGGAAGCTGGTAAAAAGATTCTGAAATGGGGGAAGGGTTACGCGTGGAATCCGGTGAATTTCATTGATCGACCGAAAAATCCCGAGGATCCCACGGAGGCGCTGGAAGGATCCATTATGGCCACGGCGGACTTCATCTGGAGCTTCGACGGGCCGATGAGAACAGCGGCCCTGAGTACGGTACTTCTGCCGGTCTACAAACATGTCAATACAAGGTTCGGCGAGCTGAACAACGTTAATTTTGCCGCGAAATCGTACTTTCTGCTTTACGATACCGATATCGACCTTATGGTTCTAACGGGCGCGAGCCGGCCCAACCGATACGGCTTTGACTTCGCTAAAAATTTGGCGACGAATTTTGTGATCCACGGAGAATGGGCCTTTATCCATAATCAGAGGCTCAGTGCGATCGACAGGCAGGGAAGGGTTTCAATCCGTGAATTCGATGCGATCAGTTATCTTTTGGGCCTTCGTTATCTGACCGAGAAGGAGACCACGTATATTCTTGAGTATTACCGAAACGGCACCGGATTCAGCCGCAGTGAAATGAAAGATTTTTTTGGCTTCGTCGAGGACAGCCACCGGACCTTTTTGGCAACGGGAGACGATCGTGGTCTAAGGCAGGGACGCCAGCTGCTGGACGGGGCTTATGGCAGGCCGAATCCAGGGCGGCATTACCTTTACGTTCGGGCGAGTCAAAAACAGCCGTTCGACATTCTGTACCTGACACCGGCGCTAACCTCAATTGTCAACTTGACGGACGGGAGCGTTTCGCTAATTCCCGAAATCGCATATAGCCCGGCAACCAATGTGGACCTGCGGTTTCGCACGGCTTTTCTCCTGGGCAAAGAGCGGACCGAATATGGCGAGAGGCAAAACGACTACCGCATCGAGCTGCGGTTTCGATATCGCTTCGCGCTGGATTCGGTTTTGGCCTCCATCTTTTGAACGACGACCTTTCGCAACTCTGCGATTTATCCGCTGCCATTTTGTTAACCCTGCAAAGCTCTGATTGGCTGTTGCTCAGTAACGGTCCCAAATTCTCAAAGAAACCTACGATCTCTTTTGGTACAGACCTTGCGGGTAAATCTTCCTAGTTTCGATAGGAGGAAAGATGATGCGTATTTTGACTTTGGTATTTGTGGAGTGCTTATGTTTTTGGTCCCGGTACTGTCTTTTGCTCAGCCGGGGCCGGGAATGATGTGGCGAGGCAGTGGTGGTTGGATTTCTGTTCACCTTGGGCCGAGCTGGTACCTGGAGAATCAGGACATAAAGCTCGGACCGAAAGACAAAGGCGAAGTTAAAGGGGCCAGGGTCACGTTTGCCGGGAAACCAGCCATCATCGCAGCGGAAGTCAAGAAA